>CASGDD010000225.1 GCA_949300115.1 uncultured Oscillospiraceae bacterium | reverse complement strand
TAGAATCCAGTCGTACATTTCATATGGCCGCAGGCCATATTTCATATTTGCCCACTCGGATGATTGGGCAAATATTTCATCGCGATTGCGGTTATGATTTCGCCGCCGATTTGCTTTACGCAAATCGGCGGCGAAATCCTGGGCGCAATCGCAATGAAATATTTGTCCAATCATCCGATTGGACAAATATGAAATATGCCGCGGTGCGGCATATGAAATGTACGACTGGATTCTGTCCAGAATCCAGCGTACATGAAATATCGACCCATCCTCGCGCATGGGTCGATATGTTGGAGCCGGCGCCCCCGCGCCGGCTTCTCTATGCGTGGGAGGATCGATGTTGAGCGTACCTTGTTTTGGATATTCGAGATAGAGAAGATTCCCTATCCTAATGTGAATGCAAGGCATTCACACCACCACTCTTCACTTTTCACTCCATTCACTCTTCACTCAAAAAACCGGCGCCCTCGCGCCGGCTTCTTGATGCGTGGGGGATAGCGGTTGGGCGTTCCTCATCGTGGATATCAGGAAACACAAAAATCCCCGCGAAACCCTCCCCTTGTCAACGCCGAGAGCTCCGGCATCGCCGCCGCGGCGATCCTCTTTCCGCCGGGGTTCATGGACGAAACCGGACCTCCGAAACATCACGCGTTGGCGTAGTGCTGGGCTTTGACATGGTACATCCGGCGGTCGGCCTCGATGAGCTGCTCGGTGATGTCGCAGCGCTCGCCCCGCCAGGAGACGCCGATGGCGACGCTGATGCCGTCCCGCTGCATCGACGCATGGAGCGATTCGATGGCGCGGCGGAAGAAAATTTCGTCGCTGCGCTCGTCGAGGATGATAAACTCGTCCCCACCGACGCGGTAGGCCTGGCCGGGGAAGCTGCGGGCGATATGCAGGGCGGTGCGGGCGAGCAGTCCATCGCCGGCGGCATGGCCCATCCGGTCGTTGATCTCCTTGAGCCCATTGAGATCGAGCGACGCCACCCCCAGCCGGGCGGGCGGGGTCTTCTGATAGAGGTCGGTGAGAAGGTTAAACTTGTTGCGGTTGTAAAGCCCGGTCAGCGAATCCTCAAAGCTCAGCCGCCGGAGGGAATTTTCTATCCGGACCCGTTCGGAGATGTCGAAGATAATCCGCTGGATGACCTCCCCCTCCCCATCGGCCGAGATCAGCGTATTGCAGCAGTGGAGATAGGAAAGCCCGCCCGACCGGTTGTGCATGCAGTAGTCGAGCTCGCTGCGGTCGCCCGGCAGGGTCAGCGATTCGATCGACCGTGCCAGCGCCGGGGTATCCTCCGCCAGCACCTCGCCCAAAAAGCCGCGCGACCAGTCGGCCCGCTCGATCTCCTCACGGGTCGATCCCAGCAGCCGGCAGAGTGCCCGGTTGAAGGTCAGCAGCTCATAGCGGTCGGCCCGCCGGCGCAGCCGGAGGATGCCGCAGGGGACGGTGTTGTAGATGCTCCGCAGTTCGGCGGTCTGGGCGATCAGCTGCTTCTTCTGAAGCTCGAGCTGCTCGTGGAGATAGTCGGCCGACTGCTGGGCCATGCCCTGTGGAAAACCGACATCCTGCTCGGTCATCTCGCTGTAGGGGTTGGAGATGTGGATATGGCAGCAGCGCGGCGCCCCCTCCACCCAGCGGAAGATGAAGGTCAGCCGCTGATGCACCCGCAGGCAGCTGCCCGTCGCGGGATCGGTCGCAATCCACAGCCGCCCGATGCAGAGGTCGACATCGGGGGCGAGGGGCAGCACGTCGTACTGCTCCTCCGAAAGGATGCAGCGGGGCACCTTGCCGACAAACTGCCGGAAGATCCCCCGGACCGTCTCGGCGCCCAGCGCGTATTCCTGCTCCGCCGTCCCAATCCAGCCAAATCGATCGTCGAAATAGCCGAGCAGCCCTTCAACATCATTTTCCACATAATGCAGATGCATCATCCGGCTCGCGGCCTCCCGGACGCGCGCCGCCCGGTCTCCCTGTTCTCTGCCGTTCACCACAATTCCTCCCTTGTTGCCCGCGCCGCCCATGCCGCGGCGCCCGCCCGGCCCCTTCTCCGCCGGGCTTCCGCACATCCGCGGCTGTCCCGTTTTGACGGCCGCGCATTGCCTCATCCGTAATTTTCTTGGTTATTATAGCATAAATTACCGCGCTATACAACCGAAAATCTATACAAATACACATTCCGACGTCTTTTATCGTCCCGCCCTCGGGGGATGGTTTGGGGGATCGATCCCGCGGGCCATCCACCCGCGGCCGGGGGGTGAGGAACGAAGCGGCCCTCCGCGCCGGGAGATTGTAAAGCAGGGCAGACGCCGTACATGCCCACGCGGGCGGCAAGTTGCCGGATGGGAATCCACCTTGGAATTTTGCCGCCATCCAACGGGAGGGAGCCCGGCTATATCGCTCTCAACACCAGACAAAAGGGTGAAACCAGCTGCCCTAAGTGAGCGCCGCTGTCGGTGTTCTCACCCCATGGGCGGCTATCGGCGGGGCTTCTTCCCAAAATCGATCTCCGGGGCACTGCCGGATGAGATGTTGACATTACAACATCTCCGTGCTATGCTATAGAAGTTGTAATTTCAACGTTATCCTCCGCAAAGGGGGAAGAAAGGGGCGGGACGGATGGTCGACCGGTTTGAGCGGTTTTCGATGGCCATCGCGGCGATCTCCCGGTACTGGCACCGGCTGGCCGCCGAGGAGATGGAGAAGTTCGGGCTGCAGGGGCCGCACGCGAGTTATCTGACGGTGATTGCCCGCTAT
>CASGDD010000224.1 GCA_949300115.1 uncultured Oscillospiraceae bacterium | reverse complement strand
CAAGGTCTCCATCCCCGCCCTGCTCGCGCTGCTGCTCTGTCTGTCGCTGCTGGCGCGGTGCACCTTCACCGGCCGCCTGCATCTCACCGCCGACGAGGCACTGGACGCGCTCGAAGGGAGCATCACCTATGAATCGGGGATTCTCACCTTCACCCTGCCGGCCGGGTATACCGAGGGGGAGGACTGGAACATTCTCGTCGCCGGCAGGGTGGCCATGGGGGATACCGGCGGGGGGATGAGCGTCCATCTCTTCGAGGAGGAGAACAGCCAGCACAGCTGGGTACCCGGCAGGGCCTACTCGATCGATCTGAATGAAACCCACTACCTCGAACTGCTGCTTGATGCTTCCCTGCCGGATGGCGACGGCACCGCCGAACGCTCGATCGATCTGCTGGCGATCGCCGGTGGCGGCCCGATCGACTCCGCGGTGGAAACAAACGGCGGTGCCGACGGGCCGGAGGATGTGACGGTCGAGGGGTACAACACCGTCTATATCACCTTCCCCGCCTACCAGGACGGCCGGACGGATGCCAATGCCTTCCTCTATGACACCACCCCCTTCACCGCCCATCTGCTGCTGCCGGAGAGCTGGGAGGTGCGGCTCCCCGACACGGAGCACCGCGCGGGCGGGGCACTCTGGACACCGGTCGAGATTTTCGACGGGGGGAGAAAGGTCGGTACCCTCGGCTTCAACCGCTATGAGGCCTATGAAGGGATCGACGAGCTGCCGGAGGCGGAGCGCTACAAAACGATCTACTACGAGCTGCGGCTCGGACGGCTGGAGGTTTGGGACCCCTACACCCCGGTCCACCGCTATGCGGAGGGGGAGAGCGGCATCGCGACGGTCAACTATATGGACCCCGCCTACCTCGCCGAGCATCCCGATACCAACTGGGCCGCCGTCCCCACCCTCCAAACAACCGGTATCCTCTGCAACAACGACGCACTGCTGGTCTACGCGGGGCTTCGATTTGAGGCCGATTATCCCATCGATGAGACCGACCTGCAGATCATCGCCGAGAGCTTCGAGCTGCTGCCCGACAGCAGCGTCCAGACGGCCTCCTGGGACTTTGGACCGACCGGCAAGCGCTATCCCGGCGGTTTCTCCCCCCTGCGCGACTACAGTGGCATCGAGATCCGCGACGCCGCGGGCAACGACATCACCGGCATCCTCATCGATCTCTGGTACTGTGCCAGCGAGGCCTACAATGTGGATGACAACCTGCTCTTTTCGATCGGAGAGGAGGCGGTGTTGGATGAGGGGATGCCGGCCTTCTGGGAGCTGCTCGACTATGATGAGACGGTGGCCGGCATCTTCACGCCGAACGCCCTCGCCCAGTATGAGACGAGCGACGTCGTGCGGATCACCAAAACCGACGACGGCCGGGTTTGGCGGCTGGGCCCCTGGCGCACCGGCTACTCCTACGGCTATGCCCTCACCGATCTCGAACCGGTCGAGGTCTCCGACAACCGCATGGTCGTCCGCGCCACCTACGAGGAGAACGCCGGCTACGCGGGCGCGCTGGACGATCCAAGCTATCTTCCCTCCTACCGCACGGTCGATTTCACCGTCCTCCAATCGGATGGCATCTGGTATGTCGACGACTACACCTACCCCGAATCGGCCCATTAAGCCGCGAACGCACCCTTTGCTATAACGGAATAACCCACACATCAAAAAGCCCACAGCGGTCACGGCAGACACGCTGTGGGCTTTGTTCTGTCACAAAGGAATAACCCTCTAGAGATTGGCCAGCGCCCGGTCGAATTCACCCAGAATATCGGTGGGATCCTCCAACCCAATCGAAAAACGGATCTGGCCGGCCGAAATGCCCGCCCGTTTGAGCTCCTCCGGCGTATAGCCTCGGTGGGAGGTTTTGGCGGGATAGGAGAGGGTGGTCGACACCCCGGCCAGGCTGGGAACAAATTTGATCCCCTTGCAGCGGTCGATGAAAGCACAGGCCGCCTCCGCTCCGCCGGCGATATCGGCGCTGAGCATCCCGCCGCAGTGCCGGCCGCGGAAGATCTCGATCGCCTTTTGATGGTATTCCGAGCTGGAAAGACCGGGATAGTAGACACGCTCAATCTTGGGATGCTGTTCGAGGTACTCCGCCACCCGCTGGGCATTCTCGCTGTGGCGCAGCACCCGGACCTCGAGGGTACGCAGGCTGCGGGTGAGCAGCCAGGCGTCGAAGGGGCTCATGATGCAGCCGTACTGCACCTGACAGCTGCGAATCCGCTCGATCGTCTCCCGGGAGGCCATCACCGCGCCGCCGATGAGATCGCTGTGTCCGCCGAGGTATTTGGTGGTGCTGTAGATCGAGACATCCGCCCCCAGCGTCAGCGGCCGGGCGATGACCGGGGTCGCAAAGGTATTGTCAACAATCAGCTTGCACCGATGGGCATGGGCAATCCGGGAGAGCATCGGCAGATCCATCACCTCCATCAGTGGATTGGAGATGGTTTCGGTGTAGATGACACGGGTGTTCGGTTTGATATGCGCCTCGACATTCTCATGCAGCATATCGAGAAAATCGACCTCCACCCCGAACCGGCTGATCTCCTCCTTGAGATAGGTATACACCCCACCGTACAGCACGGTATGCGCAAGAATATGGTCGCCCGCCTGCACATGGGCCAGGATGGTGGTCACGATGGCGGCCATGCCGGAGGAGAAAGCCAACGCGCCCTCACTCCCCTCGGCCGCACAGAGCACCTCGCAGAGCGCATCGATGCCCGGATTGGACATACGGGAATAGACATAGCCGTCCGCCTCCTGCTCATAGACCGCGTCCAGACTGGCCACATCGTCAAAAGCAAACACCGAACTCATATAAATCGGTGCCACCTGCGGAACCGACACACCCCGCTGTACCTTTTTGACAAAATCGCTGCCGCCCGCATGGGTCAGCCGGGTCATCATGCTTTTATCCACCGCCATAAAATCCCCTCCTTCTTGATTACTCTTACGGTATCATATACAATAGAAGGGATCAAATATCGTTTTTTCATGAAAAATAATAACTTTTGGCTATAAGGTGATGGTATGACCCTACAGCAGATGCGTTATCTGGTCGAAATCGCCAAGAGCGGTTCGATCAACAAAGCAGCCAAGGCCCTGTATATCTCCCAGCCCAGCCTCAGCAAGGCGATCGCCCGGTTGGAAAGCGAGCTGGACATCGCAATCTTCCGCCGGGAGGGGCGCACCGTCCGTTTTACCGCCGACGGCGAGGAACTGCTCCGCTACGCCCGACAGCAGATCGAGCTGGAGGCGCTGATTCTCGAACGGTTTCGTTCGGATCGCCGGGAAGAGCCGGTCCGGCTGTCGGTTTCCTCCCAGCATTACGCCTTCACCACCCGCGCGCTGATCCAGTTCATCCACACCCTCGGCGACCGCCGCTACGAGCTTCATCTGCGGGAGGGCAAAACCTCCGAGGTGATCGAGGATGTTTTTCAGCAGCGGAGCATGCTCGGTGTCATCTACCTCGCGCCCTCAACCGCTCCGGTCATGCGATTGCTGCTGCAGGAAAAGGGGATCGCGTTTCATCCTCTCCAATCCTTCGTCCCCCATGTCTTTCTCGGCAAGCACCATCCTCTGGCCCAACAATCCGGCGTCACACTGGAGCAGCTGGCTGCCTATCCCTGTATTTCCTATGAACAGGACGCCGATTCCTCCAATTTTGCCGAAGAGATCGTGTCGGTCGATTCGCACCATCAGGTCATCTACGTGCGCGATCGCTACGCCACCATCAACCTGCTGCGCCACACATTATGCTACAACATCGGCACCGGCAGTCTGCTACCCAACTTTATCGACGACAAAATCACCTCCATCCCGCTTACCAACTGTGCGCTTGAGATGGAAATTGGCTGGATCATCCTGCAAGACCGGATCGTCACCCCCGATATGCAGAGTTACCTGCACTATCTGCAGGAATCGCTGGCGCTGGGCAGTCCTGCGCTTTTGCCGCAGGCGGAAAGGTAAAAACAGCAAAAAAACATCCGCATGAAGTTCATGCGGATGTTTTTGGTGCACCTTCAGGGACTCGAACCCGGGACCCGCTGATTAAGAGTCAGCTGCTCTACCAACTGAGCTAAAGGTGCAAAAAAGGACCGAAGTCCTTTGTTT
>CASGDD010000223.1 GCA_949300115.1 uncultured Oscillospiraceae bacterium | reverse complement strand
TTTAGTATACAGAAAATCCGAGCACTTGACAAGAAAAATCCCCGAGTTCGGGGATTTTTGCGTGTTGGAAGATCCATCCGGATACCCAAGATGAGGAACACCCAACAGCGATCCTCCCACCTATAGAGAAGCCGGCGCGGGGGCGCCGGCTCCAACATATTCGTCCCCGCGCGAGTGGGGACTAATATTTCATGTACGCTGGATTTCGGATGAAATCCAGTCGTACATTTCATATGCCGCATCGCGGCATATTTCACCGGCAAGTTGCCGGTTCCACGTCGCGCAATTGGGAAGTCATGTACCGAACGTTTCCAGCCCGCGACCAGCCGAAGAAAGGCGGCGCGCAGCGCAAATGGCTCCGGGCACTGCCCGCATCGCGATTGCGCCCTTGATTTTTTCGCCGATTTTGCCTAAAGCAAAATCGGAAACCAGAAAAAATCAAGCAATCGCCAGCGGGGGCTCCCCGCCAGAAAAGATCATGCAATCACTCGGCGTTTTGTGCTATACTGGTAGCATCAAAAGGGGGGGGCGGCCATGTACGTTGGCATCGATCTGGTGGAGATTGCCCGCATCGCGCGGAGCCTTGCGAATCCGCGGTTTCTGCTGCGCTGTTTTTCCGAGGAGGAACGGGCGATGTTCGCCCGGCGCGGGACGCCGCCGCAGACGGTGGCCGCGAACTTCGCCGCCAAGGAGGCGTTTGGTAAGGCGCTCGGCAGCGGCATCCGGGGCTTTGCGCTCGGGGAGGTTGCGGTGCTGCGGGACGGGGCGGGCGCGCCCTATCTCGTCCTGTCCGGCGCGGCGCGGCAGCTGGCGGAGGCGCGGGGCCTCGCCTTTTCGGTCAGCCTCACCCACACCGATACCACCGCGGCGGCGGTCGTCCTCGCCTATCCCGCCCCACCCGGCATCCCGTCCGATGCCACGACCCCAAGGAGGTAGATTCCATGCGCATATGGACCTGTGAACAGATGAAGGCCGCCGAGCTCAAAACCGAAAGCTATGGCATCAGCATGGCACGGCTGATGGAGAACGCGGGCAACGCGGCAGCCGCCTGGATCCGCGGGCATGAACCGATTTTCGGCAGCCGCTGTGTCGTCCTCTGCGGCAAGGGCAACAACGGCGGGGACGGGTTTGTCGCCGCCCGCCGGTTGGCCCAGCATGGGGCGGTGGTGACGGTGATTCTGGCCGACGGCGAGCCCCGTTCGGAGCTGGCGCTCGAGATGCTCGCCCGGCTGCGGGAGGAGGGGCTTCCGCTCATCGACTTTACCCTCGACAAGGAGGGGCGCGCCCTCGGCAGCATCGAATCGGCCGCCCTCATCCTCGACGCCGTCTATGGCACCGGCTTCCGCGGGGAGATTCCCGGACGGCTGCAGACGCTCTTCGCGGCGGTCAACGCGGCGAAGGGCAAGACGATCGCCTTCGATATCCCGAGCGGCGCCAATGCCGACAGCGGCGACGCCGATCCCCACGCGATCGAGGCCGACTGCACCCTGGCGTTCGAGACGGTCAAGCCCGGCCATCTCGCCTATCCCTGCAAGCAGCTGGCCGGGCCGGTGACCGCCCTGCCGATCGGGATGCCCGACGAGGTTGCCGAATCGATCCGCCAGACCCATTTTCTGATCGACAACGACCTCATCCGTCCGCTCTTTCCCAAACGGCCCACCGTCTCCCACAAGGGGGATTATGGGCGGCTGCTCAACATTGCCGGATCGGTCGGCATGGCGGGCGCGGCGCTGCTCTCCACCCGCGCGGCCCTCCGGTCGGGCGCGGGACTGGTCACCCTGATGGCGCCCCGCTCGCTGCTCGCCGCCCCCATCCCCGCCATCATGGAGGCGCTGACCGCCCCGCTCGACGAGGATGACCGGGGTGGCCTGGCCGCCACGGCGCTGGACGCAATCCTCGAGAGGATGAAGACGGCCGACGCGGTGATGATCGGCTGTGGGCTGGGGACCGGCGACGGGGCGGATGCCGTCCTGCGCGGGGTGTTGGAGGCGGCCCGCTGCCCGGTGGTCATCGACGCCGACGGCATAAACCTGCTCGCCCGGCATATAGATAGGATGGATGGGACGGGCGGACGCCGGTTGATCGTCACCCCCCATCCGGGGGAGATGGCCCGGCTTTGCGGCAAAACCATCGATCAGATTCTCCACAACCGTGCCGGTTACGCCTCCGCCTTTGCCCGGCGCACCGGCATCATCACCCTGCTCAAGGGGGCGGGGACGGTCATTGCGCTGCCCGACGGGCGGGTGTATCTCTGCCCGACCGGCAATCCCGGCATGGCCCGGGGCGGCAGCGGCGATGTGCTCACCGGTATGATCGGCGCCTTCCTCGCCCAGGGGATGGAGCCCGCCTTTGCCGCTGTCGCGGGCGCCTATCTGCACGGCATGGCCGGGGATCTCGCCGCCAAGGCGTATTCCCAGACCGCCATGCTGCCCACCGATCTGATCGAAAAGGGGCTGCCGCAGCTTTTCCTGTCGATGGGGCGGTAATCCGCCCATCCATCCCACTCCCCCAGATTCATGCCCGATGTCATCGGTTGGGGGAGGCTTTGCCGGATGAAAAGATGTTGTCTGCTGCTATTGTCGATGCTGCTGATGCTAACCCTCTGCGGCTGCCAGAGCCGTTCGGGGGAGGCTGGGACGGTGCCGCTTGAGGAGGTGCCGCTGGCCGACCGGTTTACCACCTCGGCGTCCATCCGTTATGAGGGCTTCGAGATGGTGGCCGAGGTC
>CASGDD010000222.1 GCA_949300115.1 uncultured Oscillospiraceae bacterium | reverse complement strand
GGATTTTTTGTGATGGAGCCGGCGGTGCTCTCGCTGATCGAGGGGGATGATACCGTCCTCGAGCGTCAGCCGCTCGAACGGCTGGCGGCCGAAGGGGAGCTTGCCGCCTGCCCGCATACCGGCTTCTGGCAGTGTATGGATACCTTGCGGGACCGCCAGCAGCTGGAGAAACTTTGGAAGGAGGGTGCGCCGTGGAAAATCTGGCAGGATTGAGGTCATTTTACGCGGGCAGGCGGGTGTTCCTGACCGGCCATACCGGCTTTAAGGGCAGTTGGCTCTGCCGCTGGCTGTTGGAGATGGGCGCGGAGGTGTGGGGCTATGCGCTGCCGCCCGAGCCGGATGGGCTTTTTGCCCTGCTGCCGTGGGAATCCGGGCTGCACAGTACGCTGGGCGATATCCGGGACGCGGCGGCGCTGAACGCGGCCATGCAGGCGGCGAGACCGGAGGTGGTCTTCCATCTGGCGGCCCAGCCGCTGGTCCGGCGGGGCTATGAGGCGCCGGCCGAAAGCTATGCGGTCAATCTGATGGGGACGGTCCATCTGCTCGAAGCGATCCGGCAGACGCCGACGGTCCGGTCGGCGGTGCTGGTGACGACCGACAAGGTCTATGCCGAGTCGGAGAGGGGCGCCCATCGGGAGGAGGACCTGCTGGACGGCTGGGACCCCTATGCCAACAGCAAGAGCTGTGCCGAGCTGGCGGCCGGCTGTTGGCGGCGCTGTTTTCTGGGGGATCGGGTGGCGCTCTCCACCCTGCGGTCGGGCAATGTGATCGGCGGCGGGGATTTTGCGCCCGACCGGCTGCTGCCCGACTGTATCCGCGCCGCGATCGTGGGGAAACCGGTGCGGCTGCGCCATCCCGAGGCGGTGCGCCCCTATCAGCATCTGCTGGAACCGCTCGCCGCCTATCTCACGGTGGCCTGCAGGCAGGCGGAGGACCGGTCCCTGGCGGACAGCTACAATGTCGCGCCGCTCGAGAGCAGCGGGATTTCGAATGGCGCGTTGGCCGCGCTTTTCTGCGATGCCTGGGGTGAGGGGATGCGCTGGATTGCCGAACCGGCGGATTTCCCCCACGAGGCGCCGCTGCTGCGGCTGGACGGCAGCAAACTGGGACGCCGGCTCGGATGGTATCCCCGCTGGACACTCAGGCGCGCGGTGACCGAGACGGTTGCCTGGACGCGGGTCTGGCAGGCGGGCGGCGACCTTGTGGGGGAGATGCGGCGGGAGATCGATGCCTACGAAAGGGGGATGGGGGCATGACCGAGCGGGAGGCGAGAGAGGCCATTCTTGCGTCGGTGCGCGCCTACTATGCGCAATTTAAACGGGATCGCCGGTGGGACGGCAGGCAGATCCCCTACAGCGGCATGGTTTTCGATGGGGAGGAGATGGCGGCCCTTGTCGAGACGGCGCTCGACTTCACCCTCACCGCCGGCCGTTTTGCCGAGGCGTTTGAGCGGCAGTTCGCCGATTTCATCGGGGTGCGCCACAGCCTGTTGGTGGGCTCCGGTTCG
>CASGDD010000221.1 GCA_949300115.1 uncultured Oscillospiraceae bacterium | reverse complement strand
CTCCTCCCGGGCCATCCGGCTGAAATCGCCGTAATAGTCACGGCCGCCGAGATACTTCGCAAGATACTGGTAGGGGTTTTTGCTGGGGAAATAACCGACCGTACCGGCCGCGTTGATGATGGTGCCTTGGATGTCGTTCTCTCGCCAGTAGCGGCGCCAGACCTCGAGGTCGCAGTCGCGCGGGTCGGTCTCGACCGAGTTGACCTGCATCCAGCGATGGGCACGTTGATACCAAGGTTTCTGATCCATGAAAACCCTCCTTTGTTTTTCTCTCACCGCACAGAGGGCGGGATGTTATTCGATGACGATCAGCTCCTGATCGCACAGCGTCTCCAGCAGCAGGAGGACGCCCTCCTCCGTCTGCCGGAAGGGCAGCGGCCGGCCCAGATTGCGGGCATAGGCCTGCCGGAAGGTGCGGTCGGTGCGGATGAAGATCCGCTCGGGCCCAACCGGATAGAATTCCTCGATGCTCCCCGGCCAACGGCCCAGGCCGGAATGGTTGAGCAGCTGCAGCACCAGGCGGGCGCCCTCCTGCTGGGCGTAGAGCACGCAGCTCAGCTCGCCGGGGCCCTCCACCGTCATCGGCAGCCTCTCTTCGCCGCCCAGCGCCCACACGATCGCGTTTTTCAGCAGGTCGCCGTAATCGCCGAAGGAGGTTTCGCCGTATTTCCGGTCGTAGTCGGCCGCGAAGTAGACCACCCGTCCGCCAAATCCGGTCTCGCCCGCGAGGATGGCCGGTTCGTCGGTGACATGCTCCCCATCCTCCATAAAGGAGGCCTCGGGGGGATAGGTCGGAAAGCTGGGTACCCGGTGGGCAATGTCGATCAGCCGTTTCGAGCGGACATGATAGGGGAGGCTATGCAGCCCGAGGATGGTTGTGCGTTCAAACCCGCGGAAGATCGGGTGGCGGGGTTCGGCAATGCGGATGTAGTTGTGCAGGCTGTAATCGCCCAGCTGGTCGAGCGCGCCGGTTGAGGAGGCCGGTTCGATCGGCTCCCGCTCCTCCCGTTCGATGCCGAAAAGTTCGTCAAGCGGGCAACGCTCCCGCGGATAGCCGAGGTCGTCGAGCATGCCGGTCGCGCCGGTGTAGAGGACGCTGCCGCCCGCGCGGACAAACCGCTCGAGATCGGCAAGCTCCCGGTCGGACAGCACCGCGATTTCCGGCAGGATGAGCAGCCGGAGATCCTCCGACTTTTCCCCAATCTGGCGGGCGTCGAGCGGGCGGTAGGGAATCCGGCCGCGTTTGAGCGCGGCGAGCATCCCTTTCTGGGGCATCTCCACCCGGCCGTATGTCTGCTCCCTGCCGTAGTAGCACCCGTTGGCAAAGCTGCGGACCAGGCCGATGTTGGCAATGGGGGTACGGTGGTAGAGATAGTCCTCATTCTCCCGCTCCCATCGGAAGATCCGTGCGCCGTTCTCCAGCGCCCGCTGATCCTCCTGTACGCCGCCGATGAAGTGGGTGGAGGGGGAAATGCCGCCCTGCAGCGCCGCTTCCATCCAGCACTCGGTCTCCCCCGGGGTGTTGGCCGACTTGCGCACCATGTTGGGCGCCAGCGTATAGGTCGCGACACTCTCGAGCACCAGGGTTTCTTCCCCAAAGATCTCGTGCAGCAGCAGTCCCTGCATGGTGTTGTTGTCGAAGCTCGAACGGGCCATCCGGATCTGGCCGTCGACCATAATCGCCTTGTTGAAGGGGGCGTAGTCGACCTCGTCCATCACCCGCTCGAGAATGCCCTGGGAATAGGCGTCCTTGAACATGCCGATGTAGATGCAGTCCTCGCCGCCATAGCGGGTGGTGACCTCATTGAGCGCCGCATACCGCTCCGCCCGGCAGCGCTGATTCCAGCGCAGCCAGATGCGGAAGGTGCGATCCTCGAAATCCACCGCCTGGGGCAGCTCGAGGCCGGTATCCTCCTTAAACTTCCGCCTGCAGTTGTCGCAGTAGCAGATGAATCCGCGGGCGCCGGTGGCGGTGTTGTCCGCAAACGCATCGGGGTGATACCGCCGGACAATCTCCTCGATCAGGCTGGCGAGATGCTCGGTGTAGTAGCCGCCGTTGATGCAGGTGTAGTACCGGCCGGGGGTCTGGCGGAGGGGCTGTCCCGCCCGATCCCGGCAGAACCATTCGGGACGGGCCTCGTAAAGGGCATCCACCGCCTGGTTGGAATCGATCCTGGCGAGGACGGCCAGCCCCTCCTCGCGGGCCGCCTTGCACAGCTCGCCGAAGTAATCCTGTCCCCCCAGGTACCTGGCGCGGTACTGGTAGGGGCTCTCGCTTGGGTAGTATCCCACCGTGCCGGCCGCGTTGAGGATGGTTCCTTGGATGCCGTTCTCCCGCCAATACCGCCGCCACACGGCGATATCGCAGTCTCTGGGATCGGTCTCGGACAGGTTGATCTGGTTCCAGCGATGGGCCCATTGATACCAGGGACGTTTCTCCATGCGCATCCTCCTTATCGTCAGTACCGCGGGCCTAGGCCCCGCGCGGGTTATTTCAGATAGCCGTGTTTTTTATAGAACTTGCGCATCATCTTCAGGTAGGGCTCGATGGGGAACCGGCCGGCGCCGGCGCCGATCTGGCCGCCGTACTTGGAGATAATGCCGCCGTGGCAGATGGGGGTGATGCCGGTTTCGAGCACCTTGCGGGCGTCGATCCCAAGCGGCGGGCCCTGGTAGTCGAGCAGCGGCACCGGGTAGTTGGAGTTGGTGCCAAAGGAAATCTGCTTCATCTCGAGCGTCTGGTTGATGGCGGCGCGGTAATCGCCGTCCCGCAGGCGGAGCACGACCGGGCCGGCCGCCGCCGCAAAGGCGCCCAGGCCCACGACCTCACAGACGGTGCTGTCGCCCATATGCAGGCAGGCATCCTCGTCGCTCCACTCGGAGGAGAAGTACTGGCCGTAGTAGTGGGGCGCGTCGGCTAAGAACCACTCGTCCCCGGTATCGGCAAATTTGACGCCGTTCTGCACGCCGTTCGAGCAGCACATGGTGACGATGGTCGAATGGTCGATACCCTGGATCGATTTGAGCACACTCATCGCCGAGGCCATGCCGAGCGGGTGGAACCAGCGCTCGGAGGCAACCAGCATGTTGACGCAGGTGGCGAGCGTCTCCCGGTCGAGGTCGGAGGCCATCAGCTTGGGCATCAGCTCGCTGATGAGGATCAGGCTGGCCGCCGTCTGACGGGTATGGATCTCGTCGTTCATCTGCAGCGCCCGGGCGATGATGCTGGTGACGTTGATCGGGCCCTGTTTTTCGAGCACCGAATCGACCGCTGGCGCGAAGACATTTTCGATGACCTGCAGGTTCTTCTCGACCTTCTCGTTGTAAAGCGCCCAGAGGGAGAGGCCGTCCCGGCCCTCGAAGGGGGCGCAGTAGCCGCGCTTGCCCGTCTTGACATCCTCGCAGATGTTGACGATCATCGAAGGGGTGATGATCCCGGCGCCGGCGCCGATGCAGTCGAAATCGTAGGCCGACTGCACCTCGATCTCGCCCGACTCGAGCTTGGCAAGCGCCTCCTCCTCGGTCTTGGCAAGCCCCTCATGGAGCGCGCCGCCGACACTGCCGATCCGCTGCAGGCTGCCCATCTTCTCCCAGGTGATGGGGGGCCCCGAGTGAATGATGTAGTTGGGCTTCATGCCGGGGACGACATCGATCGCCCGCTTCATCCCAACCCAGTGGGACTCGCCCGACAGGAAGATATCCATGACCTTCCGGTTGGCCTCGTCGATCTTCGCGTTGATCTCGGGGTCCTCGAGCAGCGGGACCAGCTCCGGATCGACGGGCGGCTTCCAGGCGAGCTTGGTGCAGGCGCGGCCCTGCTTGGTGACGGCGTCGCCGAACGCCTGCAGACCCAGGTTGACAGCCGCGATATCCGAATCGAATAACGATTTGCTCATCGTAGTTTCCCTCCCTTATTTCGAAGCGATCAGCCCGGCCAGGACCGCGGCCTTCGCGGTGCTGCCCATGACATGGACGCCCAGCGCTTGCAGGCGGCGTTTCTGCATCACAAAATCCTGCGGATCGAGCTGGGTTCCGGTGATGGCCGCAACCAGGCTGATGTGCCGCCCGGCCGCCCGGGTCTCCTCGACGATCTGCCGCAGGGTGCCTTCGATGCAGCCGACCGGGTCCTCATGGGCGCCGTAGCCTAAGAGCATATCGAAGAGAATGACCGCCGTTTCGGGATCGCGGCCTTCGGTCAGGATGCGGTCGCAGAGGATCGAGGGATCCATGACCGGATGGGGTTTGCCCTTGGTAAACTCCTCATCGCCCATATCAACGACACTGTTGCCGACGCTGATGTGCGGGCTCGCAAGCAGCTTGGCGCCGCCGAAGCCGACGTTGGCCGACAGCTCGGGCAGGAATTCCCGCAGGATGAGGATGGTCTCCTCGGTGTGGGTGCCGCCGCAGAAGAGGCCGCGCAGATATTTCTGTCCCGCCGA
>CASGDD010000220.1 GCA_949300115.1 uncultured Oscillospiraceae bacterium | reverse complement strand
GTTTTCCTGTCCGTATAGAATAGATCTGATTATCCAAAATGTTCTATTTCCGTTCCATCCCGCCCTTGCCCCTCCCACGCTCCCATCCGCCCCATCGCCCGTGCGGCATGGAGAGGATATCCGCCGCAGTTCTCTATACGTTTTGCATCTTTTTCTCTGTATTCTACAAATCGGAATCCATCCCATCCCCCATACAGCACAACCCCCGAAGCCGGTGCTTCGGGGGTTGTGGGAAATCGTCAGGCGATTCGCTTATTCGTGCAGCTGCCGGTCGACCTCAAGCGCAGCCAGCGTGTAGATGACGATCGATTTGATGAGGCTCTCGATCACCACCGCCTCGTTGGTCTGGTGGGCGGTCCCCTGTCCGGCGGGCAGGTGGTAGTCGTCGTCCATATACCGGCCGCCGTAGACCACCGCGTTGCTCAGATGGCGGGCATAGGTGCCGCCGCCCATCACAAACGGCTCGTGCTCCTTGCCGGTCACCGTCCGGTAGATGTCGGTGAGGGCGGCATTGCGGGCGGTTGCCGGATCGCTGTAGTAGCCGGCCGTCCAGGCGATGGGGGTGCAGCGGAAGCCGTGCGCCGCGAAATAGGGGCCGAGGATGCTCTCGAGCCGCTCCTTCGTCTCGCTGATGCAGCAGCGGGCGTTGTAGTAGACGGTGAGCACCCCGTCATTCGTGCGGCACATGCCGCTGATGGCGGTCGATCTGCCCGAGCGGTCGTCCTCGTTCGCGATGCCGAGTCCCTCGCCGTAGCAGTCGTGGGTGGTCTCATAGAGGGTCTGCATCAGCTGGCGGTCGCCCGCGTCCAGCCCCTCGATATCCTTCAGCAGCCCGCCCATCACCGCGAGGGCGTTGAAGCTGTCCTGCGGGGTGGCCGCGTGGGCGTTTTTGCCGTGCGCGACGATCGCAACATAACCCTCACCGCGGGTGACCTCGGCATGCGGCTCCTCCGCCGCCTTCGCCACAATCGCGTCGAGCACCGCCTCGGGGGCCCGCACGGTGGCGGTCGCGCGGTCGAGCACGACATTCTGCGCCGCGCCGCCGTTTAGATTCTCGATCATCACAAAGGGATGGTCGGCGGTGGCCGAAAAGCTCGCGATGTTCTTCTCGCACTTGCAGACGGGGAAGAAGTTATCCGACACGAAGGAGCAGTCGGGGTGGCGGAAGGTGTGGGCGAAATCGTCGACATCCTCCATGCCCGATTCCTCGTTCGAACCGATGAAGAGCAGCGTCTTGGAATGGAAGGGCAGGCCCAGATCGCGGATGGCCATCATCATATAGAGCCCCTGGATGACCGCCTGCTTGTCGTCCTGCACCCCGCGCCCGATGATGACGCCCTCCCGCTCGATCGGCTCAAAGGGGTCGCCCAGCCAGCCGTTGCCCTCCGGCACGACATCGACATGGGCAAACAGCCCGATTTCTGTCTCGCCTTCGCCGCCATGGGCCAGCGCGTACATATCCTTATAGGTCTCGACCGCGAAGCCTTTGGAAGCCGCGAGCTCGGCCGCCGCGGTCAGCGCGCGGCGCACACCCGCGCCGAAGGGAGCGCCCGGTTCGGCCGCCTCCCGCACACTCTTGATGCGCACGAGGTTTTTGAGGTCCTCGACCAGTTCCCGTTCATGTTCCCGGACATAGCGGTCGATCTTGTCGACCAACGCCCGGTCCTCATACAGCTTTGCCATAGTGCCTCCTTCTCTCCGAATCGTTGCCGGAGGGGATTATTCGTGCAGCATCCGATCCAGTTCGATCATCGTCAGCACATAGAGCTTGATGACCCGCAGCAGCGTCTCGATGCGCACCGCCTCGTTCGCCTGGTGGGCATGGCCGTGGCCTTCGGGCAGTTCGGGGAAGGTCTCGCCGGGGATATTGCCGCCGAAGACCATCGCGCAGCCGCCCATCTTGCGGACATAGGTGCCTCCGCCCGTCTGGAAGGGCTTGTCATCCCGGCCGATGACATTCTTGTACATCTCGAGCAGCAGCTGGGCGCGCTTGTCGTCCGGCTCAATGTAGTAGCCGTAGAACATCTTCTTGTGGCTCCACTCCCAACCGATCGCGCCGAAGGTCTTGCCGAGCTGTTCGGCCAGCCCCTCCTCGGTCGAGGTGATGCAGGCGCGGCAGTCGAAGTTGAGGTGCAGCTTGCCATCCACCACGCGGGATTTGCCGCTGATGCAGTGCAGCTTGCCCGACTGGGCGTCCTCGTAGGCGATGCCGAGGCCCTCGCCGTAGCAGTCGCCCAGCAGCTTGGCCGTCTGGGCCATGATGGTGCGGTCGGGCTCGGGGAAGTCCTCCATGCGGGAGATGAGGTCGGCGATCAGCCAGATGGCGTTGACACCCGCCTCCGGGCTGGAGGCATGGGCGCCGGCGCCGTAGGCGGTCAGAATGACCTGGTCGCCCTGCCGCTCGACGGTGATCCGCTCGCCGGCCGCCTCGCGCAGCTTCGCTTCCATCTTCTCGCAGACGTTGAGCACCGCCTTGGCGCGGTCGGGCACGACGTTGCTCGCCTCGCCGGCATAGAGGTCGGCAATCTTGACAAACGGCTGGGGCGCGACGGCGTCAAAGCCCATGCCGTTGGTCTCGCACTGGCAGTAGGGGAAGGAGGAGTCGGAAACGATGGCGAAATCCGGCTTGGGATCGCGCAGCGCATACGCCTCGGCATCCTCCATACCGGTCTCCTCCGAGCCGCCCATGAACAGCTCGATGCGGGAGTTAAAGGGCACCTCGAGATCGCGCAGCGCCATCATCGTGTAGAGCCCCTGCACCATCGCCTTCTTGTTGTCCTCGACGCCGCGGCCGATCAGCAGGCCGTCCTTCTCGAGCGGCACAAAGGGATCGCCCAGCCAGCCGTTGCCCTCTGGCACGACATCGAGGTGGGAGAGGAAGGAGATCAGCTTGTCGCCTTCGCCATAGTGGGCCAGCACATATTTGTTGTCGTCGCAGAACTCGGCCTTGAAGCCGCGCTCCTCGGCGATCGATTTGCCGAGCTGCAGGCATTTGTAGGTGTCCTCACCGAACATGCACTCGGGGATCGGGTCGGTGCGCAGGCTCTTCTGGGCCACCAGCTTCTTTAAATCGCCGACGATATCCTCCCGCTTGCTTTCGATCCAGCGGTCGAGCTTTTCCACAAATGCCTTATCCTCATAGATTTTTGCCATCGAGGGGCCTCCTTTTGTCATATGATAGGGGTTTTGTTACGCCTCATGGTACATCCGATCGAGCTCGAGCATCGCGAGGATATAGAGCTTGATGTCGAGCAGGATCTGGTCGGGCCAGATCGCCTCGTTTGCCTGATGGGCAAAGCCCTGTCCCGCCGGCAGCGGGAAGCGCTCCTCGGGGTTGTTGCCGCCGAAGACGATCGCGTCGGTC
>CASGDD010000219.1 GCA_949300115.1 uncultured Oscillospiraceae bacterium | reverse complement strand
GGCCAGATCGCCTCGTTTGCCTGATGGGCAAAGCCCTGTCCCGCCGGCAGCGGGAAGCGCTCCTCGGGGTTGTTGCCGCCGAAGACGATCGCGTCGGTCTTAAGCTTGCGCACATAGGTCGCGCCGCCCGTCTTGTAGGGCTTGTGATCCTTGCCGGTCACGCCTTTATAAAGGTCGAGCAGCATCTGCGCCCGCCTGTCTTCCTTTGGAATGAGATAACCGTCGCGGAAATATTCCTCCGAGATAATCCAACCCTTCGGGTCGAACAGCTTGTGCAGTACCTCGAAGGAGGTCTCCTTCTCGGTCTCCATCGTCGCGCGGGAGTCGTAGAAGAGGTAGAGATGGCCCTCTTTGAGGCGGATGATGCCGCTGATGCAGTGGAGGACGTTGCCGAGCTTGTCGGTCCCGGCGATGCCGAGCGCCTTCCCCTCGCTGTCCGACAGCAGATAGGCAAGGAAGGCCATCGTCTCCCGGTCGTAGTCGGGCAGCCCCTTCGCGTCCTTGAGCAGCTCGGCCAGCAGCCAGGCCGCGCTCAGCGAACCGTCCGGCTTGGAGGCATGGGCCCCGATACCATGGGCGGCCAGCACCACGCTGTCCCCCTCTCTCGTGATCTCATACCGCTCGCCGGCGCGCGCCCGCAGGTCCGCCTCGAGCGCGGCGTCCGCCTTGACGACCGCTTTGGCATAGTCGGGCACGACGTTGTACGCCTCGCCCGCGTAAAACTCGGTGATCGCCTCGAGCGGGCGGTCGGTGGTCGTCGCGAAGCGGAGGGTGTGGGTCTCGCATTCGCAGTAGGGGAAATCGGAATCCGAGATGATCGCGTAGTCGGGCTTGGGCTGGTGGTCGACATACGCCTGGGCGTCCTCCATCCCCGTCTCCTCATCGCCGCCCATAAAGAGCTGGATGCGGGAGCGGAAGGGCAGGCCCAGATCGCGGATGGCCATCATGGTGTAGAGCCCCTCGATAGCCGCCTGCTTGTCGTCCGAAATCCCCCGCCCGATGAGCATGCCGTCCTTTTCCATCGGGTCGTAGGGATCGCCCAGCCAGCCGCTGCCCTCCGGCACGACGTCGAGGTGGGCAAAGATGCCAAACAGCTTATCCCCCTCGCCGTAGTCAGCCAGCGCATACCGGTTGCCGTCGTAGAGATCGGCCTGAAAGCCCCGTTCGCGGGCCAGCTCGACCCCGAGCTGGAGGCACCGGTAGACATCGTCACCAAACGGGCAGTTGGCCGTCGCCGGCGCACCGACGCTCTTCTGCCGGGCAATCCGCTTGAGATCCTCGACAATCTGCCCCTTATGTTCCGCCAGATACCGATCGATCCGCTCGATCAGCGCCTTGTCTTCATAGATTTTCATGGTTGTTCCTCTCCACAGGCGCCGGGAAGCGCCCGGTCGTTCCTATTGATGCAGATACCGGTCGATCTCGATCACCGCGAGCAGCAGGATCTTGATGCCGAGCAGCATGTCGCTGATGCGGTTGGCCTCGTTCGCCTGATGCGCCCAGCCGCTGCCGAACTCCAGCTCGGGGAAGCTCTCGTCGGGGAAGGCCGCGCCGTAGCCGATCGCGTTCTGCAGATGTTTGACGTAGGTGCCGCCGCCCATGATAAACGGCTCATACTGCTTGCCGGTCACCGCGTTGCAGAGGTCGGTGAGCATGACAATGCGGGGATCGTCCTTCGGATAGGCATAGCCCTTGCCGTATTTGTAGCGGGTCAGCTCCCAGCCTTCCGGTCCGAAGCAGCTCTCCAGGCCCGCCTTGACCCCTTCCTCGGTGGTCGAGATGGCGCAGCGGGAGTCGAAGTTGAGGTGCAGCACCCCATCCTCGGTCGACGCGATGCCCGAGATGCAGGTCAGCTTGCCGGACAGCTCATCCTCCTTGGCGATATGCAGCGCCTCGCCGTAGTTGTCCGCGAGGATCTTGCCGACAAACGCCATGGTGGCGCGGTCTTCCTTGTCGACACCCTCGGTGGCGGCCAGCAGATCGGCCAGCATCTTGAAGGCGCTCACCGAACCCTCGGGCGAAGCGGCGTGGGCGCCGATGCCGTGGGCGGAGATGGTCAGCAGCTCGCCTTCGCGGGCGAAATCGTACTTCTCGGAGGCGTTCGCCTTGAGCGCGGCCTCAAGCGCCTCGTCCGCCTTTAAGGTCACATGCGCGAGGTCGGGCACGACGTTCTGGGCGATGCCGCCGGCAAAGTCGACGATCTGATTGAACTTGCGGCCCGCCTTGGCGGCAAAACCGGCGCTCGACTTCTCACAGACACAGCAGGGGAATTCCGAGTCGGGCACGAGGGAGAAATCGGGCATCGGGTGGGAGGCGACAAACTGGTCGACATCCTCCATGCCGGTCTCCTCCGAGCCGCCCATATAGAGCTGGACCTTCGACTGGAAGGGGATCTCGAGGTCACGGAGCATCTGCATGACATACATGCCCTGCACCGCCGCCTTCTTGTTGTCCTCGACGCCGCGGCCGATCAGCAGGCCCTTGTATTCAAACGGCTCATACGGCTTGCCCATCCAGCCGTTGCCCTCCGGCACGACGTCGAGATGGGAGAAGAGGCCGATCGTCTTGTCGCCCTTGCCCCAGCGGGCCAGCGCGTACATGTGATTGTCATAGACCTCCGCCTCAAAGCCATGCGCCTCGGCGACCTTTTTGCCAAGATCGAGCACCTTGCGCACATCCTCACCGAACGGGCAGTCGGCCACCGGTTCGCTGCGGACGCTCTTCTGCGCGACCAGCGTCTTGAGATCCTCGACAATCGCGTCGCGATGCTCGGCCAGATAGGCGTCAATCTTGGCGACAAGTTCCTTGTCCTGATAGCTTTTCATGCTCTGTTCCTCATTTCTGTATGATATGGGGTCCTGCGAGCCTTTGAAGGCACGCCTGCAGGCGGCGCGCCCGGCAAATGGAAACCTTGGGAGGAGGCCGTGCTCGGGATGCCCGCCCGATGGGGAGGACATCCCGCGGCCGGTGGGATTCCTATTCGTGCAGCAGCTTATCCAGCTCGATCATCGTCAGCACATAGATCTTGATGGCGCGCAGCAGGTTGGTGATGCGGATCGCCTCGTTGGTCTGATGGGCTGTACCCTGGCCGGCGGGCAGCTCGGGGTAGGTCTCGTCGGGGAAGTTGCCGCCGAAGACCATCGCGTCGCTGCCGAGCGGACGAACATAGGTGCCGCCGCCGGTGCCGTAGGGCAGATGCTCGGTGTCGCCGGTGAGCTTCTGGTACATCTCCAGGCAGAGCTGCAGCCGCTTGTCATCGTCGGGGATGCGGTAGCCGAGACGGAAGCCGAAGTTTTCCATCGTCCAGCCGGCCGGCGCAAAGGTCTTCTCGATGGCCGCCTGGATCTGCTCGGGATCGGCGACGCTGGTGGTGCGGGAGTTAAACTCGAGCACCAGCTTGCCCTCCTCGGTATGCGCCATACCGCTGATGCAGTGGAGGGTGTTGCCGATGTCGTCCGCCTGGGCAAAGCCGAGCGCCTCGGCATAGTAATCGCCCAGAATATGCGCGACAAACGCCATCGTCTTGCGGTCGGAATCGCACAGCCCCTCCGCCTTGGAGAGGAGATCGGCCAGCAGCCAGAAGGCGCTCAGCGAGCCCTCGGGGCGGTTGGCGTGGGCGCTTTCACCCTTGGCATGGACGGTCAGCAGCTCGCCCTCGCGGGTGAAGGTAAACCGGCTGTTCCCCTCGGCGAGCTTGCGGAGCTCCGCCTCGAGCGCGTCATCCGCCTTGACGGTCACCTGGGCGTTGTCGGGCACGACATTGCGGGCCAGGCCGCCCGAGAAATCGGCGATCTGCTGGAAGGGGGTACCGCAGCGGCCGAAAAAGCTGGCCGAATGGGTCTCGCACTGGGTCAGCGGGAATCCGGCGTCCGAGATGATCGAGAAATCGGGCTTCGGCTGGTTGGCCGCGAAGGATTTGGCATCCTCCATGCCGCTCTCCTCCGAACCGCCCATAAACAGACGAATCTTCGAGTGGAAGGGCACCTCGAGGTCGCGCAGCGCCATCATCGTATAGAGCCCTTCGACCGCCGCCTGCTTGTTATCCTGGGTGCCGCGGCCGACAATCAGCCCCTTATACTCGATCGGATCGTAGGGATCGCACATCCAGCCGTCCCCTTCCGGCACGACGTCGAGGTGGGAGAAGAAGCCGATCGTCCGGTCGCCCTCGCCCCAGTCGGCCAGAACATACTTGTTGCCATCGTACAGCTCGGCGGCAAAGCCCCGCTTCTGGGCCAGCTCCCGGCCGAACAGCAGGCATTTGTAGGTGTCGTCGCCGAACATACAGTTTTCGGTCGGCGCCTGCCGCACGCTCTTGTGCCGCACCAGATCCTTCAGATCCTCTACAATCTGGTCCTTGTGCTCCTCGAGATACCGATCCAGCTTATCAACAAAGGCTTTGTCTTCATAGATCCTGCTCATCGATCCATACTCCTCTCGATTTTTATCCATGGGGCCGTCCGGCGCGAAGGCCGTACTGTCCATACGCATCCTATGGGTGTGGCCGCGCTCCGCACGGCGGCAGCGCCAGCGGGGACACCCCGCCCACCGCCGGCGATGGCCGCACGGGTGCCGTACAAAAAGCAGCCCTCGTCGCAGCCGCAGTGCGGGTTGAGACGAGGGCTGCCGTCATCCGGAATTCCCTAAGATCAATATACTGTCCCGACAGGGTCAGGCGGACAGATTTCGATTAATCCAGGCCGTTGATCTCCCGGACATAGTGGCAGCTGACGAAGTGGTTCGGCAGAACCTCTTCCATCACCGGGTTCTCGGTGAAGCACTTATCCTTCGCGTAGCGGCAGCGGACGGCGAAACGGCAGCCCGGCTTCGGCTCGATCGGGGAGGACAGCTCACCGGTCAGCATGACGCGCTCCTTCTTCGCACCGATGGTGGGGATAGGAATCGCGGCGAGCAGACCCTTGGTGTAGGGGTGCAGCTGCTTGTCGAACAGATCATCCGACGAGCACTTCTCGACCATGCAGCCGAGGTACATGACCAGGATGTCGTCCGAGATGTGCTTAACAACCGACAGGTCGTGGGTGACGAAGATGTAGGTCAGGCCACGCTGCTCCTGCAGGTCCATCATCAGGTTGAGGATCTGCGCCTGAATCGACACGTCGAGGGCCGAAACCGGCTCGTCGCAGACGATGAAGCGGGGCTCGAGGGCCAGAGCACGGCCGACACCGATACGCTGACGGCGGCCGCCGTCGAGCTCGTGCGGATAGCTGAACGCAAGGCGGTCAGCCAGACCAACGGTCTCCATGATCTTGGCAACGCGCTCATCCAGCTCTTCCTTGGTCTTGCACAGACCGTAGATCTTCAGCGGCTCGCCGATGATCTCCTTGACGGTCATACGGGGGTTGAGCGAGGAGAAGGGGTCCTGGAAGATGATCTGCATATCCTTACGCAGCTCATGACGCTCTTCCTTGGTCGCCTTGGTGGTCTCCTTGCCATCGAAGTAGACCTCGCCGTCGGTCGCATCCAGCAGACCGAGCACGACACGGCCCAGGGTCGACTTGCCGCAGCCCGACTCACCGACGACACCGAGGGTCTTGCCTTCCTCGATGGTGAAGGTGACATCGTCAACCGCGTGCAGCAGGCCGGCGGAAACCTTAAAATATTTCTTCAGGTGCTTAACTTCAAGCAATGTCTTTGCCATTTACCATTCACCATGCCTTCCGTCTTCAAACTTGAGGCATCTGACGATGTGCCCCGGTTCAATCTCCGTGTCAACCGGGCAGCGCTCCGCGCAGAGATCGGTCGCGTACTCGCAACGCGGGTGGAAGCTGCAGCCCGAAGGCAGGTTGGACGGGTCGGGCATCAGGCCTTTGATGGGTTTCAGGCGGGTCACGCTCTTGTCCAGACTCGGGATCGAGCCGAACAGACCCTCGGTGTAGGGGTGGGAGGTGTGGTTGAAGATATGCTCCAGCGTACCATACTCCACAATCTCACCCGCGTACATAACCGCAACCTGCTCGCAGGTCTCGGCCACGACGCCGAGGTCGTGGGTAATCAGCATCATCGAGGTGCCGAGCTTCTTCTGCAGCTCGCTGATCATCTCCAGAACCTGCGCCTGGATGGTGACGTCGAGCGCGGTGGTCGGCTCGTCGGCGATGAGGAAGTGCGGATTACAGGCCAGCGCGATCGCGATAACCACGCGCTGCTTCATGCCGCCCGAGAACTGGTGGGGATACTCATGGGCACGCTCACCCTGAATACCGACCATCTCCAGCATCTCAACCGCGCGCTGATGGCTCTCGGCACGGGTGACGTCGTTGTGCTGACGCACAACCTCGGCGATCTGCTCGCCGACCGTCAGGATCGGGTTGAGGGCGGTCATAGGATCCTGGAAAATCATCGAAATCTGGCCGCCGCGGATCTTGCGCATCTCCTTGATCGGCTTTTTGAGAAGATCTTCGCCATTGTAGATGATCTCGCCCGAGATGATCTTGCCCGGGGGATCGGGAACCAGCCGCAGAATACTCAGCGCGGTGGTCGTCTTGCCGGCGCCGGTCTCACCGACCAGGCCCAGCGACTCACCCTTCTTGATCGACAGGTTGATGCCGTTAACCGCCTCAACCACGCCGTCGTCGGTGATATAATGGGTCACAAGGTTTTTAATTTCAATCAGGTTTTCGTTTGCCATAATCTACTACCCACCTCCGTTACTGCTTCAGACGAGGATCGAGCGCGTCACGGACGCCGTCACCGACCATGTTGAAGGAAATCAGGCAGATCATGATCGCAACACCCGGGAAGGTAGCCAGCGGCCAGAACTCACGGATATACTCACGGCCGTTCGCGAGGATCGAGCCCCACTCCGGTGTCGGGGGCTGAACACCCAGGCCGATGAAGCTCAGGGTCGAAATCGTCAGGATCGAGTTAACGAGCGAGACGGTCGCCTGAACGATACAGGGGGCCATGGCGTTCGGGATGATGTGATGGACGATGATGCGTCCGCTGCTCGCGCCGATCGCCTTCGCAGCCTCGATGTACTCCTGCTCACGGACGGTCAGAACCGCGGCACGGGCAACACGGGTGAAGGTCGGGACGAAACCGAACGCAATCGCGATGGTCGAGGATACAATACCTGTACCCAGTGAGGCGGAAATTGCAACCGCGTAGAGCAGCGCAGGGACCGCCATGATGGCGTCCATGCAGCGCATGATAATCGACTCGTAGAGCCCTCCGAAGTAGCCGGCCGTCGCGCCGAAGCTGCCGCCGACTAAAACGGCTGTACAGATCGAGACGAGGGCGACGAGCAGCGAAACACGTCCGCCGAAGATGATACGGGAGAGCAGGTCACGGCCGAAGTTGTCGGTGCCCAGCGGATGCTCCCAGCAGGGATAGGTGAAGCGCTGACGGAGATCCTGCTCCGCGTAGTCGTAGGGGGCGACGAACTCGGCGAAAACCGCGCAGAAGATCAGGATGAAAACGACCACAAGGCCGACCACCGAAATCTTGCGCTTTTTAAACATGCGCCAGAATTCGCTAAGGGCGCTTTTCTTTTTGGTTCTGACCGGCGCATCCTGCGCCGCAGCATTCTTCTTTTTATCTTTTGCCATAGATTACACCGCCTTTGCTTCCGCAGTCTTTTTGGTAGCCTTGGCCTTTCTACGGGTAAACTGCGCTTTGATACGGGGATCGATGTAAGCGTACGCGAGGTCGACGATCAGGTTGATGATACTCGCCATCAGGCCCATCCAGAGGATGTTGCCCTGAATCGACGGGTAGTTCTTCGACTTGATCGAGGAGATCAGCAGCGCGCCCATGCCGGGGATCGAGAAGATCTGCTCGGCAACGATCGCGCCGGCCATAGCCGAAGTAACCTGGAAGCCGATAACGGTGATGATCGGGATCAGGGCGTTGCGCAGCGCGTGCTTGAAGATGATCTTCAGCTCGCCAAGGCCCTTCGCGCGGGCGGTGCGGATGTAGTCCTGACGGATAACCTCGAGCATCGAGGAACGGACGTTACGGGTAAGGGTGGAAATCGGCAGCATGCCGCAGGCGATGGTCGGCAGGACCCAGTGTCTGGGCGTGTCGAAACCGATGGCCGGGAACCAGCCGAGGGTCAGCGCGAAGACGAGCATCAGCATCAGGGCCAGCCAGAACTGCGGCATCGACGCACCCGCCAGAGCGATGAAGGTGACGACGTAGTCGAGGATCGAGTTCTGGAAGACCGCCGTTACAATGCCGAAGGTAAGTCCACATGGCACCGACAGGCAGGTAATCAGGGACGTCAGGAGCAGCGTCGTCGGGAATCGCTCAAGAACCTCATCACGGACCGGACGGTTGGTACGGTAGGAGGTACCAAAGTCGAGGCGGGTGAAGATGCCCCAGATGTAGTTGCCGAGCTGGACGAGGTACGGCTGATCCAGGCCAAGCTCGTGGGCTTTGGCGGCACGCTGCTCCGCTGAAGCCTCAATACCCAGAATATCGACCAGCGGGTCACCGGGCGATATGTAGTTGATCGTGAAGATGATGAAGATAACGCCGACCAAGACTGGGATCATGAGCACTAGACGTTTCAGGATATAACGGATCAATTAGCTCACTCCTTGTACATGAATTTGTCCACAACCATCTAAGAACAAGGGAAAATGACCGATGAAGCCGGCGGCGCCGCCCTCAACACGCCATGTTTGTTTTCAGCCCACCCGGTCAGCCGTACCGGCCGGACCAAATCCCCATAACAAAAAGAAGTTGCGCATGATGCAGACCGGAGCCTCCCGCCGCCTCGTGGCCGCCGGAAGGAGCCGCCCCCTGCACCGAGGGCGTGCGCGGCGCCTCCTGGCACCGCATCCTGCTATCCGATCCGTTTTCGCCGTTTTTCCCCACAGTTAAGAGTATGCCGGGCCAACAAGCTGTCCCATCCTGATGAAATGAAGGGTGTTTCCGACATTTCCCGGGATATTCTACAGCCTGGATAAGGCCCGGAAGACTATTAACATTCTGTAAAAAAAATGAAGAAAACGTATCTTATAACGTAATTATACTAAAACATCCCGCCCGCAAAGTCAATAAATTTCGATTGATCTGCTACGATAATGTGCAGTTTGACAAAATTCCTTTACTCAAATGATACAAGATAAACAATTCCATTTTCCTTTTGCCGCCGTCTGACGAAATCTGGGACCGGATGGTGAAAAAACATACCCTCCGTCCGCCGCCCGGAGACGCCGTCCCACCGCTGTGGGCGGACACGGGAAGGGACGCCGTATCGCTGCGGCGTCCCCCAAACGGCGGGGCCTGTCCTCCGCCGGCATCCGGCCCTTCCCCCGCCGGCTATCCCCGCCGCTCTCGGGCGGCCAGCTCCTGGTATTTGCGGCGGGTCGCAAGTCCCCCGCGCATATGCCGCTCGGCCTTGTTCTGCTCGAGCACCCGTTTGACCTCGGCATAGAGGGCGGGATTGAGCTTCTGCAGACGCTCGGACACGTCCTTGTGAACGGTGCTTTTGGATATCCGGAACGCCTTGGCGGTGCTGCGCACCGTCGCTCCCTTTTCAATCATATACTGCGCGAGCTGGATCGCCCGCTCCTCCGGCAAGCCTTTCAAGGGACCCCCTCCTGTTGCGTCGTCTTGCGCTATCTATATGCGGCGGGGCGGCGGGGATATGTCTGCGGGCGGCCCTTGCCTTTTGCCGGGCGGAATGGTACTATCAATACCATAGAGAAAGGGGCGGCGCTGCCGCCGAATGGATCCGCCCATCCGGGGGATGCTATACTATAAGGAGAAGGAGGCTTCTTTGATGAAACAGGAAATCATGCTCACCGGCAAGGTCGCGCTGATCACCGGCGGCGGCACCGGGCTAGGGCTTGCCATCGCCCGCGAGATGGCCGAGATGGGCGCGGAGGTCGTGCTGGCCGGCCGGCGGCTGGAGGTGCTCGAGAAGGCCCGGGCCGAGCTGGGGGAACACGCCCACGCCATCCAGGCAGATATCACCGAGTTTGACAAGCTCCCCGGTCTGGTCGAACGGATCGAGCGGGAGATCGGGCCGCTCGACATTCTGGTCAACAACGCCGGCATCCAGGTCCGCCGCCCGATGGACGAGTTTGTGCCGGAGGATTTCCTCTCCCTCTACAAAACCCACGGGGTCGCCGCCTTCATGCTCACCCAGGCAGCCGCCCACGGCATGAAGGCGCGCGGCCGCGGCTCGATCATCTTCATCTCCTCCCTCTCGACGGTGATCGGCATGACCATGCTCCAGCCCTACACGATGGCGAAATCGGCGGTGGCGGGCTTGGTGCGCAGCCTCGCGAACGAGCTCTCCCCCTACGGGGTCCGGGTCAACTCCCTCAATCCCGGCTTTGTCGACACCGATATGCTGCGTTACTCCAACTCGATCGAACCGGGGCGGGAGCAGAAGATTCTAAGCCGCACCCCGATGGGACGGATGGCCCAGCCGAAGGAGATCGGCATGGCGGCGGCCTTCCTCGCTTCGGACGCCGCCAGCTTTGTCACCGGCATCGATCTGCGGGTCGACGGCGGTCTGCCCAGCGTCTTCTAGTCCGCCCTCCCGGCTTTCAGCCGCCCGCCTCCCTTCCGGCAGGGCGGCTGCTTTGTTCCGCGGCGGAGATTTTACAGGATTTTTACCCAATGCCGATCTAAATTTCCCACCGGTCGCGTATGATAGGGGGCGACATGCGGCAGCACTTCCCCCGCAGCCTGCCTGTCAGAACCGGTATCCATACGGGAATCCGGCCGGATGGACGGTTGCTCCGTCCATCCCCGGCGGCAGTGCTGAGGAAAGGGGATTTGTCTTCCATGTGGGGTGTCATCGACATCGGTTCCAACACCATCCGGCTGGTCATCTACGCGCTGCGCGAAGGGCGGCTCGCCCCGATGATCAACAAAAAATACGCGGCCGGCCTCGCCGGCTATGTCACCGCCGACCGCGCGATCAGCGCCGGCGGCATCTACAAGCTCACCGAGATTTTAAGCGAGATCAAAAGCATGCTGCGCTACATCCAGGTGGAGGAGGTCTTCCCCTTCGCGACCGCTTCGCTGCGCAACAGCGTCAACGGCAGGGAGATTGTCGCCCACATCCGCGAGCGGTTCGACTTCGACGTCCGCATCCTCTCCGGCAGGGAGGAGGCCCTCTTCAGTTACTACGGCGCGCTCAACGGCCGGGTGGGTGCCAGCGGCCTGGTGGTCGACGTCGGCGGTGGCAGCGCCGAGCTCGCCTTCTTTCGGGATCAGAAGGTGCTCGCGGCGACCTCGCTGCCGGTCGGATCGCTCAACCTCTACAAGCGTTTTGTCGGGGAGATCGTCCCCACCGACCGGGAGATGAAGGAGATCCAGCGGGAGATCAAGCAGCAGCTGCGCGCCCTGCCGCCCCCCGAGGGCAAGCCGGGCGCCCAGCCGATCTATGGGGTCGGCGGCACCGCCCGCGCCTCGCTCGCGCTCATCAACGAAAAATACCAGATCCCCGACAGCAACGCCGCCTACAGCTGCGGACAGCTCTGCGCGCTGCTGGACGAGCTGGAAAACGAGCCCCACGTCTTTGTCGACCGGGTGCTCCGGGCGGCGCCCGAGCGGATTCACACCATCGTCCCGGGCCTGCTCATCTTTAAGACGATTGCCAAGACATTTGGCACCAAAAGTTTTGTCATCAGTGCGTACGGCGTTCGGGAGGGCTACCTCCTGCACGTCCTCAAGGAGAAAGGTGTTGTCTAGTGGGCGAGCTTTATCGGAAGGGCTTTACGCAGAATCGCGAGCTGTCCTGGCTGCGGTTTAACGACCGGGTACTCAGCGAAGCGATGGACGAATCGGTCCCGCTGCTCGAACGGCTCAAGTTCCTCTCGATCTTTACGAGCAATCTCGACGAGTTCTTTATGATCCGGGTCGGCAGCCTGTTCGATCTGATGCATGCCAACGCCGAGATGATCGACAGCAAATCGGGGCTGACCCCCCGCGAACAGCTCGACCAGATCTTCGCGGCGGTGCGCCCGCTCTATCAAAAGCGGGAGCGGCTCTTCTTCGAGGTCGAACGCCAGCTGCGTTTCCACGATATCTGCCATCTGGACTACGATGAGCTCGCCAAGCCGGAGCGGGCGAGCGCGAAGGACTATTACGAGGCGATGATCGCGCCGCTGCTCTCCCCCCAGATTGTCGATACCAAGCATCCCTTCCCCCGGCTCGCGAACAAGCTGCTGCACATCGGGGTGATGCTCAAGCACAAAAACCGGGAGATCTTCGGGGTGGTGCCCATCCCCCCGTCGATCCCGCCCATCTTCCGGCTGCCGGGCAGCGAGGTGCGCTACATCCGCACCGAGTCGATCATCTTAGAATATGCCGACAAGCTGTTTGCCCCCTTCACCGTCCTCGAGAAGACCGCCTTCTCGGTGACCCGCAACGCCGACATCAATCCCGACGACGAGATCTTCGCCGACGAGGCCGACTTCCGCCAGCGGATGAAGAAGATGCTCCACCGCCGCAACCGCTTAGCACCGGTGCGGCTCGAGCTGTCGAGCACCATCAGCAAGGGCTTCACCGACTACCTCAAGGAGAAGCTGGAGATCGCCTCCGCCCAGATCTACACGACGAGCGCCCCGCTCAAGATGGGGTATGTCTTCGGGCTCATCGCGTCGCTCCCCGATTCGCTCAAAAAGCCGCTGCTCTACCCGAAATTCACCCCCGTCTGGCCCGCCTCGATCAAACGCGGCGAGAGCATGATCCACCAGATCGAGCGGGGGGACATCCTGCTCGCCTACCCGTTCGAGAGCATGGACCCCTTCCTGCGGCTGATAAAGGAGGCATCGGAGGACCCCAGCGTCATCTCGATCAAGATCACCATCTACCGGCTGGCCGGCAAGGCCAAGCTGGTCGAATACCTCTGTGCCGCCGCCGAAAACGGCAAGAATGTCACCGTGCTCATCGAGCTGCGGGCGCGCTTTGACGAACAGAACAACATCGACTGGTCGGAGCGGCTCGAGGAGGCCGGCTGCACCATCATCTACGGCTTCGACTTCTACAAGGTCCACTCGAAGATCTGCCTCATCACCCGCAAAAACAAGGGCGGCATCGAGTATATCACCCAGGTCGGCACCGGCAACTACAACGAGAACACCGCCCGGCAGTACACCGATCTCTCGCTGATGACCGCCCATCCCGAGATCGGCCGGGACGCCGCCGAGTTTTTCAAGAACATGTCGATCGGCAACCTCCAGGGGAGCTACGGCCACCTGCTGGTGGCGCCCGTCGCGCTCAAGAGCTCGCTGCTGCGGCTGATCGACGGGGAGATTGCCAAGGGGGACCGCGGCCGCATCTTCATCAAGATCAACTCGCTGACCGACGCCGATCTCATCGACAAGCTGTCGGAGGCCTCCCGGGCCGGGGTCAAAATCCGCATGATGATCCGCGGCATCTGCTGCCTGCTGCCTGGCATCCACGGCAAGACCGACAACATCGAGATCCGCAGCATCGTCGGCCGCTACCTCGAACACGCCCGCATCTACTGCTTCGGCGAGGGCAGCGAGGAGCGCACCTACATCTCCTCGGCCGACTTTATGACCCGTAACACCGAGCGCCGGGTGGAGGTCGCCTGTCCCATCTACGACGGCAAGGTGCTCGAGAAGATCCACCGCATCATCGAGGCGGAGCTCCGCGACACCCTCAAAGCCCGCGTCCTGCTCCCCGACGGCGCCTACTGCCGGCGGGAGGACGCCCTCGATCCGCTCGACAGCCAGCAGTTTTTGATGGATCTCGCCCTCGCGCATCGGGCGGACGACCACAAGGCCGCCGATGCCGTCCGCCGCCAGGGCCTCTGGCAGCGGCTGTCCGGCCTGTTCCATCCGGAGCGATAACCCAACCCCCGCCATCTTCTCCTAATTTGGATCCTATACTCGACGCGGATAGACCCGTCCCCCTTCGGAGACGGGCCTATCTGTTTGTTGCCCCCATTCCCCACCCCGGACTCGCCGCCCCCACGGGGACGGCCCCGCGGCAGCCCTAAAACAGACAGGCCCATCCCCGGTGCGAGGATGGGCCTGTCTGCGTGATAAGGAACATTCCACCCATGCGAATCATGGTATGCGATGGACGGAGCAGGGGAACGATCCGCCGTCCGGCGAGCCGCTCCATCCCCATCCTATCGCGCCCGCCCTCCGCCGTCTATCGCGCGCAGATCAAGGGGCTGTAAAATCCCGGTCAACCGGCGGACAAACAAAGGCCCTCCCAGCCGGGAGGGCCCTGCGATGTTTCACCTGTGGGGATGTGCCCTGGGCGTGCATTCGGGCGCGGATCAGTCGTCGAGGAAGGTCTCGACGAAATAGCGGGGACGGTGCTTGACCTCGAGGTAGGTCCGCCCGACATATTCGCCGACGAGGCCGATGGCGGCGAGCTGGATGCCGCCGACAAGGAAGATCGAGGGGACGATGGGCGGCCAGGCGGGAGCGAAGAAGCCAAACAGCCGTCCGAGCGCCGCCCAGAGGAAGAAGCAGGCGGCCAGCCCCGCCATCAGGATGCCGGCGGCCAGCAGCAGCCGGATGGGGCGGATCGAGAAGGAGGTGATCCCCTCGAAGGCGAGCGCGAGCATCTTCTTGAGGGGATATTTGCTCTCCCCCGCAAACCGCTCGGCGCGGGCATACTCGACCGTCGCCGTCTTATAGCCGATGAGCGGCACAATCCCCCGCAAAAAGAGATTGACCTCCTTATATTCGGCAAGCGCCTCGAGCGCCCGGCGGCTCATCAGCCGGCAGTCGGCGTGGTTGTAGACGATCTCGACGCCCAGCATCGCCATCAGCTTGTAGTAGCCCTGGGCGGTCGAGCGCTTGAATTCGGTGTCGGTCTCGCGGGAGGAACGCACCCCATAGACGATGTCGCAGCCCGCCTCGTAGGCGTCGAGAAAGCGGTCGATCACCTCGATATCGTCCTGCAGGTCGGCGTCCATGCTGATGGTGCAGTCACACCGGTCCTTGACGGTCATCAGCCCGGCCAGCAGCGCGTTCTGATGGCCGCGGTTGCGGGAGAGCTTGACCCCCGCAAAGAGGGGCTCCTCCCGATGGAGCGTCGCGATCATCGGCCAGGTCTTGTCCCTGCTGCCGTCGTCGACCAGGCAGACCCGGCTGTCGAAGCTGATCCGCCCCGCCTCCATCAGCGTCCGCATCTTCTCCCGCAGCCGCCGGGTGGTCTCGGGCAGTACCGCCTCCTCGTTGTAGCATGGGATCACCAGATACAGTTTGGTGGCCATCCCAATTCCTCCTTTAA
>CASGDD010000218.1 GCA_949300115.1 uncultured Oscillospiraceae bacterium | reverse complement strand
CGTGGAGGAAAGTTTGATAAACGGAGGGAACGATTCATGGCGATTTCGGTGGAGAGAGAACGCGAGATCATAAGGGCGCTGGAGGATTTCGACACCCCGTCGATCACCAATGTCCTTGCGACCTACCCGGCCAGAGAGGATATCTGCATGGGGCTCTACCATCCCTGGGAGGGGCACTGGTACACCGATCAGACGCTGCGGGCGATGTATCCCGAGCTGGGCCGGCGCTGCGGCTATGCGGTCACCTGCGTGGTGGGTATGCCCGACCCGAACTTCAAGCGGCTGGGCTGGAAGGATGTCTTCCAGGCGGTCGCGGCGGCGCCCGGACCGGTCGTGATGGTGATGAAGCAGAATTTCCCCGAGGAGATCAAAAAGATCAACGGGCTGGTCGGCGGCAACATGGCCTCCGCCTTTAAGAGCCTGGGGGTCACCGCCATCATGTCGGACGGCCCTTCGCGGGATATCGATGAGCTGCGGCCGATGGGTATCCAGTATATGTTAACCGGCGCGACGGCCGGACACGGCCCCTTCACCATCCAGGCGGTCAATGTTCCGGTCGAGATCTGCGGCATGCACGTCTGCCCGGGCGAGATGATCCATCTCGACGAGAGCGGCGCCGTCAAGTTCCCCCGCGACAAGCTCGAGGAGGTGCTCGAGCGGGTGACCCGCCTGCGGGAGGAAGAGGAGGAGAAGCAGCGGATGCTGCGTTCGACCTCCGATCCCGAGCTGCTCGCGAAGTATATGGCGGGGCTCTACAAATAACCACAATCAAACGCCGCGGAGGGGGAATGTCCCCGCCGCGCATCCGGCGCGCTGGCCCGATCGAATGGAGTCGGGCCGGCGATTGCCTATCTGGGCCTGTACGGATGGGGCCTCGACCCGGTCCGGCAGGGTTTTCCCACGGACCGCGCAACAACCCGAGACAAGAAGGACGGATGGGGTGAAAGCTCGTTGACCTATGCGCTCATCGGCAGCCGCACCTCCCGCAAAAGCGCGCTCTACGCCCTGCTGACGGGGGACAGGCGGCCGTTTGCGGAGGATGAGGCGGAACGCCGCGAGAATCTGCTTCGGTTTCATAAACAGCTGACGGTGGCGGAACTTCCCGGCATCGATTTTCTCACGCCCGAAAGCAGCGCACAGGCCTATACCCGCGACTACCTGCTGATCGGCCGGCCGGACGGGATGGTGCATCTCGTGCGGGCGGACGCGCTGCGGGAGGGGCTGCGGCTGACCCTCGAACTGCTCGAGCTGGGCACGCCGATGATCCTCGCCATCGACGGGATCGACCCCGAGCAGGGGATCAATCTCGAGGTGCTGCGGGGCGCGCTCGGCATCCCGGTGGTGGCGGTCGATGTGGCCGAGGAGGATGTCGAGGAGCTTGTCCAGCTGATGGATGAGGGTGCCGGCACCGCGGCCGGCTGCCAGGTGTATACCCCCGACGCCGAGCGGGCGCTTCAGTCGATCGAGGGGCTGATTATGCACGATATTCTCGCGGTCGGGCTGCCGCCCCGCTTCGCGGTCGTCCGGCTGATCGAGGGGGATCTCGCGATTACCCGGCTGCTGGCGCTGCCCCAGAGTGAATCGGTGTTGGTGCGGCGGATCATCTCCGGCCTCGAACAGCCGCTTGAAATCCCGCTCGGGACGGCGCTGGGGGAGATGCGCTGCGAATTTGTCGACTCGATTCTCGGCCGTGCCCGGGATGGGACCGGTTCGCCTGCCCGTCCGCGTCCGCCCAGCCACCTGCTGTTGGCCGACTGGGTGGTGGCGCTGCCCCTCTTCGCGCTGATGATGCTGGGCATCTTCTGGGTTTCGCTGGGCCCGATCGGCGGCGGCATGGGGCGGCTGGTTGCCGAATTTTTCGACTGGTCGCGTGCCTGGCTTGCCTACGCGATGCGGGGCTTGGAGTGGAATCCGGTCTTGATCTCGCTGTGGACCGATGGGCTGCTCGGCACGCTTGGCGGCTTCCTCTCCCTGGCGCCGCAGGTGCTGCTGCTCCAGGGGGCGATCGCCCTGCTCGACGCCTCGGGCGTGATCGCGCGGTTGAGCTATCTGCTCGACCCGCCGCTGCGCCGGCTGGGGCTCAGCGGCGCGGCGGTCGGCCCGATGCTGCTGGGATTTGGCTGCGGGGTACCGGCCATCCTCGCGATGAGCCGGACCGGCAGGCGGGGACGGCGGCTGGCGACGGCCATCCTCCCCTTCTTCCTCTGCAGCGGCAAGCTGACCGTTTTCGCGATGCTGATCCATCTGCTG
>CASGDD010000217.1 GCA_949300115.1 uncultured Oscillospiraceae bacterium | reverse complement strand
GATTACCGGCCGGAGGCCGAGCAGTCGTTCGCGCCCGCCCTCTGCAACCGCATCGACCGCAACACCAGCGGCATTGTCATCGCGGCCAAGACGGCCGAGGCGCTGCGCATCCTCTCCCAGAAGATCAAGGACCGGGAGCTCGACAAGCGCTATCTCTGCGTCGTCTGCGGCATTCCCCAGCCCGCCGAAGCGGTCCTCACCGGCTATCACCGCAAGGATGCCGCCCACAATCGGGTGGAGATCCGCGACCGGATGCCGCGGGAGGGCGCCGGCTGGCGCACCATCCAGACCGGATACCGGGTGCTGCGCCGGAGCGCTTCCGGGCGCTTCGCGCTGCTCGAGGTCGAGCTGATCACCGGGCGCACCCACCAGATCCGCGCCCATCTCGCGCACATCGGCCATCCGCTGCTGGGGGACACCAAATACGGCGACGGCCGTCTCAACCGGGAGATGGGGTACGACTGGCAGCTGCTCTGCGCCTACAAACTCGCCTTCCATTTCCAAACCGACGCCGGCCCGCTCGCCTATCTGGACGGACGCCGCTTTGAACTGCCCCATATTCCCTTCCGGGATGCCTTTCTGCAGGGGGCGATCGACTAGCCATCCCAGGTTTGCCCCGCGCACGATTTTCATCACAGAGTAAGGAGTGACCATCTTTGAAAGAGATCCATCGTGTACTGCTCATCGGACGCGGCATGATCGGCTGCGTCTTTGGCACCGCCATCTACAACGGACTCGGACCCGACGACCGGTTTCAGGTGCTGGTGGATGCCGAACGGGCGGAACGTTACCGCCAGCAGCCGCTCTACTTCAACCACAAGCGCTATGATTTCGACTATGTCACCCCCGAGAATCCCTCGGGCGAGCCGGCTGATCTCATCCTGATCGCCACCAAACAGATCGGGCTGGCGGCGGCACTGGATATGATGGCGCGCTATGTCGGGCCGGACACCCTCATCCTGCCGCTGCTCAACGGCATCCTCAGCGAGGGGATGGTGGCCGAACGGTACGGCTGGGAGCGCACCCTGTATGCCTTCGTCTACGGCAACGGACTGCTGACCGACGAGGGTTACATCTGCCCACGGGCCGGCCGGCTGCTCTTTGGGGAGGCGGACAACACCGTCCCGAGCGAACGGGTCGAGCGGATCCTCGCCTTCTGCCGCCGGGTGGGCGTCCATGCCGAGGCGCCCGCCGACATGCGCAAAGCCCAGTGGAACAAATTCATCCTCAATGTCGGCATCAACCAGTCGGCCGGGGTGCTGCGCGCCCATTTCGGCGACTTTCAGCACAGCCAAAAATGTATGGATCTTTGTGTCGGGCTGATGGAGGAGGCCGCCCAGGTGGCCCGCGCCCAGGGCATCGACACCACCGGTATGATCGAAGCGGCGGTTGACAATGTGCGCCGTTCCGCCCCCGAGGGCTGCCCCTCGCTGCTGATGGACATCGAGGCCGGCCGTCCGACCGAGGTGGAGATCTTCTCGGGCACCATCCGCAAGCTGGCCGCCGAGCAGGGCATTCCGACCCCCTACAACGACCTCGCCTACACCGTCATCACCGCGGTGGATGAATACCATCTCGCCCGCCGTTCGGCGCAGTAATTCTCCCGCCGACGCTGTCTGCCCATGAGGAGCCTCCGATGAAACATACGATGGATTGTCCCCACTGCGGCGCCCCGATGGAGCTGGGGTATCTTTCCGCCGCCGGTGCCCGCATCCTCTGGACCGAGAAGAAAAAGCGCTGGTCCAACTGGCCGCAGGGGCGGGACGTCGTCCTGCAGCGTGGCCTTCGCGTCCAAAGCGATACCGTCGCCTACCTCTGCCGCAAATGCCACATGGTGGTGGTGAAATACTAGGCGACGCCGCATGGCAAAGGTCCTTCCCACAGAGAATACCGCAGCCGCGGCGAATCATCGCCGAAAACTTGGACGGAAGAGGAGACTTTGCTATAAAAAAGCGTCCGGCAGTCACCCTGCTTGGCATGTCTTTTCTGCTGCTCATCGTCTCCCTGTGGGCGGCGGGCATTCGGGCAAGCGACCGGCCCCTTTTCGCAAAACCCGGCCGGGGGAGTTTGTGGTGGTGGAACCGGATCGCAGCCGGATGCTGGTTGTCGATCGGGAGGACGGCAGTCTCGCCAGCCTTTCGTTGATTGGATCGACCTTTCTGGAGCTGACGAATGAATGGGAAGAATTCATTCCCGGCAGCCATATCATCATCCAATACGAGGGGATGTTGGAATCCTACCCAGGCGAGATCAGCGAGGCGACCTCGATCGAGTTGTTGGGCATGGCCGACCCAGATGGATATGCCGAGGCAAAGGAGATTCTTCGCGCCTACAAAGCATACGGAAACTATTATAGTCCAGCCTATTATAAACCGGCATAAAATGGAACAGGACCAACCCCGCCGGTCTGTGCGTGGGCGCGTCCGATGAGGCCCATTTTCCGGGTATGCGAGCCGCACCTTTCAAAAAATACCAAACGGCAAGGAAGAAGGATCCTTCTCCCTTGCCGTTCTTTTTGTCTTTTCTATGACTCCCTGTCCACCTTGTGGAAGGTCTTGAGGTTGCCGATCTTTTTGCTGCGGGCATCCAGCAGCGCTTCGAGTGCCTCGAGGGGGATCTCCCGCTCGACCATCATCACCAACAGGTGGTAGACGAGGTCGCCGATCTCGCCGACCAGCGCCTCGGGATCGTCGTTTTTGGCCGCGATGATCACCTCGCTCGACTCCTCCCCCCCCTTCTTGAGGATCTTGTCGAGCCCCTGGGAAAAGAGGTAGCAGGTGTAGGAGCTCTCCATCGGCTCGGCCTGACGGGACTGGATCACCTCATAGAGCTTGTGCAGGGTGTTATGCATCTTCCTTCGCCTCCAGCATGGGATTGTCGACCGATCCGACGATCGACTGAAAAAAACAGCTCCGATGCCCGGTATGGCAGGCGGGACCGGTCTGTTCGACCTCGCAGAGCAGGGTATCGAGATCGCAGTCGGCGGTGAGCCGCACCACCTTTTGGATATGTCCCGATGTCTCCCCCTTGCGCCAGAGGGTCCGGCGGGAGCGGCTGTAAAAGCAGGTGCGGCCCTCCCGCAGGGTGATGGCCAGGCTCTCCCGGTTCATATAGGCGAGCATCAGCACCTCCCTTGTGTGCACATCCTGCACGATGGTGGGAATCAGCTCGCCCTTCGCAAAGAGCTTTTCCAGTTCGATCATGCCGTCACCTCCGCCGGGCGCACCGGAATGCCGCGGGCGGCAAGCGCCTGTTTGACCGCGCCGACCGTCAGAAGCCCCTCGTGGAAGACCGAGGCAGCCAGCGCCGCGTCGGCGCCCGTCCGCTCGAAAACCTCGGCAAAATGCGCAAGCGTTCCACAGCCGCCCGATGCGATAACCGGGATGTCCACCGCATCGGCCACCAGCCGGGTCATCTCGAGATCGTAGCCGGTCCGGACACCGTCGGCGTCCATCGAGGTCAGCAGGATCTCCCCCGCTCCCAATGCGGCACAGCGCCGGGCCCAGGCGAGCAACTCCAGTCCGGTGTCGATCCGGCCGCCCGAGATGGTGACGGTAAAGCTGCCCGACGGCGTCCGTTTGGCGTCGATTGCCGCCACCACACACTGGCTGCCGAAGCGGTCGGCCGCCCGCGCAAGCAGTTCGGGATCGCGCACCGCCGCCGAATTGATCGACACCTTGTCGGCGCCCGCCCGCAGGGTATCCCGGATATCCTCCACCGTGCGGATGCCGCCGCCGACCGTCAGCGGCACAAAGACGGTCTTTGCCGTCCGCCGGACGATATCGAGCATCGTGCCCCGCCCCTCCTGGGTGGCGGTAATATCGAGCAGGGTGATCTCATCTGCCCCCTGCCGGTCGTAGGCACGGGCACACGCGACCGGGTCCCCCATCTCCCGGAGGCCCTCAAAATGGACGCCTTTGACCACCCGTCCGTCCCGGACATCGAGACAGGGGATGATCCGTTTGGCCAGATTGCTGCCCATCTCTATTCGCCTCCTATCGCCAGGGCTTCGGCAAGCGAGAGGGTGCCGGCATAGAGCGACCGGCCGCAGATGGCGCCGTCCACTCCAATTCCCGCAAGCGCGCGGATATCGTCCGCATTCCGGATACCGCCCGAGGCAATCACCGAGCAGCCTACCGCCCCGCGCAGGGCGGCCAGCTGCGTAAGATTGGGCCCGGAGAGCATCCCATCCCGGTCGATATCGGTGAAGATCAGCGTCCGCACCCCCGCCTGCTCCATCGCCGCGGCCAGCTCGAGATAGCCGGTTTCGCTGGTTTTTGTCCAGCCCTCGGCCGCCACCCGGCCGTTCTTCGCATCGATGCCGACTGCAATCCGGTCGCCATACCGCCGGCAGGCCTCCTCGACCAGCTGCGGATCCCGCAGGGCGATCGAGCCGAGCACCACCCGGTGGACCCCCATCCCAAGATAGCGCTCCACCGCCTCGAGGGTGCGGATGCCGCCGCCGACCTCGACCGCAAGCCCGGTCTCCCGAAGGATCGCCTGCACCCGGTCACACCAGACCGG
>CASGDD010000216.1 GCA_949300115.1 uncultured Oscillospiraceae bacterium | reverse complement strand
CTGGCAAGCGCGCTGCCGGTCGCGTAGGCGTTGCGCAGCAGGGCGGTTTGAAAAAGGCTCATCCCCACAAGAGCCAGCAGGATGAGCGCGAGAAAGGCGGCAAAACCCAGCCGCATCCGGCGAAGCGCCCGGCGCAGGCGGTGGTTGCGGGCTTTGGCTTTGACGGTGGAGGACATCGGCAACCTCCTTCCGGTCGGGATTCCCTTTGGAATCGGGCGGACTGCCGAAAGTTCGGCAGTTTGGACGATCAATCGGCAGTATCGCGAAAGATGCCTGCCGATAGGATGGCAGTTTGGACGATATTCCGGCAGGCATGCCCACAAAAGAGCAGGGATATCCTGCCGAAAGTTCGGCAGCGTTGCCGGTAGATCGGCAGATAGCCCCGGCCCGCCCGGGATCATTCCATCGGAATCTGCCGATATATTGGCAGATTGGACGATACATCGGCAGGATTGTAGCGGGATATCCCTACCGACGTATCGGCAGTTTGTACGATATTCCGGCAGATCACCGTAAAAGAAGAAAGATATCCTGCCGATCGATCGGCAGACCTGCCGTCATACCGACAGATTTCCCGGAGCATCCGCGCGTCCCCATGGGGGAGCTGCCGAAAGCTCGGCGGTTTGGACGATAAAGCGGCAGCATCGTATGGGAGATGTCTGCCGACAAATCGGCAGATCGGACGATAAAACGGCAGGCTAGCTGCGGATGGCGCGGGCCACCTGGAAATAGGCCGCGCTGATTTCGGGGAGCAGGCCGACCGCCTTCTCCCAGGCGCCGGCGCGGAAATCGGAAACCTGTTCGCTGAAAAGCTCGAACAGCCGGGTCATCGACAGATTGCCGCAGACCCCTTTGAGGGTGTGGGAGGCGGTGAGCGCGTCGTCGAGATTGTGGTCGGCCACCGCCGTCTGCAGCTTGTCGAAGTTCTGGTCACTTAAAAACTTCTGCAGCAGCCTCTCGAGCAGCGCCTCGTTGCCCATCATACGGTCGAGTGCCGCGTCCAGGTCGATCCCGGCCCGGATGAGCTGTTCCTTGCGTGTGCTATCCATCGGGGAAACTCCCTCCTTACCGTTTGTCGTAGAGCCGGCGAAGCTGATCCTCCACCGACAGGAAGGCTTCGAGCAGCCGGGGGCCGAAGACCCCGCACTCGCCGCCGACGATCATCTCGACCACCCGCTCGTGGGGAAAGGCGTCCTTATACACCCGCTTGCAGCTGAGCGCGTCATAGACGTCGGCAATCGAGGTGACCTGCGACCAGATGGTGATCTCGTCCCCCTTCAGCCCGTCGGGATAGCCGCCGCCGTCCCACCGCTCGTGGTGGTGGCGGGCGATGTCATAGGCGTAGGGAAAGAGCATGCTCTCCCGCAGCGGGGGAATCTGTTCGAGCAGCCGCGCCCCCAGAACGGTGTGCCCCTGCATGATCGCGAACTCCTCCCGCGTCAGCTTGCCGGGCTTGTTGAGGATGGCGTCGGGGATGGCGATTTTGCCGATATCGTGCATGATGGCGCCCAGCGCGATGGTATCGATCGTCTCGTGGGAGAGCCCCGCCCCCAGCGAGGTGCGGGAGAGCAGCATATGGGTGATGTCGTGGATGCGGTTGACATGCTGCCCCGACTCGGCGTCCCGAAACTCGATGGCGGTCGCGAGCGCCTCGATCATCCCCCTGTTGAGCTCGAGGATCTTCTCGGCCTGCCGCAGCAGCTCGTACTGCTGCGATTCGACCACCCCGCTGAGCTGTTTCCGGGTCTCGAACAGTTCGATGACCGACCGCACCCGCTTGTCGACCACATAGGGCACAATCGGCTTGTGGATGACGTCCATCACCCCCAGCCGGTAGGCCTCCCGGGTCACCCGGTCGTTGTCATCGGCGGTGATGAGAAAGATGGGCACCCGCTGGGGCAGCTCACGCGCCGCCAGCTGTTCCAGCACCGAAAGCCCGTCCAGCTGGGGCATCACCACGTCGAGCAGGATGGCGCAGTAGCGGTCGGGGTCCCAAAGGATTTTGACAAGCCCGTCCTCCCCGTTGGCCGCCTCCTCGACCGGATAGCTTTCATCGAACAGATTGCGGAGGATCGAGCGGTTGATCTCGTCGTCGTCCACAATCAAAATGGCCGGATGTTTGCCGGTCTTCTGCAGGATTCCTTCCTCCGGCATTCTACATCCCCCTTTGTCTTCGTGATCTTCATGTTTCGTATCCATGCTTATTATAATGCCTTCCGCCCCAACCCGCAAGAAAATTGTGAGCGGTCGGGGCGGAGAATGGGAATGAAATATTGGGCCGACGACCCATATGTTGGAGCCGGCGCGAGGACGCCGGGTTTGTAAGTGAAGAGTGAAGGGCGTGAAAAGTGAAGAGTGGTGGTGTGAATGCCGTGCATTCACATTGGAATAGGAAATCTTCTCGATCCCGGATACCCAAGATGAGGAACGCCTAATAGCGACCCTCCCATGCATAAAGAAGCCGGCGCGAGGGCGCCGGTTCCAAAACTATTCATTCTTCACTTTTCACTATTCACTCGCGCAGCTGGGTGCCGCTCGACTACAAAGTCTGCATTACCCAAGAACGTGGTCTGCGCAGCAGATTGCCAGCGGGGGCTCCCCGCCATTGTGATTGCGCTCAGGATTTCGCCGCCGATTTGTCTAAGGCAAATCGGATTCCAGGCGAAATCCTGCAATCGCTATTCCGTCGTGGTGGCGTTGCCGCTGCCCGATTTGCTGCGTCCACGGCGGCCTCTGCCGCCGCGGCGGGGACGGCGTTTGGGACGGGGCGCGGGGGTCTCAGCGGCTTCGGCAGCGGGGGCCGCCGCCTCCTCATCGGAT
>CASGDD010000215.1 GCA_949300115.1 uncultured Oscillospiraceae bacterium | reverse complement strand
ATCATGGTCGGCTTCCCCGGGGAGACGGAGGCGGAATTCGCGGCCTCGCTCGCCTTCGCGAGGGAGATCGGCTTTGCGCGGATGCATGTCTTTAACTATTCCCGCCGCGCCGGTACGATGGCGGCCATGCTGCCCGGACAGGTGCCCGCCCCGGTTCGGGAGGAGCGGAGCCATCGGATGGGCGCGGTCGCCAGAGAGAATGAACGGGCCTTCCTCGAGGGCCAGCGCGGACGGGAGCTTGAGGTGTTGTTTGAAAGCCGGGCGGAAGGGACGCTGCAGCTCGGCTATGCCCGCAACTACACGCCGGTCGGTGTCCGGTCGGCGGAGGAGCTCGCCGGGACGATCCGGCGGGTGGCGATCGACGGGATCGAAGGGGGGCTCTGCCTCGGACGGCTGCTGTAGCGGCCGCGGGGAGGAGGGCCGCCTTATGTGGAGCGAAAAGGGCCGGATGCGCCGGCATGGAAAGGGAAGCGAGCAAAAGCGGAGGAGCGTGTGATATGGTACGTCGGATCTATGTGGAAAAGAGAGAGGCCTATGCCCTCGAGGCCCATCGGTTGCGGGCCGAGCTGCAGGAAGCCCTCGGGCTGCCCTCGCTGGGCGCGGTGCGGATCCTCAACCGGTACGATGTCGAGGGCGTTTCGGAGGAGCAGTTCGCGCGGGCGCGTGAAACGATCTTCTCCGAGCCGCAGGTGGATGTGACCTACGACGAGCTGCCCGACCCGATGGGGGCGGTCGTCTTTGGCGTCGAGCTGCTGCCCGGGCAGTATGACCAGCGGGCGGACAGCTGCGCCCAGTGCATCCAGCTGGCGGGCGGCGGCGACCGTCCGACGGTGCGCACCGCGCGGATCTACCTGATCGCCGGCGGGCTGGACGCGGCGGCGGTCGAGGCGGTCAAGCGCCATCTCATCAATCCGGTCGAGTCGCGGGAGGCCGCGCTCGATCGCTATGAGACCCTGCAGGTCGAACGTCCCGAACCGGCCGATGTCGCGGTGATCGAGGGATTTACCGCGCTGCCCGACGAGGCGCTGGACGATTTTATCGCGCAGTGGGGGCTTGCGATGGACAGGGCCGATCTGCAGCTCTGCCGCCGGTATTTTAAGGAGGAGCACCGCGACCCCACCGTGACCGAGCTGCGGGTGATCGACACCTACTGGTCGGATCACTGCCGGCACACCACCTTCCGCACCCGGCTGACCGATATCACGATCGATGACCCCGCCGCGCGCGAGAGCTACGACCTCTATCTCGATCTGCGCCGCGAGCTCTACGGGGAGGATACCGACCGGCCGGTCACCCTGATGGATCTCGCGACCATCGGGGCGAAGGCGCTGAAGAAGGCGGGCAAGCTCCCCGATCTCGACGAGTCGGAGGAGATCAACGCCTGTTCGGTGAAGATCAAGGCGGTCATCGACGGCCGCGAGCAGGACTATCTGCTCATGTTCAAAAACGAAACCCACACCCATCCGACCGAGATCGAGCCGTTCGGCGGCGCGGCCACCTGTCTGGGCGGCGCCATCCGCGACCCCCTCTCGGGCCGGAGCTATGTCTATCAGGCGATGCGGCTGACCGGTGCGGCCGATCCACGCACCCCGTCCGCCGAGACGCTGCCCGGCAAGCTCGCCCAGCGCACCATCACGACGACGGCGGCCGCCGGCTACAGCGCCTACGGCAACCAGATCGGCCTTGCGACCGGACATGTCGCCGAGGTCTACCATCCCGGCTATGCGGCCAAACGGATGGAGGTCGGCGCGGTCATCGGGGCGGCGCCGGCGGAAAATGTCGTGCGAAAGACCCCCGAACCGGGCGACCTGGTGATTCTGCTGGGCGGCCGGACCGGCAGGGACGGCTGCGGCGGGGCCACCGGCTCCTCCAAATCCCACACCGCCGACTCGGTGGCCCGCTCGGGCGCCGAGGTGCAGAAGGGCAACGCGCCCGAGGAGCGCAAGCTGCAGCGGCTGTTTCGCAATCCCGAGGCCAGCCGGCTGATCAAGCGCTGCAATGACTTTGGCGCGGGCGGCGTCAGCGTCGCGATTGGCGAGCTGGCCGACGGGGTGTCGATCGACCTCGACCGGGTGCGCAAAAAGTATGACGGCCTCGATGGCACCGAGCTCGCGATCAGCGAGTCGCAGGAGCGGATGGCGGCCGTCGTGGCGAGGGAGGATGCCGACCGGCTGATCGCGCTGGCGGCGGAGGAAAACCTCGAGGCCTACCCGGTGGCCGAAATCACCGCCCTGCCCCGGATGGTGATGCGTTGGCGGGGCAGGGAGATTGTCAATCTCGCCCGCGATTTCATCGGCTCGAACGGCGCGCCCAAGACGGCCGGCGTCCATCTGCCGGTCCAGGCGATGCCGCCCCATGGGAAGGGGGAGGGCAATCTCCGCGCGCGGATGATCGCGATGGCGGAGGACCTCAACGTCTGCTCCCAGCGGGGGCTGGTCGAACGGTTCGATTCGACGGTCGGCGCCGGTACGGTGACCCTGCCGTTCGGCGGACGCTATCAGATGACCCCAACCCAGTCGATGACGGCGCTCATCCCCACCCTCGAGGGCACCTCCTCGACCGCCTCGATTATGGCCTGGGGCTTCGATCCCTATGTGGCCGAGGCGAGCCCCTACTGCGGCGCGGTGACGGCGGTGGTCGAATCGGTTGCCAAGCTGCTGGCTGCGGGCGGCAGCCGGAAGCGGTGCTGGCTGAGCTTCCAGGAGTATTTCGAGCGGCTGCGGGAGGACCCCGACCGCTGGGGCAAGCCGTTTGCGGCGCTGCTCGGCGCGCTGAAGGCCCAGATGGAGCTGGAACTCGCGGCGATCGGCGGCAAGGACTCGATGTCGGGCAGCTTTGAATCGCTCGACGTCCCGCCCACCCTCATCTCCTTTGCGGCGGGCGTCGCCGATGCCGGCAATATCTGTACCCCCGAATTTAAAGGCGCCAGCCATGATGTGGTGCTCTTAAAACCCCGCTATGAGGCCAATGGGCTGCCCGATTTTGCCAGCCTGCGGGAGACGATGGATACCGTCGAGCGGCTGATTGCGGATGGGCATGCGCTGTCGGTCTGGGCGGTCAGCCATGGCGGCATCGCCGAAGGGCTCTTCAAGATGGCGCTGGGCAACCGCGTCGGCTTCTATCTGGTCGAGGAGGTCGAGCGGGACGAGCTCTTTACCCCCTGCCCGGGCGCGTTCATCGTCGAGCTGCGCCGCCCGATGGCGGTCGGCCGGCTGATCGGGGTGACCGACCCCGAATATGTGGTGGAATACAAGGACGAGCGGCTGCCGCTGTCCGCCCTCGAACGCCGCTGGGAAGCGCCCCTCGAGAGCATCTTCCCAACCCGGATGCCTCCGCAGGAGGAGCCGGCGCACACCTTCACCTTCTCCCGCATGGTCTGTCTGGCGGCGGGCACCCGGGTGGCCCGTCCGCGGGTGGTGATTCCCGCCTTCCCGGGCACCAACTGCGAGATCGATACCGCCCGCAAGTTTAAGGAGGCGGGCGCCGAACCGATCGTCTCGGTGGTGCGCAACCTCTCGCCCGCCGATATTGAGGAGAGCATCGAGCGGATGGCATCGGCGATCCGGGGGGCACAGATGATTGCCATCCCCGGCGGCTTTTCGGGCGGCGACGAGCCGGACGGCTCGGCCAAGTTCATCACCGCCTTCTTCCGCAATCCCCGGATGAAGGAGGCGGTCATGGATCTGCTGCGGAATCGGGACGGGCTGATGCTCGGCATCTGCAACGGCTTCCAGGCGCTGGTCAAGCTGGGCCTGCTGCCCTACGGCGAAATCCGCGATGAGATGACCGCCGACAGCGCGACGCTGACCTTCAACACCATCGGGCGCCATCAGTCGATGCTGGTGCGCACCCGCATTGCCTCCAACAAGTCGCCCTGGCTGCAGTACACCAACATCGACGATATCCATACGGTCGCCATCTCCCACGGCGAGGGGCGGTTTGTGCTGCCGCCGGCGCTGCTGACCACCCTCAAGGAGAACGGCCAGATTGCCACCCAGTATGTCGACCTGAGCGGCCGCCCGACGATGGACATCCGCTACAACCCCAACGGTTCGATCCATGCGATCGAAGGTATCACCTCGCCCGATGGCCGCATCTTCGGCAAGATGGGCCATAGCGAGCGGTACGGCAGCGAGCAGGTGTTCAAGAATGTGCCGGGCGAGAAGGATCAGAAGCTCTTCAAGGCGGCGGTCGACTACTTCCGGCTCTAGAGATCCCGCGTAGGAATGCTGAGGTATGAGGTGGATATGAAACAGCTGAAAATACTCGAAATCTTTCGCGAACGGGAGCTGCGCAACACCCTGCTTGCCATCTCGATCCCCATCGCGCTGCAGAACCTGGTGACCCACTGCACCTCGCTGGCCGACACGCTGATGCTCGGCCAACTGGGTGAGGTGCAGCTGTCGGCGGCCTCGATCGCCAACCAGTTTACAACCATCTACATGGTGCTGACCTTCGCGATTGCCGGCGGCACCAACATCATGCTCTCCCAGTACTGGGGCAAGCAGGACCCCCGGTCGATGCGGTCGATCCTGTCGATCTCCTACTGGCTGACCCTGCTGCTCTCGTTGGTCTTTGTCCTGCCCGCCCTGCTCTGCCCCGAGGTGATCATGGGCGTCTTTACCAACGACGCCGCCATCATCACCGAAGGCAGCAAGTACCTTCGGGTGCTCGCCTGGGCCTATCCGGCGCAGGGGCTTGCCAACGTCATGCTGATGTGCCTGCGGTCGGTCGGCAATGTGCGGATGGCCATCGGCGTCTACTTCGCCTCCTTCTGCACCAACGTCTTTTTCAACTGGGTGTTCATCTTCGGCAACCTCGGCGCCCCCCGTCTCGAGATGGCCGGTGCCGCGATTGCGACGGCGATGGCCCGCTGGGTCGAGCTCATCACCGCGGTGATCTATATCTTCCGCTTTGAGATGAAGATCCAGCTCCGTCCGGCGATGCTGCTGCGTTTTGACCGCAGCTTTGTCCGCGACTTCGCGAGCACCGTCTGGCCGGTCGTGCTCAACGAGCTGATCTGGACGATGGGCAACTCGGCGCTGATGATGATTATGGGCCGGATGGGCCGCAGCTTTGTGACGGTCAACTCGATCACCAACGTCGTCATCCAGTTTACCCAGATCTTCATCATGGGCATCTCGAACGCCGCCTCGGTGGTCATCGGCCACCGGATCGGCGCCGAGCGGTACGACGAGGCCCGCCGGATTGCCCGCGGCATGCTCGCGCTGAGCATGGTCTTCGGGGTGCTGGCCGGTGTCATCATCTTCCTCATCAAGGACTTCATCATCGGCCTCTACAGCATCACCCCCGAGACGGCCGCATTGGCCGACCAGATTATGACCCTCGCGTCGGTTGTCGTCTTCTTCCAGTGTATGAGCTTTGTCTCGCTGATGGGTATTCTGCGGGGCGGCGGCGACAACAAGTTTGTGCTGGTGGCCGACGTCATCTTCCTCTGGCTGATCTCCATCCCGATCGGCTCCTTCACCGGCCTGGTGCTCCAGTGGCCGCCGGTGCTGGTCTATGCGATCTTCAAGACCGATGAGCTCTGCAAGGCGGTCACCGGCTGCCTGCGCATCTGGCAGGGCAAGTGGGTGCGCAATGTCACCCGCGGCGCGTCGAAAGCCTGAGGAGACGGATTATCTGTAGAGCATATCCAGGCGAAAGGGCTGTCATCCCACAGGATGGCAGCCCCTTTGGCGTTTTGCCCAGAAGGGATGTGCGATCGCGCACGCGGTCTATCAACAATTCCGATTCGGCGGCCCTGCCGGTATAGGCCACTGTACAGCGG
>CASGDD010000214.1 GCA_949300115.1 uncultured Oscillospiraceae bacterium | reverse complement strand
AAGTAGAAGTAGTCGGTATCGGCCGGGCTCAGCGCCGCTTCGATGGCGGCCAGTCCGGGGTTGGTAATCGGGCCGATCGGCAGGCCGTTGCAGACGTAGGTGTCGTAGACATCGTAGTAGGCCTGGGGATCCTCGCCCTCGGCGAGGTAGGGCTCGATATAGTCGCGGACATAGTAGCCGGTCGGATCGGACTGCAGCTGGGGATACTCGTCGGCGTTGTTCATCCGGTTGTGGAAGACGCTCGAAACCATCGCCATGACCTCGGCGTTTTCGCCGCTCGATTCGGCCTGGATGATCGAGGCGAGGGTGACCAGCTGATCGACCGACATCCCCATCTCGGCCGCCCGGTCGACATAGTCGTCGGTCAGGCGGTTCTCGAAGTTGGCAAGCAGCCGCTGGAGGACCACCTCGGGATCCTCGTTGGTGTAGAATTCGTAGGTGTCGGGGAAGAGGTAGCCCTCCCAGAGGTAGTAGCGCAGCTCCTGGGTGAAGACCGCCTCGTCCCAGAACTCGAAGTCGTATTCGACGGTATCAAGCGCCGCGATGAGCTCGTCGGCGTCGCAGACCCCGTTCTCCTCCAGCCGTTCGGCCATCCGGCGGATGGTGAAGCCTTCGGGGATGGTTACGGTGACGGTGTCCTGACGAGCGTTGGTGGTCTGCAGCTCGTCGATGATCTCGGTATAGGAATAGGCCGAGCCGAAGGTGTGCTCGCCACTGTGGAAGGAGGCGTTCGAATCCTTGAGCTTACAGATCAGCCGGAAGAACCAGGCGTTGTTGATGACGCCGTTTTCCTCGAGCAGCGCGGCAATCTGCTGGGTGGACGCGCCCTCGGGAATCTCCACCGTGATGATCTCGCCGGTATCCTCCTTGTAGAGGGCGAGATAGTCGTCGATCGCCGAGATGGCGATGCGGGATAGCCAGACCGAGATGAGGATGATGACAAGCAGGGTGAAGATCCCCCGCGCAAACGCAAACCATCCCCGCCCCTTGCGGCGCTTGCGCTTGCCGCTGGCAGGGGCGCGCCGGGGCGGCTCTTCGGCCATCCGCGGCTGGCGGGAGGGGGGCTGTTCCGGTTCGATCGCCGGCATCTCGTCGGGATCGAGCGGCAGCATCGCCCGCTGCTGGACCCGCCGGGAGATCTCCTCGGCGGACAGCCGCTCATGCGCCTCATGCGTTTCGTGCGCCGCCCTCCGCTCGGGTACACCGTCCGGCATCGACAGCCGGTCGTGGCTTACCGGCGCCCTTTTCGGCATCGGCTCCCGGATGGAGAGATGATCCGGATTTTCCGCCGGCCGCCGCTGGGAAGCGGGGGTGGGCGTGGATGGCCGGCCGCCGCCCGATCCGGCGGGTGTCTGGAACAGCTGGGTGGGCGGACTTTGCCGGGGTGGACGCGCGGGCGCCGACGGCTGCCGGGGAGGCACCGTCTGGGGGGGCGGCGTCGGCTGGGACACCGGCTCCGACCCGGCGGAACTGTCCTCTAAAAAACCGAGCTCGGGGTAGTCGGGAATGCTGTTGAGCAGATCCTGCCACGCCTGATCGCCGGAATCATGGGTATAGTTGGTGTTGTTGCGATTGTCCATTCGGTCCTCCGCTGTGGGTCAAGGTGGTCTGCCCGGATGGAAACCGGACAGCGGAAAAACAGGGGGAAGCGGCCGCCGGATGCGGTCAGAACAGAAGGGTGCGTGCCTCGGTGAGCAGGATATCGGCCGGCAGATCGAAGGCGTCGTGGGGCAGCCGGTCGGTCAGCGCCTGTTCATAGCATAGGCCGATCGCATGGCCGCTAAACCGGGCGAGAAAGCGGTCGTAATAGCCACGGCCGTAGCCGAGCCGGTGCCCCTCCCGGTCGAAGCTGAGCCCGGGCAGCAGGCAGATGGCCCGCTCGGTTGCCTCGGCCGGCGGACAGCGGTCGGGGTCGGGGGCCTCGATGCCGTAGGCGCCGGTCATCAGATCCTCCCGCCCTCGAATCCAGTAGAAGGCCATCCGGCCATCCAGGTCGAGGCAGTGGGGAGCGGCGACCCGCCGCCCTTCGGCCAGCGCCCGACTGAGGATCGGCCAGGTGTCGATCTCGTCGGCGTAGGAGAGAAAGAGAAAGATGCTGTCGGCCTCCCGGTAACGGTCGAGCGCGTACAGCCGCGCGTGGATCGCCTGATCCCAACGGGCGCGCAGTTCGGCGGGGGTAGCGGCGCGAAGTGCCCGAAAATGCCGGCGCGCCTCCCGCTTTTGGGTGGTCAGCTCCTGCATTGCATCCCGTCCCGCAGCTCATCGGCCTTCTCACGGCCGCAGAGCGCTTCGACGATGGTAAAGGCGAAATCGAAGGTGGCGCCGGGGCCCTTGCCGGTGATGAACCGATCGTCCCGCTCGACCAGCGCGCCGGTGTACTGCGCGCCGCCCAATTCGCCCTCGTATCCGGGGTAGCAGGTGACCCGCTTGCCGTCGATCAGTCCGCGATGGCCAAGCACCAGCGGTGCGGCACAGATGGCAAAGATCCATTTGCCCTCGGCGGCGCAGTAGGTGAGATAGCGGTCGACGTCGGGGGATTTGTCGAGGTTGGTGGCGCCCGGAATACCGCCCGGCAGCACAACCGCCTCGACACCCAGCTCGGCCGGCCCCTTGAGTTCGACGTCGTCGATATCGGCCGCGACCATCATGCCGTGCGCACCGGTGATGGCTCGGCTGCCGCCGACGCCGATGGTGACGACCTCCAGGCCCGCCCGGCGCAGGATATCCACTGTGCCGAGCGCTTCGATCTCCTCAAAACCGTTTGCAAGAAAAACTGCAATCATCGGGAATCCTCCTTCTAACAGGTTGGTGGATGGATGCGGACGTCCGGCCGCCCTACTCGAGGGTGATGTTCATATAGGCGCCCGGGCCGGCATCCCGGAAGATGTCGGCGGCGTCCACCTCTTCGGCGGTGCCCCTCGCCATCGCGAAGGGGATCACCTGGCCTTCCCCATAAAAATGGGCGCTGTCGGCCGGCATCCAGAGGGTGATGGCGTTCGCGCGGTAGTGGTAGAGCAGCGAACGGGCAAACCGCGCCTCCTCCCCCACCGGGCAGATGAGCTCGGAGACATGGACGGTACCTTCTCTATTATAACAGATCGCGTAGCCCTGACAAGCATCGTCAGAAAAACTTAACAATTGACCGCCGCCGAGCCGGTGCAGCAGCACCGAAGCGTGCAGATCGATCTCCCCCCAATGGAAGATATAGGGCGCTCCCCGGAAAGCGGCTTCCCTTGCCAGCATGAAGACGTCGGCGTCCACCTCGGTGAGCTTATCCGGCCGGATGCCGGCCAGCTCGCGGGGGGAAGGGGAGACCTCCCGCACATGGAAGGGGGTGGTGTAGCCGCGCCGGGCATAGAAATCGAAGAGGGAGGGCTCGGCCGGCCGGAGGATCGAGAGGGGAACCCCCTGCATGAACTGGTCGCGGTCGGCGAAGTCCATCAGCCGGGTGGCAATCCCCCGTCCGCGGTAGCCGGGCAGCGTGCCGATGGCATAGTAGTAGGCGACCGGCATCATCTGTTCCCCCGGCATCGAGAGGTCGGCCGGCAGGGCGAGCATCATCGCGACAGGATCGTCTCCGTCGTAGGCGAGATAACACAACGATTCGTTGAATATCGTGTCGAAAAAACACTGCGTATAGCTGTCGCTGTCGCCGAAGATGGTCTGATAGAGGGCCTTGATGAGGCTGCGCATGGTGAATACCGGCGGCTTGGCGTAACGGATCATCCTTCCGCCCCCACTTCGGCGGCCGACATCTTGACGTAGAGGATGTCGGGGTAGTAGGAGAGCTTGGCCTTGCGCAGTCCCTCCGAGCCCATGTCCTCCTCCCGGTTGACATAGGTGTAGGGCGCGCCATAGTCGCGGACGAATTCCCGGTTGATCATCGGGTAGGCGCCCTGGATCTCGTGAAACGCCTTCTCGATGTGGACGATCATCGTGTCGTGGGCGAGCTGTTCCCCGACTGTATAGGCGACCACCTTGTCATCCACCCGGAGGATGCCGCCGAAGAAATCGAGGTCGAAGAAGTGGTCGAGGGCAATCGAGACGGCGAAGTATTCGTTCTGCTTGTCGATATCGTCGACGACCCCGTTCTGATGGCTCCACACCCGGTTCATCTGGTAGCAGTCCTCGAGGTTTTGCGGGGTGATCCGCTCGTAGGTCCAGCGGTTGTTCTCGACAAAACGGGCGATGTGGTTGCGCTTGCCGTGCAGCTTTTTGCCGGCGAGGTCCCGCAGCTTTTCGACCGTGTAGATGTAGTCGAAGGAGTCGCGGTTCTCCTCGAAACGGAGCGCCCCCGGTTTCCAGTCCTCGAGGAGGAGGCGGGCTTCGGGGGTGATGCCATGCATCCGGAAGGGATGGCCGCAGTCGCGGCTGTCCTGCCAGAGGGCGTCCAGCACCGGCTTGAGATCGCCGCTGCCGGCGGGGAAGATGTAGCTGGGCTGTTCGGTCCCCGCCTTGGCGAGAAAGTAGTCGCCCAGCCGGGCGATCTGACAGGCGTAGACCTCCTGCCAGATGTAGAGGTTGCCGAAGCAGTATTCATCGCCCCGGAAGCCGGAGCGGAGGGTCAGATCCCGGACCCAGGCCTTGTCCGCGAGGGTCACCGGATGGAATTCAATCATCAAAACCAATCTCCTTACATAGGGCGGTCCAAAGGGTGTGGTGGATATCGTCTGCCGGAAGGGGTTTGCCGTCCCCGCCGCAGGGGATGGAAATCCAGCCCTGCTTGCGGGCGACATAGCCGGCGGCCTGCCGGCAGCGAGCGAGGTAGGCGAGATCCCGTTCATGCAGGTCGGTGAGCACCCCGCCCGCCCGTTCGAGCAGCAGCGCGCGGGAGATCTCGGGCGGCATATCCAGCCAGAAGACCCGGTCGGGCCGCGGCAGGCCCAGCCGGCCGTATTCGAAATCGTCCAGCCAGGCGAGATATTCCTCCCACCGCTCGGGCGGGAGCTTCGCCATCTGGTGGATGGCGTTGGAGGTCACATAGCGGTCGGCGACCAACAGGACGCCCCCCTCATAATCCCGCCGCCAGTCGCGCAGATAGCCGGCGATGCGGTCGACCGCGTAAAAAGCGGAGGCGGCGTAGGCGTTGACATCCTCCGGATGTTCGCCGAACGCGCCCGCGAGATACATCTTGACCAGCGACGAGGAGGGGCTGTCGTAGTCGGGAAAGGAAAGCCCGCGCGCCGGATGTCCATGGGCGCGGAGGGTATCGAGCAGCATCGCCGTCTGGGTGGCCTTGCCGCTGCCATCCAGCCCGTCGATGACGATCAGACGGCCCATCACACATCCTCCCGCATCGCACGATATTTCGCCCGCACCGCGTCCATCTCCCCGCAGCTCATCTTCCCTTCGGGACAGCTGCCCCGCAGGCAGGGCGGACCCGCCGATTTGAAGAGGTGGGGGGCCACCTCGAGCACCAGCCGCAGCATCGCGTCGGCCAGCGCCCGGATCTCCCACTGGGCGCGGTTGCAGCAGCGGTGGGAGAAGAAGTTGAAGAGGCTCCGGGCGTTGATGGTCATCACCATCCGGGTGTCGCAGGCGTTGGGCAGCACATAGCGGGCGTCCTCAATCGCCATCTTTTCCGCCTTGCGGGCGGCCTCCTTCTCCTCCATCCCGCCGGCCACGAGCCGTTCGGTATGCTGCCGCTTCAGCCGGTCGGCCAGCGCCTCATAGAAGTGTCCGCAGGCGGCCATCGCCTCCCGGTAGAGCGCGTCGGTTTCGGCATCCTCCGCGATGGCGGGCGGGGTGATGAAATCGAAGTCGTCTTTGCGCACATAGCGCTGGCTCTGCACCGAGAAGGAGGCGATGCGATGGCGGGTGATCTGGGCCAGCAGCGAGCGGGACACCCCCTCGATGCCAAAGGTGAAGGAGGCGTGTTCGATCGGGCTTTCGTGGCCGATCTCGGCCAGCATATCGACAAAACGGGCGGTGCTCGCCTCATCGAGCCCCTCCCGGACCGCCTCGATGCCCACCGGGCTGTAGCAGAGCTTGGCAGCCGCCGCCACCGTCCGTTCGGGCTCGGGGGTGTAGGCGAGCAGTTGGACCCTCATCATCATCCATCACCTCAAACCGTATTCAGGGCGCGGGCCGCATAGGGGGACCGCGCCATAAAAGGGCATACAGCAATATTATAGCACATTTAAAGGCGGAGGCAAGCCGGGAAGGGAAAATCTGTGCAAAAATTCTCCAGTTTTCCCCGCCGGAAAAGCCTCCCGCCAGCATCTGGCAGCGATAGACGGGCGGGCAGGGGCGCATCGTAAAGGAGAAAGGGGGTGAAGAGATGACCATGCGGCATCCGATGCCGTCCCCGTCCCGACCGCTGGGGCGGATAGGCGGAAGCTTTAAAAACCTGCCGGCACTGGTGCAGGTGACCATCAAGCAGTCGGGCGTCCAGCTGGCCGATGACCGGGAGATCGAGCGGTTTGCCGAAAACCTGACCCGTTCGATCCGCGGCTAGCCGGAGATTTCCGGCGGCGGAGGGGCTACGCCTCCGGCGTCTTAGCGGCCCGCTGGTAGGCGGCAAAGGTGCGGTCGTCGAAGCAGACGGTTATCACCGTTTTAACCGGCCCGGGATGCGCCCCGAACGCCCGGATCTCCCGCGCGGCGATGGCGGCTGCCCGATCGAGCGGGAAATGGTAGACGCCGGTCGAGATGGAGGGGAAGGCGACCGTCCGGCAGCCATGTTGGGCGGCCAGCGCCAGGCAATTTTGGTAGCAGCGGGCGAGCAACGCATCCTCCCCGTGGTTTCCGCCCCGCCAGATGGGGCCGGGGGTGTGGATGACATAGCGGGCGGGCAGCCGGAATCCGGGGGTGAGCTTGGCCTCGCCGGTCGCGCAGCCGCCCAGGGTGCGGCAGCAGGCGAGCAGCTCGGGCCCTGCCGCCCGGTGGATGGCGCCGTCCACCCCGCCGCCGCCCAACAGGCTGGTGTTGGCGGCGTTGACAATCGCGTCGACGGCGCAGCTGGTGATATCCCCTCGCAGAATCTTCCATTCCATCCAAAAAACCTCCTCGGACATACCGGTTGGGATTGCGGTATGATTGTACAGGGTATCTTGCGGTTTGCATCCGGTCAGGCGGGATTTTGTCTTTACCATTCCCCGTCCGGCGTGGTATACTACAAAAGGTGTACGGGCATGGGGCAGCTGCCTCCCCGCACAGCCGGATTGCAGAGAGCGCGGCCGGCCCGCATGGGGCCGCGGATGGGCAAGGGCCGCGCGGGTGCGGGCGGAAGAGGAACTTCCGTCCGCCGAACCAGTGATGAGGAGGCGTCAGTTTATGCAGATTCAGTCGGTAACGGCCTGTTATTTTTCCCCCACCGATACCAGCAGGCGGGGCGCGATGGCGGTCGCGGAGATCTTTGAGCAGCCGGTTCGGGAGGTCGATCTGACCCCGATGGCTGACTATGCCGAACGGACCTTCGGGCCGGAGGAGCTGGTTGTCCTGGGCGCGCCCGTCTACGGCGGACGGCTGCCCGCGGTGGCGGCGGCCCGGCTGCGGACGCTGCGTGGGAGCCATACCCCCTGTATCCTGACGGTGACCTATGGCAACCGGGACTACGACGATGCGCTGCTCGAGCTGTACGATCTTGCGGTCGAGAGGGGCTTTGTGCCGGTGGCGGCCGCCGCGTTGATTGGGCAGCACACCTTCGGCCATATCGCGGCCGGCCGCCCGAATGCCGACGACATCGCCGAGGACCGGCTGTTTGCCGCCCGTGTCCGCGGCCGTCTGGCGGGCTGGGAACGGCTGCCGGAGCGGGTCCCCCTCGCCATCAAGGGCAACCGGCCCTACAAGGAGGGCGGCAAGGGCGGCAGCTTCCGTCCCCAGACCGATCCCGAGCGCTGCACCGGCTGCGGCCTCTGTGCGAAGGTCTGCCCGGTGGGCGCGATCGATCCGCAGGATGTCACGAAGATCGACGACAGCCGCTGTCTCTCCTGCTTCCGCTGCATCCGCCGCTGCCCGGCCGGGGCGAAGAATCCCCACAGCGAGGCCTACGACGCCTTTGTGCCCGGCTTCAACGAGAAGCTCGCCACCCGCCGGGAGAACGAGTATATCCTCGACTAGAACGGGTGCTTGCTGCCATCCAGAGGACGGCCGTACGCGATACGGCTGTCCTTTTTTGTGTTTACAAACGGGTGGCGGCATCTAAAGTGAGGGGGCCGGCCGGTGAAGGGACAGGCGGATGGGGGCGGTGTAGTCGAGCGTCCCCTCGCTGTCCGGCTCGAACGGAGCCGGCGCAAACGGCTTTTCGATCGGAACGCCCCACCCGGCCAGGCAGCCGCCGGATCGCGGCTCCGGACTGGGGCGCGGCAGCTTTGGCGGTGGGTGCGGGTCCGCGTGATTTCGACGATCATCGGCCCGTCCTCTTTTTGCGCCGCCGGAGAGGCAGGCGCCATCCTTCCTTTTCCCCCTTATTATACCACAGAGGGATACCCCGGCCGCAAGCCTGCGGCGGATTCTGTTCCCTCAGACAAATTGCCGCAAATTGTCGCTTGACTTTTGCGGAGATGGGGGGTATACTGATCTACACACAACGAACACAGTGCAAATCGCTAAAGCGTTTTGCTGCCCTGCTGCCGAGTGAAAGGGCGGCGGAGATCCGATAAGGTGGGATGAGCATGAATTACGAGACGGTCAAATTGAGAGCCCGTGACCGTGTCCGGCTGGATAAGCAGCGCCGGCCGATGGAGGACCGGGTCCGCCTGGTTCGCCGGATGGCGGTGGGGAGCGATTTCCCCTTCGAGCGCGCCCTGCGGGAGGGGTCGCTGTCGCTGCTCTGTGCCATCGAGGGGGAGGGAACGCCGGATGAACTGCTCCGGATGGCCCGCCTCTGCGAGGAGAAGGGCGCGGCGGCGGTGGCACTGTCGGCCGACAGCGATCTCATCCTCCAGCCCGACGAGGGCCTGCGGAAGATCACCGCGGCGGTCGGCTGCCCGATTCTGCGCCGGGATACGGTGGTCGACGCCTATCAGATCTACGAGGCGAAGCTGCTCGGCGCCTCGGCGGTGCTGCTGATCGCGGCGCTGCACACCGCGGAGGAGCTCTTTGTCCACATCGAGACGGCCCATCAGATCGGCCTGTCCGCGCTGGTGGCGGTTCAGGATGAGCGGGAGATTGGGACGGCGCTGGAGGCGGGCGCCCGGGTGATCGGGGTGATGCGCCCCGAGCCGGAAGAGAGCGGGGAGGATGGGCTGGCACGCAGCATCCGCCTGCGGGAGTATGTACCCGACCGGGTACTCTTTGTCGCGGACGGCGGCAGCGGCGCGCCCGAAACCCTGGCGACGCTGCGGGAGATCGGCGCCGACGCGGCCTGGATTGCCCTGCCCATCCGGTAGCGGACGCCCCTTTGCCTGTAGATAGACCGAAGGCCCGGTATCCATGCGTGGATACCGGGCCTTTTGCGCTTTCAGGATGGGATGGTATGGGACGGTAGAGGGCGATCAGCTTTCGGCGTCCCAGGGCAGCAGGAAGAAGGTGCTGGTGCCGCTGTTGTCGAACTGGTAGGGGATGATGCGGTCGTCAAAGCCGTCGGGCAGCTGGTCCTTGGGGATATAGTAGATGTCATACCAGCTGGAGCCCCCTTCGGCGTCCACCGCGCGCAGAAGCAGCAGCCGGTAGACCGGTTCTTCGGCGCCGTAGCTCACATAGGCCGTATCCATCAACGCGCCGATCTCCTCCGGGTCGGTGATGAGCGGATAGCGGTCGAGCGCGCCGCCCTCGGTCAGCGCGGGGTCGAAGTAGTGGCTGCGGTAGCGGAAGTGGTAGTAGCTGTCGTCCGATTCGGTCTCGAGCAGAAAGGCGCCGATGTAGCTGCTGGGGTCGCCCGATTCGGTTTTAGCCAGCTCGAGGGTGTTCAGACGGGCGAGGGTGTTGTGCCAGCTGCTGTAGACCTCGCTTTCCACCCGGTGCTGTTCGCCCTCGGCGTCGAGATACCAGAAGGAGATGAGCAGGACGGGCGGCTTGGCGGGCGCGAAGATCTCCTCATAATCGGCGGCGAGGATATCCGCCTGCATGGCGCTCAGCAGCGCCGCGTAGTCCTCCTCGGGAAGGAAGTGGTAGGACTCCTTCTCCTCCATCTCAAAGCGCCCGCGGACCCGGACGCCGTTTACCTGCTCCGGCTGGATCTGGAAGGCGGGGTAGGTCTGGCGTTTGAAGCTCTCGGAGGTTTCGAGGACGGCCAGCTGGGAGACCAGCGCGCGCGGAACGCCGACAGGGTAGCTCCGCTCGAGCAGATGGCCGTTTTGGAGCCGGTAGGTGATGGTGGGATAGAGGGCGGCGGCGTCCGTCCGAAAGCTTTCGAGATCGCCCAATGTGCTGACAAAGGAGACCTGCCGGCGCAGCGGCAGCAGGGTATCGATCAGCGAATGGTGGAAGGTGAGCAGCTGCGCGATGTCCGCCGGATCGGAGAGGGTCACCGTTTCGGCGTCGGTCAGATGGGCCTGGGTGCCGGTGTAGTCGATCTCGACCTGGAGGATGTCCTCCGCCTCGGGCAGCCGGCTTTCGAAGCCGAAACCGCCGGTGCGCAGCACCGCCAGCACGACCACAAAGCAGGCGGCCAGAATGACATAGGATTTGACCGAGCGGTGCAGATCCTTAAAGCCCTGGGCGCCGAGCACATCCATCACCAGATGGCTGACCGACGAACCCAGAAAGATGCCGAGGTAGCTTAAAAGGCCGTTCTGGGTGGTGTTGATGAAATAAAAACCGAAGGCCAGCCCGATGGCGATCGAGACCCCCCATTTGCAGAGGGTGGGCAGCACACCGCCCGTGCGAGCGTGGCCGGCCAGCTCGGGACGGCGCCAGCGGAAGCGGTTGTGGGCGCAGATGAGAAAGAAGGCGATCAAGAATAGCCAGACGAGGGCGGGGATCCAGGGGTTGTAGATCATCCGGTTGGTCGATTGCCCCAGCCGGGTCAGCAGCATGCCGAAGGGGGAGAGGGAGGACATCAGATCGTAGGCGCGGAGCATGGCCGAGGGGCTGAAGCCGAGCAGGGTGGCGCTGAGCAGCTCGGCCATCTCGAGATAGAGCAGGATCGGCATCAGATGCAGGGTGAGGTTGTAGAGCAGCGCGTTAAAATAGGTGCCGGTGGCGGCCGCGATGAAGACGGCGATGGTGTAGACGGCAAGCATGGTATAGAGCACCCAGCCCATATCGGCGAGGATATCGCCCGGGTGGATCACCCCGGTCCGCATGATCCCGTTGGCAATCAGGACAAGGAGATAGCAGATTACAACCGGCAGCGCCGCCAGCGTATACCCGGCGAGATAGTGGGCGAAGAAGAGCCGGCTGCGCCGCATCGGCAGCGAGAAGTAGAGGATGGCGGCCCGGTGGTTCTGGAAATAGGGGAAGACGATGAAGGTGACCACCAGGCAGAAGAGCATGGCGAGCGGCAGGAAGATGAGCAGCGAGAGGGGACTGTGGAAGGAGAGCGCATCGACCGGCAGGATATAGCGGGGATTGCCCGTCTGCCAGGTGATGACAAACTGCAGCGGGAAGGTGATGAGCATGATGATGCCGACGAGCATCGACGCGCCCAGCCCCTGCCGGACGGTGTAGCGGTACATCTGGCCGAGCCGGCGGTCAGAAGAGGATGTTGTTGGCGTCATAGCCGGCCACCTCCATTTCCTGGATAAAAGCCTCCTCGAGGGTCAGCGGCAGCAGCTCCAAAAAGGAGGGATCGGTGCGCCGGAGGGCGGTGAGAATCTCATCGACGTCCCCCCGGGCGACCAGCGTGATCAGCCGGCCCCGCCGTTCGAGCCCCACGACGTCCAGCCCCTCGGGCAGCGGGGGCTCCCCGTCGGCGTAGGCAAACTGGAAGCGGTGGAAGTTGTCCTTGAGGTCATCGAGCCCCTTCTCGAAGAGGATGCCGCCCCGATGCAGCAGGCCGACCGTGTCGCAGGTGTCCTCCAGCTCGCGGAGGTTGTGGGAGGCGACAACCACCGTGAGCCCGCGGGACTGTACCCATTCGGTGATGACCTGCCCCAGCGCGCGGCGCATGACCGCGTCCAGCCCGTCAAATGCCTCGTCGAGCAGCAGATAGCGGGGTTTCGTGGCAAAGGCGAGGATGAGAAAGACCTGCCGCACCATCCCCTTGGAGAAGGTGTTCATCCGCCGCTTGGCGTCGATCGGGAAGCGGTCGGCCAGCTGATGGTAGATATCCCAGTCGAAGGCGGGGTAGAAGCGGGCATAGAAGCGGGCCATGTCCTGCATGGACGACTGCCCGATAAAATAGGGGTCGTCGGGAACGAGAAAGACCCGCTCTTTGATGGCGGGATGATCGAAGACGGGCAGATCCTCGATGAGGACGGTGCCGCCGTCCGGCTTCATGACGCCGGCGATGATGCGCAGCAGGGTCGACTTGCCGGCGCCGTTCGAGCCGAGCATGCCGTAGATGCTCCCCGGCCGGATCTTGCAGCTGACCCCGTCGAGCGCTTTGACGTTGTCGAACGATTTGATGACACCCACAACCTTAATCATCGGGTACCCCCTCCTGATAGACGAATCGAACGACCCGCAGCACCTCTTCCAGCGGCAGCCCGGTGCTGCGCGCCTCCTCGATCGAGCGGGTGACCGCTTCCAGCTGGCGGCGGCGCAGCGGCCCATTTTCTTTGCCGCCCGGTGCAATAAAATTGCCCTTTCCCGACACCGAATAGATGATACCCTCTTTTTCCAGCTCGCTGTAGGCCCTCTGGACGGTATTGGGGTTGACCGACATCTCTTTGGCGAGGGCGCGGACGCTGGGAAGCTGTTCGTGGTCGCGCAGGACGCCCAGCAGCACCAGCCGGGACAGCCCCCGCTTGATCTGCTCATAGATCGGGACGCCGCTCATGACATCCAGCCGGATGAGCATCGGCCTGTCTCTCCCTTCTGCCGGCATGTGTACTAGACCGGCTAATACAGTTAGTATAGCAAAGGCGGGGACGGTTGACAAGAGGCGGAAGGAGGGTGGGGCGCAACTTCCCTTATTTTTAAAAGATTCCCTCTCGACGGCAGGGAATTTTTCTGCTATAATGATACACGTTCAAATGCGCCCACCCTTCGGCGGGCAGGATCTGGAACAAAGGAGATGGAAGCGGAAGGTGTCTTGGAAAGGGATCACGCCGCGGGTGCAGGGGCCGCTGTCGCTGCTGCTGGCGCTGCTTTTGCTGTCGGCGTTGCTGGCCGGCTGTACGATGCCGCCCGAGGAGGAAGAGCCGCCGTCAAGTGTCAGCAGCGAAAGCTCCCACAGCTCGGTGGCCTTTCACAACCCGTTGGAGGAACCGGTTTTCGCCGGCAAGCTCGAGACCGGCCGGCCCACCCCGCCGCCCGAGGATATCCTCACCCAGCTTCAGGAGCTCAAGGCGATGAACGACGACGCGGTCGGCTGGATTGTGGTGCCGGGTGCCGACTGCAGCCAGGGGGTTGTCCAGACGGGCGACAACGAGTACTACCACCGGCGGGGCCTCGACGGCAACTACAGCTGGCTGGGCTCGATCTTTCTCGACTATGAGGTTCTGGGCGGGAGCGGGACCCGCAGGGATATCTCCCGCAACTTTGTCGTCTACGGCCACAACGTCGACGACGACCGGGAAAACGGCAAGATGTTCGCCAAGCTCATCAACTACGATGATCCCGAATACGCCGCCCGGTATCCCTATGTCTGGTATTACACCGAGGAGGACGCGATGCTCTTCTACGTCTTCGCGGCCCTTCGGACGGAGAGTTCCAACTGGTACATCTTCCCCAACCAGACGGATGAGGAGTTTATGAACGTGATCGAGGAGGCGCACCAGCGCAGCGAGATCTGGACGGAGGACATCGACGTGACCCCCGACGACAAGATCATCACGCTGGCCACCTGCACCGATCAGTTCAATAAAAACTGGACACAGCGCTGGGTCGTTATGGCCAGGCTCGCACGGGCGGGGGAGGACCAGGAGATGGAGATCACCTACACCCGAAATCCGAACCCCAAAAAACCAGCAAATGATTAGTAAAGGACAGTGAGACAAGTTGCGAAACGTAAAAGTGACCTCGAAGAAATTTTTGGCCCTTCTGCTTGCGCTGCTCATGCTGACCGGTTTGCTTGCCGGATGCGGCGGCGGTGAGGAGTCCTCCTCGTCCACCTCCGCCTCGACGAGCACCACCTCCCGGCCGAGCAGCTCATCGAACTCGTCGAGTTCCTCGAGTGAGGCAAAGGGCGAGATCGAGACGGGCGAAGTGACCCCGCCGTCTGAGGATATCCTCAAGAAGATCGAGGATCTCAAGGCGGAGAACAGCGACACGGTGGGTTGGCTGATCGCCGACGGCGCCGACTGCGATCTCGGCGTGCTGCAGACGACCGACAACCAGTTCTATCATCGCCGCGGCTACGACAAGGAGTATGCCTGGCTGGGCGCCCTCTTCCTCGACTATGAGGTCACCGGCGGCAGCGGCACCCGCGAGGACATCTCCCGCAACTTCATCGTCTACGGCCACAACGTCGACGACGACCGGGAGAACGGCGAGATGTTTGCCAAGCTCATCAACTACGACGATCCCGAGTACGCGGCCGAGCACCCCTACATCTGGTACTACACCGAAGAGGATTCGATGCTCTTCTACGTCTTCGCCGCCTTCCTGTCGGAGGCGACCGACTGGTACATCTATCCCAACCAGACCGATGAGGAGTTCCAGGCGGTTATCGACGAGGCGCTGGACCGCAGCCAGATCCTGACCGACGACATCGATGTCACCGTCGATGACAAGATCATCACGCTGGCCACCTGCACCAACCAGAACGATAAGAACTGGCAGGAGCGCTGGGTTGTCATGGGCCGTCTGGCCCGCGAGGGTGAGGATCACGAGATGGAGATCGAGTACACCCTGAACCCCGATCCCAAGCCCTCCGCGGCCTAAATCCCCTCGCCGCAATCCCCTGCACAGCTTTGTATCATCCAAGATCCCCGGCTTTTTGCCGGGGATCTTTTTGCGCCGGCCGGCTCTGCGGGCAGGGAAGGTCGTTCCCGCCGGACAGGATCCCGGAAGGCGGGCGGCGCCGGGCGCCCTCCTGTTGTGCATCGATCCTACGCACCCCTAGCGGATCTCCTGTTCGAGGGCGTCAAATTCAGGGGTGGAGAAGAAGGCGCCGAGGGTGATCTCCAGCCCGTCGCAGAGCTTTTTGATGGTTAAAATCGAGACATCCCGCCTTTTCGGGTCGAGCAGGCTGTAGACGGTGGAGGGGGTGACCCCGGCAAGGTTGGCAAGCTCATTGGTGGTCATCCCGCGTTCCAAGCAGAGCGCACGAAACCGCGCGGCCACCGCGTCCTTGACATTCATCATCCATCACCTCAAAAAAATTGTAAAAAAATATACGCAAATGCGTGTACGCACTTGCGTATATTCTGCCGCTGTGGTATGATGAAATGCGTCCGAACGGCCGACGAATCGGGCCGGAATGCGGAGGATGAGGGGATGCTTGGATGGAAAGACAGAATGGCCGGCTGCTGGTGTTCGCCCGGTCGCCGACGCCGGAGGCGCGGATCCTGGGGCTGATGGCCGCCGGTTTGCTGCTGCTGGTCGGCGGGGCGTGGCTGCTCGATCCGGCAGGGACGGCGGCGATGCTGGCGGCGCCGCTGCCAACCGGGCTGCCGGGACGGGGCATCGCGCTGCTGCTGAGCCTCTCGGGCGGCTATCTCGCCGCAGCGGTGCTGCTGACAGAGGGCTGCAGCTGCCGGGTGTATGAACACGCGGTGACCGGGGTGGCGCTCGATCGGATGGGGCAGCCCTCCCTGCCGTTCGCGCTCGGCTATCATCAGATTGCCGGTGTCCACCTGGTGGGCGGGGAGATCCGGATCGAAACCGCCTGCGGCTGCTATCGGATTCGGGCCGACTGCAACCGGGAGGCGGCGGTCGAGGCGATCGGGGCCCGGATGGCGGGGGAAGCCGCCCGCCGGCGGGGATAGCGCCCCCAAAAAAGCAGAGGACGGAGGACACCCCGCCGGGGAATCCTCCGTCTCTTTTTCTATCGGGACCGACCGATGCTTTACGCGTTGCTGCCGAAGAGCAGCGTGTAGACGATGGCCAGCATCTCGCGCGCCCAGTAGGCGGGCAGCAGCCAGATGGGGGTGGCGGCCGGCAGCGCGGCGCTCTCGATCGCAAGCTGTGAGGCCAGCAGCCGGGCGCGGGGGAGATGGAAGCCGTCCGAGACAATCAACATCCGGGCAGGCAGCGATTCCGCCTCCAGCAGGGCTTTTGCGTAGGCGATATTCTGCGCGGTGTTGGTGGAACGGTCCTCCCGGTAGATGCGGGAGGATTCGATCCCCTGCCCGAGGAGCCACGCGGCCATCACCGAGGCTTCGCTGCGCCGTTCGTCCGATCCCTGCCCACCCGCGACGATGACCGGCGCTTGGGGGTGGGCAAGCAGGTAGTCGCGGGCGGTTTCCAGCCGGCGGCGGAGCATCCGCGAGGGGGCATCCCCCTCGACCTTGGCGCCCAGCACCACGACGGTGTAGCGCCCTTCGTCGGGCGGGCAGAACCAGCCGCTGCGGAGCATCCACCCCGAAAGGGCAAGCGAGAGGATGCCGCCCAGCCCCAGCAGTCCGGCCATCATCCGGCGCAGGCGGGGATGGCCGCCCAGCCGCCGCCAGCCCAGCGCAAGGGCGAGCAGCGCCCCGCCCGGAAGGATGAGCCCCCAGGCACCGGCAAATCCCAGACCGCAGGCGGGCAGGGCCATCAGTCCCAGCAGGATCAGCAGGCTGCCGAGGGCGATGCCCATGCCGCGTAAGGCCCGGCCTGCCGCGGTGCGGCCGGGAAGGGGCGCTAGGCCCGGTGCCATTTGACCCCCTGCGGCGTATCCTCCAGCACAATCCCGCGGGCGTGCAGCTCGTCGCGGATGCGGTCGGCGGTCGCGAAGTCGCGGGCCTTGCGGGCGGCGGTGCGCTGCTCGATCAGCCGCTCGATCTCCTCGTCGAGATTCTCCTGCGGCGCCTCGAGCGAGAGGCCGAGCACGCCGGTCAGCTCGGTGAGCAGGGACAGGCCCTCCTCGAGCAGCGCCTTGGCCGGCAGCGGATCCCGGGCGGCCATCGTGTTGAGATGGCGGGCAAGCTCGAAGACGGCGGCGATGGCGTTGGCGGTGTTGAGATCGTCGTCCATCGCCTCGAGATAGTCGGCCTTGAAACGGGCGAAGACCGCGCGGTCCTCCGCGTCCTCCGGCGAGGCGGTTTCGGGGGCCTTCTGGATGGCGAAATCGAGGTTGGCCCGGCAGGTCCGCAGCCGCTCGAGCGCCG
>CASGDD010000213.1 GCA_949300115.1 uncultured Oscillospiraceae bacterium | reverse complement strand
TATCTGCACGGGCTGTTCGACCGGCCGGAGCTGGTTGACCGGCTGGTGGGACTGCTGCTCGACCGGCGGGGACTTTCCCTGACACATACGACGGGACCGGACAGCGCAAGCTATAAAGAGGAGCAGTACAACCGCCTGGCGGACGCAATGCGCCGGGCAATCGATCTGCCGGCGGTCTATCGGATGATGGGGCTGACCGGCCGAAAGGGGGAGCTGGGATGGTGATCCACAATCCGCAGGAGATCGAACGCCGCAGCATGGAAATCATCGGGGAGGAGCTTGCGAGGCGGTTGGGCGGCCGTCCGCTCGACCCGCTGGAGCGTCCGGTGATCCAGCGGGTGATCCACACGACCGCCGACTTTGACTATCTCGAAAATCTCGTCTTTTCGGAGGGCGCGGTCGAGGCCGGGCTGGCGGCACTGCAGGAGGGCGCCTCCATCCTCACCGATACCGAGATGGCCAAGGCGGGCATCAACAAATCGGTGCTCGCCTCGCTGGGCGGGCAGGTCCACTGCCTGATGGGGGAGGAGGAAACCCGCCGGCGGGCAGAGGCTGAGGGTACCACCCGGGCGGTTGCCAGCATCGAACGGGCGGCCGATTGGCAGCTGCCGCTGGTGGTGGCCATCGGCAATGCGCCGACCGCGCTGCTGCGCCTGGCCGAACTGATCGAGGCGGGGCGGATGCGTCCCCGACTGGTCATTGGGGTTCCGGTCGGCTTTGTCAACGTGCTCGAAAGCAAGGAGGCGATTCTCCGCCTGCCGGTACCCTCGATTGTCGCCCGAGGACGTAAGGGGGGAAGCACGGTAGCCGCCGCCATCTGCAACGCGCTGCTCTACCAGCTGCGGCGGTGATTTTCCAGGGAAGCGCTTGTCCGGCGGCCGGGGGATGATGTATAATAAAAAAGAACCCCGTTTGCGGCGGCCGGCAGGTCCCGGGTTTTCCGGCCGCGGGAGAAGCGCACCGGAAAGGGTATCCCTATGAATCTGTTGTATCTCAAATATGCGCTCGAGGTCGCCAAAACCCATTCGATCAACAAGGCCGCCGAAAATCTCTTTATGGCCCAGCCCAACCTCAGCCGGGCGATCAAGGAGCTGGAGGCCTCGCTGGGCATCGCTATCTTCGAACGCTCGCCCCGCGGCATGCTGGTCACCCCGAAGGGGGAACTCTTTCTGCAGCAGGCGCAGAAGCTGCTCCGCCAGTGTGACGCACTAGAAACGATGTTCCAAAACGAAGGCGCCGAACGGCAGACCTTCTCGCTTGCGCTGCCGCGGTCGGGCTATCTCGCCGATGCCTTTGCCGAGTTTGTCCGGTCGGTCGACCGAAGCCGTCCGCTTGAAATTCTTTATAAGGAGACGGGGCCGCTTGACACCGTCGAGCTGGTGACGCGAACCGACTACCGCCTCGGCATCGTCCGCTATGATGCGCGTTATGACCGCTATTTTAAGGATCTGCTGGCCGACAAGGGGCTGGATTCGGTGGTGATCGCGGAATTTTCCTACCGGCTGCTTTTCAGCCGCCGCCATCCGCTGGCGGACCGCGAGACGGTTTCCCTGCGGGATCTGTCGCCCTATATCGAGATTGCCCATGCCGAGGCGGAGGCGGCCATTCTGCCCGACACCGCCAAAAAGGGGGAACATGCCGGACCGAACGAGCGCCGGATCCTCGTCTACGACCGGGCGGCCGTCTGTGAACTGCTCGACCGCTCGCCCGACACCTTTGCCTGGAGCCCGCCGCTGCCGGATACACTGCTTGCGCGGTATCAACTGGTTCAGCGGAGCTGTACCGATCAGCTGCGCCGCTACAAGGATGTGCTGATCTACCGCAAAAACTACCGGATGACCGAACTCGATCATCGGTTTATCACCCTGCTCTGCGACACCAAGAGAGCGCTGCTCTAGGGAAGCTGGGTGGTGTCAAACCGTATGGCCAATCGACCCTTCGCCCTTTGTGCGGAGGGTTTTCTGCTGTCCGGAGGTATACCGGCGGGTTATATCGATAAAAATATATCGATTATATCAGATTCATTCTTTCCTCCCGGCGAACGCTATGTTAAAATATTAACAAATAGAGCGGACGCTCTGTTGGGAAGGATCCAAAGGGAGGTGAGCGGTCTGCAGCAGACCATTTCCCGGGCGACAGCCGAACGATTGCCGATGTATCTGCGCTATCTGCGGATGCTGCCCTGTCACCCGGACGACCGGATCTCCTCGTCGGCCATCGCCGGGGCGATGTCGATGGGGGAGATTCAGGTGCGTAAGGACTTGGCCGCCATCGCGGCCGGCGGCAAGCCGAAGGTCGGCTACCGGATCGGCGAGCTGATCGACCGGCTGGAGGAGAGCCTCGGCTACCGGG
>CASGDD010000212.1 GCA_949300115.1 uncultured Oscillospiraceae bacterium | reverse complement strand
AATAGAATCGCCCTATTCCCGGCCACTCCAGCAGTAGGTGCAGAGCCGGTCGGGGTCGATGCCGATCGAGCGGACGAGGCCGTCCAATGTCTGGAAGCGGACCGAATCGACCCCCAGCATCTCGGCCATCCGGTCGAGCATGGCCTGATAGTCGTCCGAAACGGGGTCGGCATAGCGATCCAGCACCTCGAGGGGTGGAAACTCGGTCCCCTCCCGCTCCTTGATCACCCGCCGGGCGATGAGCTCGGTGATGGCATTGGAACGGGAGAAGTTGAGGTATTTGCAGCCGTAGACAATCGGCGGGCAGGCCGAACGGATGTGCACCGACCGTGCGCCGTGATCGTAGAGGTAGCGGATGGTGCTGCGGATCTGGGTGCCGCGGACGATCGAGTCGTCGATCAGCAGCAGATGCCGCCCCCGGATCAGGGAATCGACCGGCACCAGTTTCATCCGGGCGATCCGGTCGCGCATGCCCTGATCCTGCGGCATAAAGCTGCGGGGCCAGGTGGGGGTGTACTTGATCAGCGGGCGGGAGAAGGGAAGGCCCGACCGGTTGGCATAGCCGATGGCGTGGGCGGTACCCGAGTCGGGGACGCCGGCAATGCAGTCGGCATCGCCGGCACAGGCGTCCCCGACGTCGTTGTCGGCGAGGATGGCGCCGCAGCGGTAGCGCATCTCCTCGACATTGACCCCCTCGTAGGTCGAGTTGGGGTAGCCGTAGTAGGTCCAGAGGAAGGCGCAGATGCGGCATTTTTCAAGCGGCGGGGCGAGGCTTTCCACCCGGTCGGCGGTGATCCGGACGATCTCGCCCGGACCCAGCTCGCTGTAATCGGTATAGCCGAGGTTGTAGTAGACGAAATTTTCAAAGGAGGCACAGAACGCCCCCTCCTTGTGCCCGATGAGCATCGGGGTGCGTCCCAGCCGGTCGCGGGCGGCATAGATGGCTTCGGAGGTCATCGCCAGGATGGTCATCGACCCCTCAATCCGCTGCTGGGCATAGCGGATTCCCTCGACGATGTTCTCCTTCTGGGCGATCAGCGCGGCGGCCAGCTCGGTCGGATTGACCCGTCCGCCCGACAGCTCGAAGAAGTGACCGCCGTGCTGCAGGATCTCGTCGGTAAGGTCCGCCATGTTGTTGATGATGCCGACGGTGGTGACCGCGAAGCTGCCCCATTTGGCGCAGATGAGCACCGGCTGGGGTTCCATATCGCTGATACAGCCGATGCCCATATTGCCCTCAAATTCCGCCATATCCCGCTCAAATTTGGTGCGGAAGGGGGAATTTTCGATGTTGTGGATCGACCGTTGAAAGCCGGATTCCCCGTAAAAGCACATGCCGCCCCGCCGGGTGCCGAGGTGGGAGTGGTAGTCGGTGCCGAAAAAAACGTCGTAGGTGCAGTTGTCGTGGGATGCCACGCCGAATAAGCCGCCCATGGAGTCGCTCCTTCCTGATTGGTCCGCCTGGGGTTTCAAAATCCTACAATTCATTATAGCAAAGGGGAAAAGGAGGGATCAAGGGACAAAGCGCATAAGATTTTTGCCGGAAGGAGGCCGCTTGTTGGAAAATCTGAGGAAAGCGCCGCCGGGCGGCCTGCGGCAGGCCGGGGGACAGCAGGACAAAAAGCAAGCCCCGTCCGGAGGCGGACAGGGCTTCGGGGTGGGACTAGGCTTTCGGCTTCTCCGGCTGGGGTGTGTCGGCGGCGTTGAAGAGGGCGACACCGGCGAGGACCACAATCCCGCCGATGACGGTCGAAAGGGAGGGGATCTCCCCGTTGAGCGCCCAACCGACCAGTGTGGCGAAGAAGGGGGTTAAAAACATGAAATTGGTGACATCACTCGCTCGGGGCGCAATCTCGAGCGCCTTACCCCAGAGCATATAGGTCACGATGGTGGTGAAGATGGCGGTGCAGAAGACAAGGAAGATGTGGAAGGGCTGGGCGTTGGCCACCTGGGGGACCAGCTCGGGCAGCCATCCCAGCTCGAAGAGGGTGCCGGCAATGATCGAATAGGCGGTGAACTGGATGGGGGAGTAGCCGCGCAGCCCCTTGCGCTGCAGCACACTGTAGACGGCGAGCATGACCGAGGCGATGAAGATGTAGAGCACCCCGAGGTTGAGGGCGAGCAGTCCATCGAAGATCACGAGAATGGCGAGACCGCCGAGCTCGATGCCGATGGCGATCCAGCGGCGCACCGGCAGAATCTCCCGGTAGCGCACCCGCATGAAGATGGCGACAAAAACCGGACTGGCGGCGAGGATGATCGAGTTGAGCCCCGAGGGGATCAGCGCCGTGCCGGTGTTGAAGATGATAAAATAGCCGCCGAAGCCGATGAAACCGGTAAACAGAAAGTAGGGGACATCCCGCAGTTTGGGAAAGCCGATCTTCTGAACGGCGCCGAAGAGGATCAGCGCGGCCGAGGCGATAAGCAGCCGGAAGAGGCCGAGCGGCAGGGGGGTGAAGCTCCCCATCGCGTTGCGCAGAAAGGCGGCGGGGGTGGCCCAGAGCAGGCAGGCGATGACCGCGAGCACCCGGGCATCGACCGGACCTTTGGAGGTGGATTTAGGCATGATACGAGACCCTCTTTTCTTTCGAGTGTGGATGCGGGGGAAGGGCGTGGACAAAGTTGAAGATGGCCATCCCCGCAAGCACCACCAATCCGCCGCAGAGGGTGGAGAGGGAGGGAATCTCCCCGTTGCACAGCCAGCCGACCAGGGTGGAAAGGATGGGGGTTAAGAACATGAAGTTGGTGACATCGCTCGCCTTGGGCGCAATCTCGAGGGCGGTACCCCACAGCAGATAGGCGATGGCGGTGGCGCAGACGGCGGTGAAGACGATGAGCAGCAGATCCAGCGGCTGGGCGGCGGCGACCTGGGGGATCAGTTCGGGCAGCAGGCCGAGCTGCCAGATGGCGCCGGCGATGATCGAATAGGTGACAAACTGCAGCGGGCCATAGCCGCGGTGCATCTTGTGCTGGACGAGATTGTAGGCGCTCATCAGCATGGCCGCCCCCAGCAGATAGAGCACGCCGGTGTTGAGGGCGAGCAGCCCGTCAAAGATGGCGAGGATGGCAAGGCCGCCGAGCTCGATGGCAACCGCCAGCCATTTGACCCGGCCGAGCCGCTCCTTATAGATCGCGTTGGAGAGGATGGCGACGATGACCGGACTGATGGCCAGAATGAGGCTGTTGAGCCCGGAGGGGACCCGTTCGGTGCCGAGGTTGTAGATGAAAAAGTAGCCGCCGAAGCCGAGCAGGCCGGTGAGGAAGAAGAAGGGGATGTCCCGCAAGCGGGGCAGCCCTATTTTTTTGATGCAGCCGATGAGAATGAGGCTGCCGGCAGCCAGCAGCAGCCGGAACAGACTCAAGGACAGCGGGGTAAAGCTCGCCATCGCGTGGCGCAGAAAGGCGGGGGAGGTCGACCAGAGCAGACAGGTGATCAGGGCATAGATGCGGCAGTCGACCGGATGTGCGGACCGGTTTTGGGGATGCATGGGTGTGGACAACTCCTCTTTCGGAATGGATGGGGAGGGCAGAACGCCCTCCGTAAGGAGGAGCGCCCCTCCTGGATGGGATGGCCGCTCCTCCAATCGAACAGATGCAAGAACAGATCGTGGGGACGCCCCGCCTAGCCGCGGGCGCCGAGCAGATTCTGCTTGACCTCCCACAGCCGGGTGGAAAGGTCGACATAGTAGTGGTGGGGATTTTCAAACCGCTTGACCTCGTCCCAAAGGGTATCCACCTGCTCGCGGCAGTAGCGCTGCAGCTCGTGTACGTCGGGACAGTGGTAGACAAGCTCCCCCTGCCGGAAGATGGGGACCATCAGTTCGCGGGCGACAAAGTTTGCAATCCGTTTGCGCTTCCAGGTGTAATCGGGATCGAAGATGACCAGCGGCTCGCGGTCGTCGATCGTCTCGTCGTGGATGCACAGCTGGTCGGCAATCGCCTTGCCGGTCTCCCGCTCGTAGAGACGGTAGACCTTTTTAAAATGCGGGTTGGTGATCTTGGAGGCATTTTCGCTGATCTTGATCTTCGGCTGGATGACCCCCGCCTCGTCCTCGATGGCGACCAGCTTGTAGACGCCGCCGAAGACCGGGTCGCTTTTGGAGGTGATCAGCCGTTCGCCCACCCCAAAGCCGTCGACCCGGGCGCCCTGGGCGAGGATATCCCGGATGATCGTCTCGTCGAGCGAGTTGGAGGCGATGATCTTGCAGCCGGTCCAGCCGGCCTCGTCCAGCATCCTGCGGGCACGGGTCGAAAGGTAGGTGATATCGCCCGAATCCAGCCGGATGGCGCAGTGGGTGATGCCGCGGGGCTTTAACACCTCGTCGAAGGCGCGAATGGCGTTGGGGACCCCGCTCTTGAGGACATTGGAGGTGTCGACCAGCAGGGTGGCGTTCTCGGGGTAGAGCTCGCAGTAGGTGCGGAAGGCGTCGTATTCGCTGGGGAACATCTGCACCCAGGAGTGGGCCATCGTACCGGTTGCCGGCACATCGAACGCCTGGTCGGCCAGCAGACAGGCGGTACCGGTGCAGCCGCCGATGTAGGCGGCACGGGCGCCCAGCAACGCGGCATCCGAACCCTGGGCCCGTCGGGAACCGAATTCCGAGATGGCCCTGCCGTCGGCCGCCCGCACAATCCGGTTGGCCTTGGTCGCGATGAGCGACTGGTGGTTGAGCGAGAGCAGCAGGAAGGTCTCGATCAGCTGTGCCTCGATGGCCGGGGCGCGGACGGTCAGAATCGGTTCATTCGGGAAGATGGGCGTCCCCTCGGGCACCGCCCAGATATCGCCGGTGAAGCGGAAGGACTCGAGATAGCGCAGGAAGGCCTCGTCGAAGCCGCCCTTGCGGCGCAGAAACTCGATGTCCTCGCGGCCGAAGTGCAGATTTTCGATGTAATGGATCACCTGCTCCAGCCCGGCGGCGATGGCAAAGCCGCCCTCGTCGGGCACCGAGCGGAAGAACATATCAAAATAGGTGATGCGGTCCCCGAGCCCGGCAAGCAGATAACCGTTGCCCATCGTCAGCTCGTAGTAATCGCAGAGCATGGTGTAGTTATAGGATGCTGTCGACATACGGTTCCCTCCTTATCGTCCGCGCACCTCGACCTGGATGCCACCCAGCACATCCAGGCATTTTTCCTGCAGCGCGCCGTCGGCACTGCCGGTGAGACGGGCGTCGACGACAATGTGGGCATTCGGGCAGGCCGCCCGGGCCAGTACCGCGTTGGAAAGCACGCAGATGTTGGAGACCAGCCCGCAGAGCTCGACCTCGTCGAACGCCTTCCCTTCCAGATACCGGGCCAGTTCGAGCGAGCCGAAGGTGGGCTTCTCAAACCGGCGGCTGTCCCCTGCGAGGGCGGCCACCCGGTCGGTCAGCTGCCAGCCATCGCTGCCCTTCAGGCAATGGGGGATGGGTAGCTGCCGCCCCTCCTCGGTGTCCAGATAGTCGGCGCCATGGGTGTCGAGGGTGAAGATCACCTCATCCCCTGCCGCCCGGTAGTCCTCAATCCGGCGGCAGATCCCCTCTTCGAGCGCTTCAGCGCCCTCAAAACCCAGCGCGCCCGAAACAAAATCCTTCTGATAGTCCACGACAATGAGCACACGTTTCATGCACGATCCCTTGCCTTTCCCGGTTGTCCATCCGGACGGCCGCGGCCTGTCCGGTCACGGTATCCAAAAGCCGCTCTCATTGTAGCATTCGACCGGAGGATTTGCAAGATAAAGGGGGAGTGGATGCCGCATTTTTCTTGCCATAATGTCAAAAAAGCGGGGGGCGGAGGTGTGGAGTTTGCCGGTGGACAGCTGTCTGTGGGTATAGTATACTGAGACCATGCAGCGCATCCATCAGAACCGAAGGACAAGGGAGGACAGCATGAAACAGTATATCCAATGCGGCAAGCTTTTCACGGCGGCTGACGAGGCGATCTACGAACGGATGGCCCTTGCGATTGAAGGGGATCGGGTGTCGGAAATTCTGCCCTGGGAGTCGATCCCCGAGGGGGCGGCGGTGATCGATCTGTCGGATAAGTTCGTCACCCCCGGCCTGATCGACGGCCATGTCCATATCACCAACCGCCCGGAGGGGGATAACTCGGTCTACTACGCGACCCACACCCAGGCGTATATGACCCTGGTGGCCCTCCGGCAGGCGCAGGCCGACCTGTTGGCCGGCTTTACGACGCTGCGGGATGCGGGCGGCAACGACTTTATCGATATCGGCGTGCGGGATGGCATCAACGCGGGGCTGGCCGTTGGCCCCCGGATTATGGCGCCCGGCAAGGCGCTGACCATCACCGGCGGCACCGCCGACAGCCAGTTCAATCCCACCATCCAGGGGGATTGCCGGCTGGGGATTGTCTGCGACTCGCCCGACGCGATGCGGGCGGCTGCCCGGCTCAATATCAAATACGGCGCCGACCATATCAAGATTATGGGGACCGGCGGTGTGGTCCGCATCGGCTCGACCCCGCGCGCCAGCTCGTTTACGATGGCCGAACTCCGCGCCGCCATCGAGGTGGCGGAGGAGCACGAGATGACCACCATGTTCCACGCCCACGGCAAACGGGGCATCTTAAACGGCACCCTCGCCGGTGTCACCTCGATCGAGCACTGCTCCCAGATGGACGAGGAGTGCGCCGAAGCGATGGCCGAACGGGGCACCTACTTCGTCCCGACGATGATCGCTTCCGCCCGGATGGCCGAAGCGGGGGACAAACTGCCCGTCTGGATGGTGGACAAGGCCAAGGAGGCGCTCGAAAGGATCGCCCATGCGCTTGAGCTCAGCCGGCAGTACAAGGTACCGCTCGCCTTCGGCACCGACGCCAGCACGCCGCTGAGTCCGCACGGCGGGCAGGCCTACGAATTTGAGCTGATCACCCGTCACAGCGGGTACACACCGCTCGAGCTGCTGCTGGCGGCCACCCGCACCAACGCGCGGATGATGCGCTGGGAAGATCGGGTGGGCAGCCTGGAACCGGGCAAGTTTGCCGACATCTGCGCCTACGACCGCAATCCGCTCGAGGATATCCGGGCGTTGGCCGAGGTCTCCTTCGTGATGAAGGGTGGCATGGTCGTCAAGCGGGACGGTCAGCCGATTGCGGCGCTCGCCTGAGGGCATCCTTCCCGCAATGGAGGAAAACCATGCCGAAAGGCGGCCGGAGTAAGCTCCGGCCGCCTTTGCGTATGCGGATCATGGCGTTATCCGTCGGCAAAGACGGCTTTGAGCTGGTCGAGGAAAACGGCTGCCGCCTTGGAGAAGAGTTGATAGCGTTTCCAAATAAGGCAGGCGGGTGCCTCCACCCGTGGGGCAAGCGGCCGGAAGCAGAGGCTGCTCCCCTCGGTGCGGATCAGCTTGTCGAGGCAGAGCGCATAGCCCAACCCCTCCTCGACGAGCAGGGAGGCGTTAAAGAGCAGATTGTAGGTGGCCACGACGTTGAGCTGCGAAAAATCCCGCCTCATCCAGCCGCTCAGATATGGACCGTCCTCCCGTTGGCGGGAGATGATCAGCGGTTTATCCCACAGATCCTCCGGCGCGATGGCGGTTTTGCTGGCGAGCGGGGCATCGGTCCGCATCAGCACCCCCCAGAGATCTTCGGAAGGCAGCGGGATGGATTCATACCGCCTGGGATCGAGCGCGTCGATGCCGAACAGCAACCCGAAGTCGATCAGGCCCCT
>CASGDD010000211.1 GCA_949300115.1 uncultured Oscillospiraceae bacterium | reverse complement strand
GAGGACGCCCGGCCCTATCTTGGAGCCTCAGCCGCCGCCCTTGGTCAGCGAGGTCAGCTTGATTGGATCTGCCATCGGAAAACCCCCTTTTTGACAAAATCGCCATGGCCTGTTACGGCCCTATTATACCGGAATCGACCCTATGATACAAGCACAAGGAGGAAAAAACATGCATCTGCGGCAGCTGGAAGCTTTCGTCGCCGTCTGTGACAAGGAAAGCTTCTCCAAGGCGGCGCAGTCGATCTACCTCTCCCAGCCGACGGTGAGCGCCCACATCCGGGCGCTGGAGGAGGAGCTGGGGGTCGATCTGATTGTCCGCTCGACCAAATCGACCTATCCCACCGGCGCGGGCAAGGTGTTCTACCGGTACGCCCGCGAGATTTTAACCACCAAGGAGCGGGCGCTGCTCGAGATGGGGCGCTACCGGACCGAGGTGTCGGGGACGCTGACCGTCGCCGCCTCGACCGTGCCCAGCCAGTATATCCTGCCCCGGGTGCTCTGCCGGATGCGCCGGGCCTATCCCGACCTCGACTACCGGACGCTGCAGATGGACAGCCGGGAGGTGGCGCTCGGTGTGGCGGCCAACGACGCCGAGGTGGGATTGACCGGCGCCCGCATTGAGGATGTCGGCTGCCAGTTCGAGCCGTTTACCACCGACCGGATGGTGCTGGTGCTGCCGGTCAATATGGCGGTGGCCGCCCCGATCGATGCCGCCATGCTCCGCCGCATTCCCTTCATCCTGCGGGAATCGGGCTCGGGTACCCGTCAGGAGGCCGCCCGCTATCTCGAGAGCCTGGGGCTCAGCGCCGCCAAGCTGTCGGTGGTGGCCGAGATGCAGTCGACCGAAAGCATCAAGCAGGCGGTGATGGCGGGCCTGGGCGCGTCCATCCTCTCGAAGATTGCGGTGCAGACCGAGGTGGAGGAGGGGCGGCTCGCGATCATCGACGACGGCAGCCCGATGCTCGATCGGGCCTTCTACATCGTGACGGCCAAGAATCGTCCCCTCTCCCCGGCGGCGCTCAAGCTGGTGGAATATCTGCGGGAGTTCGCCTCCCCCATGCAGGACGCCTGACCGGAGGAATTCCCGGATGGATTCCGGCCGGAGCTCTTCTTTCGCAAGATCACCGAGCAAACATCAAACCCGGTATAAAACCGGCTGCCCGCGGTTGGACAGCCGGTTTTTTCTGTGTGCGGGCCGGGAGGCGGCCGGCGGAGAGGATCAGAAGAGGAAATCGATCTGCATGAAGGCGAGGCGGCCCGCCTTGAAGGTCACCTGGGGGATGAACAGCTGCTCCCCTTCGATACGGCCGCCGACCAGATCCTCGAAGACGGTGGGGCCCTCCCGCAGCCGCATGACGGCGACGTCGGCGAGCGCGCCGGGCGCGAGGGTGCCGATCTCCCCCTCCATCCGCATCAGGCGGGCGGGGGTGGCGGTGACCGCCCGGATGACCTCGGAAAGCGGCATACCCATCGCGAGGTATTCGCTCATCGTGCGGGGCAGGCCGAAGAGGGATTTGCGGTAGATGCTCTCGGTGATGACATCGGTGCTGATGATGTCGGGGAAGAAGCCCTCGGCGAGCGCCTGACGGGTCAGCTCCAGGCTGTGGTTCTTCCGTCCGGAGGCGCAGTCGAAGAGGACACCCCGTTCGCGGGCCTCCCGCACCGACCGGCGGATGCGGCCGTGCGCATCGAGGATGTTGTAGTCGCCCTGGTTCTGGTAGCAGTGGCAGAGGATATCGCCCGGCTTAAAGTAGGGCATCGCCTCGTCGAGATCCTGCTCCGGCCAGACGATGTGGCAGCAGATGGGGCAGCCGTAGCGGTCGCCCAGCTTGCGGGCGCCGGCGAGCGGGGCGAGACCGAGCGGGCCGGAGAAGCGCTTGCCCACCCGAACCTTGAGCCCCAGGATCTCGTCGGAATAGCGCTCGAAGAGATAGTCCATCCGATGGACGTCGAACCGTTCGGGATCGAGATTCTCGAAGTAGACCTCGGTGATGATGCCGGTGGCGGTGACGTTGAGGAAGCTTTTGACGGTGATCATCGCGCCGGCGATCGTGCTGTGGACCATTCCCTCGTAGTTGCAGGTGCCGGCCGAGCCGGCGTCGACCGCCGCGGTGATGCCCATCGGCAGGGTGTAGAGGTCGGGATGCAGCCCGACGTCCGAGTGCCGCCAGTGCAGATGGGTGTGGAAATCGATGAGGCCGGGCAGTACGAGACAGCCGGCGGCGTCGATCTCCTCGGCGATCTCGCAGGGACCCTCGGGCGGCGGCGCGATTTTGGAATGGCGGATATAGACGTCCTCGACACGGTCGATGCCGCGGGCGGGGTCGATCACCCGGCCGCCGCGGATGACAAAATCATACGGCATGGGCTGCATGGGAAAACCTCCTTTGGTTTGCGTTGTTTTCATATTAAAACGGCCGGTGGAAATTTGTCAACCGCCGGCAAGGACAGCGCCGCCAGCATTTGCCGGGCGGATGGGGCGGACAGCGGGGTATACTAGCGTTGTCCGGCCCCGTCCGAAAGGGACGGACAACCGGCCGGACGGAGGAGGTGCCGCGATGGAGATGCCGCCTCTCGGCTATTTTACCAGCCAGGTCGGCGGGATGTCGGTGCGGGGCAAAATCCGCCGGATCGAACGGGAGATTGCGCAGGGGGATATCCGCTACGCGAACCTCTCCTCCCGGACCCGCGCGGAGATCATCGACTACCTGATCGACGACGACCGCAACCAAGCCTATCTCAACGCGCTGCCCACCCCCTATGTCCAGTAGCGGGGCAGCCGGGGAGCCGCTTTGCCCGACGGGGCGGCGGCTCCCCTTTCATTTTCTGCGGAAAAAAGTTGAAGTGACCGGAGGCCGATGGTATAATGAGGATGGTTTTGGCGGCAGGACGCCCGCCGCGAGGGAAACCGTCCGGCAAACGCCGGGAGATTTGAGGGCCCAGGATGGGCCCCGGCGAAAGGATGATAGCTGTGGTCAATCTCAAGGAAAAGGCGAAAAACGGCCAGAAGATCGCCGGTACGATGTGCAGGGTCTTCCGCAACCCCACCGCGATGCTGCTGGCGAAGCACGCGGGTTTGGATTTTCTGATGTTCGACTGCGAACACGGCGCCTATGACATCGAAACGCTGCACGACATGTTCCTCGTGGGCAACGCCATCGGCCTGCCGGGCTTTGTCCGGGTACCCAACCTTTCGAAGGACTACATCTCCCGGTATCTCGACGCGGGCGCTTCGGGCATCATGGTGCCGATGATCGAGACGGTCGAGCAGGCACAGACGCTGGTCAAGTATTCCAAATACACCCCGGTGGGCGACCGCGGCTTTGTCGGCTGCTGCGGCCACACCGAATACACCCCCATCGCCCACAGCACGCTGATGAGCGAGTCGAACGACCGGATCATGTCGATCGCCCAGATTGAGACCAAGACGGCGGTCGAGAACATCGAGGGCATCGCGGCGGTCGAGGGGATCGATATGCTGCTCATCGGCCCGAACGACCTGTCCATCTCGCTGGGCATCCCCGGCGACCTGATGAACCCGATCGAGCTGGACGCCATCCGCAAGGTGGGCGAGGCGGCCAAGCGGCACGGCAAGCTGTTCTGTGTTCACGCCGGTCCGGCGCTGCAGAAGCACTTCGCCGACCTGATGACCGTCATGATGCAGCTGGGCGACATCGAGATCATCACCGCCGGCTTCAAGGGTGTGGCCGAGGGCTGCAGGAAGGTCTTCGAGGACTAACAAAAACGGATTCAGATGGGGAGGGGGCCGAAAGGTCCCCTTTCCCTTCGATGGGGGAGGCTTTACGATGGAAACGCGCAGACTGCTGTCGAGCTATACCGACGGCGACCGCACCCTGCAGCTGTGGGAGGCGGAGATGGAGGGGGAGAGGGCCTATGAGCTGGTGTCGGGCGGCGTCTTCCTGATGGCGAGCTACAACGCGCTCTCCTCCGAGCGGATGGTGTCGCGGGCAATCGAGCGGTTTGGCCATCCCCGTTCGCTGCTGATCGGCGGGCTGGGTCTCGGCTATTCGGCCAGGGAGGCCTGTCTCGACCGGGAGCTTACACGCATCGATGTCGTCGAGATCGACCGGCAGATTATCGAATGGAACCGCGAGCTTCTGGCGCCCCGGCTGGGCGCGCTCGACGATCCCCGGCTGCGGATCCTCGAGGGGGATTTCCTGCGGTACATCGAGGCGGAGGG
>CASGDD010000210.1 GCA_949300115.1 uncultured Oscillospiraceae bacterium | reverse complement strand
ATCCCGAACACCCAAGATGAGGAACGCCTAGCCACGATCCTCCCACGCAATAAAAAAGCCGGCGCGGGGGCGCCGGCACCGACATATTGCCCGCCGTGCGAATGGCGGGCAATATTTCATGTACGGCTGGATTCTGGATAGAATCCAGCCGTACATTTCATATGGCCGCAGGCCATATTTCACAGTTGTCCAATCTCCGATTGGACAAATATTTCATTGCAGCCGCGCCCATGATTTCGCCGCCGATTTTGCTTTACGCAAAATCGGAAATCAGGCGAAATCATGCGGCTGCCAGGTGCTGGAGGTTGGAACGGGCGGCGAGATAATCGGGCATCGAGAGGTCGGTTTCGGCGCAGCCGACGAGATCGAGGAAATAGTCCTCCAACCGTTCGCAGAAGGCGGGGGTGAGGTTCTGCGCGATCCACCCCTCGAGCAGGGCGGCGTCCATCCGGCGGCCGGGATCGCCCTGATAGGTCAGCCGGTTGTAGAGCAGGATGGCGAGCAGCCGGCTGCCGTCCAGCCGCTGCAGCCCGGCGCCGAGCGAGATGGTATAGCCGGTGGTCCGGTCGCGGTAGTAGATCGCTTCGGGCAGGGTCACCTCCAGCGGTCCCGCCCGGTCGATCATCCGGGCGGCGTCGGTGAGCTCGAGTATCAGATAGCGGTCGATGGTAAGCGCCATCCCGTCGGCCAGTCCATCGGCTGCCGCCCGAATGCCCCGCCGCCGGTAGAGCTCGGCCAGCCTTTCGCCCGCGGCGGAGACGCTTTCCTCCCCCGACAGGCTGGTGACGGTGATCCCCCCGGCATCCATCCGAAAGAGCAGAAAGGCGGTCACCGGCGGCGTTTGGGATTCGATGACGGCGAGCAGCGTTCCCGGTTCCCCCTCCGGCGCACGGGGCACCGGTTCGGTGGGCGCGGCGTCGACCGGCGCGGGCAGACGCGCTCCTCCGCCCAGCAGGACGGGCAGATAGAGCGACCCCAGCAGGAGGACCCCGCATCCGGCCGCGGCGAAAAAATGTCCCAGACGGCGTATATCCCAGCGCGACATCCCGCTCCCCCCTTCGATCGTGGCTAGGAGCAGTATGGGAAGAAAGGGGGCGAGCGATGCAGCCGGACGGCGGGGAGATTTTGCCACCCTCGGGGCGGAAAAGAGAAAAAATCACACAATCGCTCGCGCATCCGCAAAATTTGTGGTATAGTTATCCTGTAAAACCTTTTGGGTTTCGGTAAAGTTTGGGAAACGGGGATGTAAAGCGGTGCGGACGGGCCGCGCCGGAATGCCCATCGGCAAAGGAGGCTTCTTGGATGGATAAGCTGCGTTTGGGAAAAACCGACCTGTGGGTATCGCGAACCGCCTTCGGGGCGCTGCCGCTGCAGCGGACCCCGATGGATGAGGCGGTGCGGATTCTGCGTGCGGCCTACCGGGGCGGCATCAATTTTTTTGATACCGCCAATTCCTACTCCGACTCGGAGGAGAAAATTGGCAGGGCGCTGTCGGAGGTGCGGCATGAGATCGTCATCGCCACCAAATCGGGCGGCAAGGACAAAAAGACGGTGGCCGCCCATCTCGACAACAGCCTGCGGATGCTCAAGACCGACTACATCGACATCTACCAGTTCCACAACGCCCCCGAGGTCTTCTCCCCCGACGATCCCGACGGGCCGTTCGCGGCGGTGCTCGAGGGGAAAAAGGCGGGCAAGATCCGCCATATCGGCATCACCACCCACCGCATCCCGGTGGCGAAGGAGGCCATCCGCTCGGGCTATTTTGAAACGCTGCAGTTCCCCTTCAGCTACCTTGCCACCGACGCGGAGGTCGAGCTCGCCCGGCTGTGCGAGGAGGCGGATATCGGCTTTATCGCGATGAAGGGGCTGGCCGGCGGACTGCTCACCAACGCCGCCGCCTGCCGCGCCTACATCCGGCAGTTCCCCAATGTCGTCCCCATCTGGGGCATCCAGCATATGTCCGAGCTGGAGGAGTGGCTGGCGCTCGAGGAGACCGAGCCGGTGCTCACCCCCGAGCTGCAGGCGGTCATCGACGCCGACCGCAAGGAACTCACCGGCGGCTTCTGCCGGGGCTGCGGCTACTGTATGCCCTGCCCGGTGGGTATCGAGATCAACTTTGCCGCCCGGATGAACCGGCTACTCCGCCGTTCCCCCTACCAGCGGTATATGACCGAGGCATATTATCAGAAGATGCACCGCATCGACAACTGCCTGCACTGCAACCAGTGCAGCGCAAAATGCCCCTATGGGCTGGATACCCCCGCGCTGCTGCAGGAGATGCTCGCCGACTACGACCGGTTCTATGCCGAGCATCACGGCGAAGCGGCGCGGTAGCGGCCATCCGCCGGCCGATTCCGGATGGATGCCCCGGGCCGGGCGCTGCCCGCCGGGGCGGTCAGATAGAAATACGCAGAAGGAAGGCGAAATACCTTGGTTCAATCGGAAAGTATGGAACAACGCTTTAAGCGGATGACCGAAACCCCCATCAAACCGCTGGTCATCACGCTGGCCATCCCCACCATCATCAGCATGCTGGTCACCTCGATCTACAATATGGCGGACACCTTCTTTGTCGCGCAGATCGGCACAAGCGCGACGGCGGGTGTCGGGGTGGCGTTCCCGGTGATGGCGATCATCCAGGCCATCGGGTTTACCTTCGGCCACGGCGGCGGCAACTACATCTCCCGCCTGCTCGGCCAGCGCAACCGGGAACGGGCGGAAACGGTGATGTCCAACGCCTTTTTCACCGCCTTCGCGGTCGGGCTTTTCTGCATGGCGGCCGGGCTTTTGTTCCTCGAACCGCTCGTCTATCTGCTCGGTTCGACCGAAACGATCGCCCCCTACGCGATGGATTACCTGCGGTACATCCTGCTGGGCTTCCCTTTCATGACCTGTTCGTTCGTCCTCAACAACATCCTGCGCTACCAGGGCAGCGCCTTCTTCGCGATGATCGGCATCACCATCGGCGGGGTGCTCAACATCGTCCTCGACCCGATCTTCATCTTCACCTTCGGGCTGGGCACCGCCGGCGCCGCCATCGCGACCATCCTCAGCCAGTTCATCAGCTTCTGTGTGCTGGTCTGGCAGTGCTTCCGCGGCGGCAACCTGCGCATCCGCATCTCCCGCTTCCGCTTTGAGGGGAATATCTTTGTGACCATCCTCAAGGGCGGCCTGCCCTCCTTCTACCGCCAGGGCCTCAACAGCGTGGCGACCACCCTGCTCAATACGGCGGCGGCCGGC
>CASGDD010000209.1 GCA_949300115.1 uncultured Oscillospiraceae bacterium | reverse complement strand
ACGAGTCTTAAAAATCTCGATCTCTCCGATCTGAGCACAGGCGGCGGCGTTGGCCTCGAGGATGTGGGTCTGAAAAATCTTGCCGAGGCGGCACAGGATAAAGGCATCCGTTTTGAGAACCTGAATGTTGATGGAAATACGGTCACCGAGGATGCTATCATCGAGTACATCGACCCGATCCGCGGGATCAACCGCCCCAGCTTCACGATCGTGCAGCGGCCGGCGGTGGAGTATTGGGCCAGTCCCGAGAGCTCCAATCCGACCGAGGAATGGGCCGAGCCGACCACCCCGTCGACCGACGATAGCAAGACCAATCCGTCGATGGGCGGCAGAGCGGACGCATAATTTTTCTTGTCTTGCCTGTGGCAAGGAAAAATTATGAACGCGCCCGCAATGAAATATTGGGCCGGTGGCCCAATATGAAATATGGCCGATGGCCATATGAAATGTGCCGCAATAGCGTCACATGAAATATTGACCACCATTTGCACGGTGGTCAATATGTCGGTGTTAGCGCAAAGCGCTAACGTTTTGAAATTTACTACTCAAACAAATACCCGGGCCGCGGCCCGGGTATTTGTTTGAGTCTAGAGCCTATACAGCCGGTAGTCGGTCTGGCAGGGTTCGCCGGGGGCCATCCAGAAGAGGTTTTCGGTCAGATCCATGACGATCGAGAAGACGGTGCCCATCTGCAGGCCCTCGGGATCGTGGGGATCGGCGTGGCGGCAGATGGAATCGGGGTATTCGACATGGTCGGAGAACCACAGCTTGAAATCCTCGACGGTGATGGGCGACTGCCGGCGGGCGAGCTTGGTGATCCGGCCGCGGCGGACGAAGGTGTCGGGCATCCGGCGTTTGAAGGTGTCGTGATAGCCGACGAGGCGGGGGGAGGTGATGTGGTTGGTGTGGGCGAGGATGCCGTCCTCCGGATAGAGCACGTCATAATCCTCCCCGACCGACTCGATCGAGATGGCCTCCCCGTCGGCATGGCCGCAGAGGAAGTTGGCGGCGCAGCCGAGCTCGGCCCGCCCGGCGGCATCGACCGCGTCCGAGAGGGTGGGGCTGTCGAGAATCCCCCGCAGCGCGATATGCAGCGGCAATCCCTCCGGCTTGCGGTCGGTCCCCATCGCGTTGAGACAGACTCCGAGCCCCCGGTCGTTGAGCCCGATTTTCCCGATGATCCCCGCCTCGGTGACCATCAGGATGGAGGGGCGGTCGGTGCGGGTGATCTTGAGCACAATGCAGCCGGGGCGCTGGGTGGGTTTCCAATCCCAGTTCTGCCCGAGCAGCGCATGGCCGTCGGCGGTGCATTCGGGACAGACCGCCAGCGCGGTGCAGCCGTCGGACGGCAGATTGACCGACAGCGCCAGCTCGCTGCGGGCGTTGAGGGCGAGGATATCCTCGAAGGGGACCCCCGCGCCGTCGGCGACCCCCCGCATCTCGGCGAGCAGACCGGCGTCATACCGTTCGATCGGCGCGATATACCGCTGGGCCAGCCGGGTGGCATCCGCCCAGGCGAGCCCCGAATAGTCGAAAAAGAGCTCCTTATAACGCTCGAGGGTGTACTGCACCTGTGTCTGGGCCAGCCGTCCATGCTGGAAACCGAGCTCGTAGGGCGCGCCGCTGACTTCGATCAGAGGGAAAAGTTCGCTCATCATCCGATACTCCTTTCATCTGCCGGGAGAGAATTTTTTGTGGATTTTATCGGGAAATCGGGCGGCACACCCTTTACAAATGGCCGCCCATCGGGGACAATAGAGGAAACGGAAAACGGCGGGAGGCTGATGCCGCCGGAAGGAGGATGTCTATGACTACAAACGGCCGCACATCCGCGGGATGGATTCACGACCTGTCCGATGGCGGACAGCCGCCCGAGACGGGCGATCCCCGCCGCCATATCCTCTACGGCGCAATCGCCTATCTCCTTGCCGTTCTGCTGCTGGTGGGGCTGTCCTTTGTCCAGCTGCTGCTGGGGCTCTGGGGACTGGTGATCACCGAGCTGGCGCTGGCTGCCTTTGCCCTGCTGGCCTGTCTGATCCGCCGGATCGATCTCGCGAGCGCCTTCCCGATCATGAAACCGCGCAAGGGGGAACCGATTGCCGCGCTGATGCTCTGGATAGGCACCTTCCTCTGGGTTTCGGTGGCCGCCACCCTGCAGATGCTGCTCTTTCCACAGACCGCCGCGGTCGGCGAGGCGGTGGGGGAGGCCATCACCAGCTCGGGAGTCCTGTTCATCAGCCTGCTGGTCGGCGCGCTGCTGCCCGGCATCTGTGAGGAGATGCTCTTCCGCGGCTTTTTCTACCGCGCCTTCTCCACCCTGCCCAAGCGCAAATACGCGGTGCCGGTGGTGGGGATTCTGTTCGGGGCGTTCCATCTCAGCCTCTACCGATTTCTGCCCACCGCCCTGCTTGGCATCCTCTTAACCTATCTGATCTACCGCACCGGCAATCTGCTGCTGCCGGTCGCCGTCCATACCCTCAACAACGCCTTTTCGGTGCTGGTCACCTCGCTGTCGGCGGGTACGGCCGAGACCGCTGCGACCGCCGAGGCCATCGCTGCCGGCTACACCTTAACCGGCGAGCTGATGCTGTCGATGCTCTTCTGCGCCGTCCTGGGGACCCTCCTCCTCTATCGCGGCGTCCGCCGTCTCGACCGCGCCGCCATGGGCTGGCCGAAACGCCGGGTACGCCCGGAGGATGAAATTGTCATGTAACCCGGCCGGGCGCGGAGTCCGCGCGGCCAATCACCTGCGGTGACCTCGAACCCAGGTGAGCGCGGACGGAAAGTCTGCTGTCTCCCCATTCCCGTGCGCGGCGGGGAGCCCCGCTGGCAATGGCGCTGCGCGCCTCTCTTTTTCGGATGGTCTTATTTTAAATGTGAGCGCATCGCGCTCACTCCGACATATTGACCGCCGTGCGAATGGCGGGCAATATTTCATATTTGGGCAAAGCCCAAATATTTCATACGGCGTCAGCCGTATTTCATATTGGGCCATCGGCCCAATATTTCATTGCGATTGCGGTTATGATTTTTTCGCCGCCGGAACGCAGTGCAGGCGGAAACAGGAAAAATCATGCAATCGTCCGCCCTTCCCCAGTATAACCCATCCACCCCGCCGCCTTCAAGGGGATTGCGCAAATCCTTTGGGCGGAATGACCAAAAGGATGGGGGCGCGGTGCAAAACGATCGGCGCGCTAAGCCCGGGATGGATGCTGGGGTCAATCGATTACCGGCGAAGGCGGGTGGCCGGTGGGACGGAAAATTTCGCCGATACCCTTCCCAAGCGCTGGACTTCTTGCTATACTTAATTGCGTTTGGAGGCCGTGCAGCCGCACGGCGGACCCGGCCCTGCCGCAGATCCGGCGGGGATGGGGCGCTTTTCCCGATGAAAAGGAGTATCGCCATGACCCGCAACGAAAAACTCGCCCTCATCGCCTGCGTCATCGCCAACAGCGCGTTCGGCTTCAGCTTTCTTTTTTCCAAGCTGGCGCTCGACGCCGCCCACTCGGCCTTTGTCATGCTCTGCGCCCGTTTTCTGGTGGCGGTCGTGACGATGAGCCTGCTGGGGCTGCTTCCGATGTTCCGGATGCATCTGAAGGGCAAACGGGTGGGCTATCTAGTGCTGCTCGGCATGCTCGAGCCGGCCATCTATTTCATCTTCGAAACCTACGGCATCGCCAACAGCTCGAGCTCGTTCGCGGGGGTGATGGTCGCGCTGATCCCGCTGGTGACCATGCTGCTGGCCGGCATCTTTCTGGGGGAAAAGCCCACCCTGCGCCAGACCTTCTTTATGGTGCTGTCGATTGGCGGCGTCGTCATCCTCTCGCTGGTCGGCAGCGACAGCGGAACGGTGACCCCGCTTGGGACGGTGCTGCTGATGGGGGCGGTGCTGTCGGGCGCGGCCTTCGGCCTGCTCAGCCGGAAGATTTCGGGGGAATTTTCCTCCTATGAACGCACCTATGTGATGATGATTGTCGGGGCGGTCTTTTTCACCACCCTGGCGCTGGTGGAAAACGGCGCCCAGCTGCCGGCGCGGCTGGCCGAGGCGTTTGTCAATCCCACCTTTGTCGGCAGCCTGCTGTTTCTCGCGCTCTTCTGCTCCTGCGGGGCCTTTCTGCTCATCAACTTTGCCTTCTCCCAGATCAGCGCCGCCCGCACCACCTCCTTCTCCAACCTCACCACCGTCGTGTCGGTGCTGGCGGGGATTGTCTTTCTGCATGAGAGCTTTTCCGCCGTCCAGCTGGTCGCGATGGGCTGCATCGTCCTGGGCGTCTTTGGCATCAACCAGCGCTGGGCCGCCGGTACCCGGGTGATCCATCCGGAGAGGGGGGAGAAAAGCAAGGCGAATCGATAGCGGCGGGATGGCAAAAGAAAAAATAAACTTTTAGATGAAAAAGCATTGACGAATTGCGCCGGATGTGTTATGATAATGTGCGTCGCAGCAAGATATGCTGGTATAGCTCAGTTGGTAGAGCAGCTGATTTGTAATCAGCAGGTCGGGGGTTCAAGTCCGTCTACCAGCTCCATCAAAGGGGCGGTTTGACGACAGCCCCGGTATATGGGAGAGTTCCCGAGTGGCCAAAGGGGGCAGACTGTAAATCTGTTGTCACTGACTTCGGTGGTTCGAATCCACCCTCTCCCACCAAACGAAAAGCCCACCGAATCCCGGTGGGCTTTTTCGTTTGGTGGAATGAGAGGGTGAGATGAGAACAGGACGGCCCAAAATCGCAGCACGGACGTGGTGCCGCGCTTTGGACTACCGGCTGCGATTTTTCCACAGGGGGGTCCCCCCTATGTGGCGTGGAATTCCGCCGCTTCGCTCTAGAATTCCACTGTTCACCCCCCTTTAGTGGAAACGCGGCAGATGCCGTTCGGCCTGCCGCGTTATGACAGATTCGTCCCCACTTGCGCGGGGGCGAATATGTTGGTGTCGGCGCCCTCGCGCCGACTTTTTTG
>CASGDD010000208.1 GCA_949300115.1 uncultured Oscillospiraceae bacterium | reverse complement strand
AGATAAAGCATCCCCCGCCCGGGTAAGCACCCTTCGGGCGGGGGATCGGTTTTTGTAGGATGAGGAAGATGGCGGGAAAGGGGGACCGGCTTGGCGCTCCGGCAGCGGGGAAGCCGCTACAGTCGATCGATATCGATCCTGTAGTCGCCGTCGATCAGGATGCAGTCGAAGCCATGCTCCCTCGCGAGCGCCAGGGTGCGGGCGTTATCCCGCAACACCTGCTCGAGCGTGCAGCCGGTGTCATCCAGGCGGGCTTCGATCACGTTGGCGAATCGTTGGATGTCGTCAAAATGCGTCCGGATGTAGCGTTCGCTCATCACAAGGCAATAACCCCGAATATCCTTGCGGTATGCGCCGGAAAAATCTTTCTTCCAATCAAACGGGATGTAGCACCCCTCGACAATCAAATGCTGCCGGTTTTCAATCGCCGTTTTGATCATTTCGCGGACAATCGGCCACAGATAATCGGTCAGCTCGAGGTCGCCGCTCATCGGGGTGAGCTGGGTGTTGCCGCTGCGGATCAGCCCCATCTTCAGGTGGTCAATCGACAGGTAGGGATAGTGGTATTTTTCGAGAAGCCTCTGTGCCAACAGGGTTTTGCCTGTGTGGGACGCGCCCGCGATCAGAAAAATCATGCTGTCTCCCTGCCCCCCCATTCCGATGGATCGTTCGTTTGGATCACGACAGCACCCGGCGGGAATCGCCCACTGGCTATCCAATGGCCGGGCTACCCGCAGAGGGCCTCGAGGAAGGCTTCCCGGTCGATGCCGCCGAAATAGCGGGCGAGATCGAAGGGGGTAAGGGCCGCCGCCAGCGCGTCCCGGTCGAGCGGGCAGCCGGTGAGCGCCCGGCGCAGCGGATGGTCGTCCGCCTCGATGGCGAAGTAGTCGCCGTAGAAGGCGATCCGCGCGATCCTCCCCCTGTGCAGGTCGAGATGGATGTCCAGCCGGCCGCAGCCCTCGATCCGGCGGGATTTGCGCAGCTGGGCGTCGGGCGAGACGCCGTAATTCCACTCCCACCGGTCATACCGCGCCCGCCGGATCTCCTCGATGGCCAGGAGATCGGCGGGGGTCAGGTCGTACCGGGTCAGCGGCAGGGCAGCCCGCAGGGTGTCGAGCAGCGCCGCCTTGAGCGTTTCCACCGGCAGCGGACGGCCGAGCGCCTCGGCGAGGTTGATGACCCGGCTGTGCACCGAGCGGTAGGCCTTCGAGCGGATCTCGCCGGAGGCGGTCGAAAGCAGCCGCTGCATCCGGTCGAGGTCGCTCGCGATGAGCAGGGTGCCGTGGTGCATCACCCGTCCATGGCGGATATACTGGGCATTGCCGGAAAATTTGCGGCCGTCCACCGTCATGTCGTTGCGCCCGTCGATCTGGGCGTCCAGCCCCAGCCGGCGGAGGGTGTCGATCACCGGCCGGCAGAAGCGGGCGAAGGAGAGGGCGTTGCCCCCCTCATGATCGGTGATGAAGGTGTAGTTGAGGTTGCCGAGGTCGTGATAGACGGCGCCCCCGCCCGACAGCCGCCGGACGACGGCGGTCCCCTCCCGCCGCACCGCCTCGAGGTTGACCTCCTCGAAGGTGTTCTGGTGCTTGCCGACGATGACCGCGTTGTCGTTCTGCCAGAGCATCAGATAGGAGGCGCGGGGGTCCATCCGGTCGAAGATGTACTGCTCGACGGCGAGATTCTGCCGGGGATCGACCCCCGGCCCCTCGAGATAGATCATCGCGGCTCCCCCTCCCGTCCGATCCCCGCCCGGATGCGGTCGAGCACCGGTTTGGCCTCCGGATGGGTAAAAAAGCGATAGGTCGTCTCGGGCAGCAGCGGGCGGGCCTCCTCGAGCCTGCCCGCGGCCAGCAGCGCCCGCACCCGCGACGCGCTGACCGGCTCCCCCGCCACCGCCTGCCGGGGCAGGATGTCGAGCGCGATGCCCGCCTCCGGCAGGATCCGGCGCATCGTCTCGTTGTAGAGGGCGGTGACCGGCGAGAAGGGCTCCTCGCCGACAAAGCGGCGGGTGATGCCGGCGGCGGGGGCGATATGGCGGGCGAAGACGCGCAGATCGAGCTCGCAGTAGGCGCGGGCGGCCGCGTCGGCGGTCTTTAAAAAATAGCTGGGGAAGGTCGCCTGGGAGATGATGTAGTCGCCGCCCGGCAGCACGGTCACCCCCCGCAGATCGGCGCAGCCCTCCCGCACCAGCCGGATGCGGACGGGAAAGGGCAGCTCGGAGAGCTCCTCCTCGACGACAAAGACCATCAGCCGGGTGCAGCGGGCGGCGGCCCGCTCGACGAGATAACGGTGGCCGAGGGTGAAGGGATTGGCGTTGAGCACACAGCATCCGATCGGGCCGGGGGTGCGCAGGGCGGCGAGCCGCGCGAGATAGCGGGTGAAATCGCCCGGGTCGCTCGTCATGAGCAGCGCCTCCGCCGCCCGTTCGAGCGCGGTAAAGCCGAGATCGGCGAAGAGCGGTTCGTTCTGCGGCTTGGTGAAGAGGAAGAGATGGCCCTGCTCGGCCAGCTCCGCCCGCAGCCGGGCCAGGAGCGCCCCGAGCAGCCCCTCCCCCCGGTGGGCGGGATCGACCGCGATGCAGCGCAGCACCCGTCCGGCATAGCCGCCCCCGGCGACCAGCTTCTCCCCCTCGAAGACGCCGAGATAGCGGGTGATCAGCCGGTCGAGCCGCAGGCCGTTCGCCTCGAGAAAGGCGTCAAGCTGCCGCAGCGCCGCCCCATGCAGCGGCACCGGCCGGATATCATAGCGGTAGGGATCCATGCGGGACACCTCGTTTCCGGTGAAGTTTCGATGGCTTTATTATCCCAGAAGGGGGCGGAAAATGCAATTGGTTGGGGCATGAAAAAAGCCGGCGCGAACTGCGCGGTTCCATAAGAAAACAAAGCCGCAAAGCCCTTGTTTTCCTATCTCGCCTGAGCTTAAGCGCCGGTTGTTTATTGAAAGGAGGATGCTGCCGCGGCCGGTCCTCGCATGGGGCGGCTACTTGCCGTCAAAGCGGATGACCGTGGGGTAGGGCTTGCCGCGCTTTTCGAGCTCCGCGTCGATGCGCTGTTTAAACTCCTGCCGGCGGCCGGTCATCGCGTAGGGGACGGCGAGATCGAAGACCAGCTTGGTCTGCTTGGAGCCCCGCACCATGCGGAAATCGTGCATCGACAGCCCCGGCTCGATCGACTGGAGGATCTCCTCCAGCGTCCGGGACATCGCCTGCCATTCGGCGTCGTTTTGCTCGACCGGGTCGTAGTGGATCACCAGATGGACCCCCAGCTGCTCCCAGGCATCCTGCTCGATGTCGTCGATGATATCGTGGCAGACCATCGGGTCCTCATCCGCGCTGACCTCGACATGCACCGACGCATAGCACTGGCCCGGCCCGTAGTCGTGTACCAGCAGATCGTGGATGCCGAGCACCTTGTCGTGCGAGAGGATGAGGGCGCTCATATGCTCGACCAGCTCGCGGTCGGCCTGCTTGCCGAGCAGCGGAGAGATGGTCTCCCGGACGAGCGAAAAGCCGGAATAAAGGATGAAGAGCGCCACCGCGAGACCGACATAGCCGTCGATCGCGAGGTGGAAAAACCGCTCGATCAGACAGCCGGCCAGCACCGCCAGCGAGGCGATGACATCGTTGCGGCTGTCCACCCCGGTCGCCTGCAGGGTGGTCGAGCGGATGCGCCGGCCGAGGGTGCCGAAGAAGGCGGACATCCACAGCTTGAGGGCGACCGAGAGGGCGAGCACAAGGAAGGTGACGGGCGAAAAATCGACGGCGGTGGGATGCAGGATCTTGTCGAAGGAGGATTTCGCCAGATCGAAGCCAATCAGCAGGATCAGCGCGGCCACCACCAGCCCCGACAGATATTCATACCGCGCGTGGCCGTAGGGATGGTCCTGGTCGGCCGGCTGCTGGGCCATCCGGAACCCCAGCAGGGTCACCACCGAGGAGGAGGCGTCCGAGAGGTTGTTGACCGCGTCGGCCAGGATGGAGACCGACCCGGCGAGCAGACCGGCCAGCAGCTTGCAAAGAAAGAGCAGCGCGTTGCAGAGGATGCCGGTCACCCCCGCCAACGTCCCCACCGCCGCGTGAACCTTCGGCGATTCGGTGTTTTGATAGTCCTTGACGAACATCCGCAAGAGCAACTGGGTCATGGTAAAAACTCCGAGAGGGTAGGATTTTTTTGGGATTTTTGGGGCATGGGATCGGAAGATATCCATGGGATGGACGGGCGGCGGGGTGCCCCCGCAGGCAATTCGCGCAATTGGAAAGCTGTGTATGAAACGTTTCCGGCCCGCGACCAGCCGGCGCGGAAGCCCGCGCTGGCAATTCGCGCAATTGGGAAGTCGTATATTGAACGCTTCCGGCCCGCGACCAGCTGAAGTGGAGCTTTGTTGGAATGTGAATGCAAAGCATTCACACCATAACTCTTCACCTTTAACTGCAGT
>CASGDD010000207.1 GCA_949300115.1 uncultured Oscillospiraceae bacterium | reverse complement strand
TACCACACCCGGTTTTATACAGATCCAGCCCGTCGTCATATGGACGAACGCCGGGCATGAGATCATAAAAAAACAGGGTGGACAGAGGGTAATCGGTGACCTTATCGACCAGTTCCTGAAAGATGGCGATGTTTTCCGCCTCGGTGGTGTCGGTTTTCGGCGGGAGGGAATGGCCGGAAGCCGCACTGCCCCCGGACGAAACCGATGCGCTGCCGGATGCCGCATTTTCGGACGCTATCCCGCTCGAATCGCTTGCGGAAGCGACCGGTTCTTCCGAGGATTCCGCGGCTTCTTTGATTTGCAGCGATTGAGAGGTTTCCGCTTGGATTGGGTCTGACGAAGCATCCGGTGCCAAAGGTATACAGCCTGCCGTCAGTGCGCACAAGAGAAGTAGTGTGGGAAGGATGAGGACCGGTTTTTTCATCGTAGGTGGCTCCTTTCTCTTGGACCTTCTGCCTGATAAGACGGGGAAAGAGAAGAAATGCAACGTAAAATCGGGAAAAATATTTTTGGTTTCCAAACTTTTGTTTGGTTGTCCAGATCACTCGATCGCGTCTTGTGCATATTGGACACGCGCCGGTCTGATCCACTGCGGTAGGATGTGCTAGCCGCCCCCCAGCGGACGAAGGAGGAGCAGGACGGCGGATGTTTTTGCAAGATGCATACGCATCGAAAGAACGCCTGGAGCGGATGCCCGAATCGGGCGGGAGGATGGTTTACAGCTTCAGTATAGCACAAGTGGACAGGGAGCGGGCTGCAGATTCGGGATGCGGGAAAATTTTTTGCCATCGAGCGGTTCAGTTGCGTATTTCTATGCAACTGGACACGGTTTTTCAGGGGTGGTTAGGAGGGCTTTCGCCGACCGGCCCGGGTGGCGGGAAGGCCTTTCCACAAAGATCACCTCGAAAGGAGCGAAACATGCAGATGAACGGAACCAATCGAACGGCTGCCACCGCAAGGCGGACGGAGATGGCAGGAGGGGATGCCGGTGGCTGATCTGACCCAGCTGCTGCTTTCCCTCTGCGGAGGGATCAGCGTGGTGGGCGGCGCGGCGGCGATCCTCTGGCGCTGGCTGAAGCCGGTCCTCGGGGTACAAACCCGGGTGGCGGAGATCGAACGCAAGCTCAGCCATGACTTCGACGCCATCCACAGCCTCGCCGCCCTGAACCAGACCCAAAACCTCGCGCTGCTCGCGATGATCAACCACATGATCGACGGCAACTCGATCGACGCCCTCAAAAAGACCCGCGACCGGATGCAGCGGGAGCTTCTGCAAACCGACGTAAACCCCAAATGACCTCTGAAAGGAGCGCTGTCCCATGATCGATCTAACCCCTCTGTTCAATGCGCTGATCACCCTGATCGCCGCGGCGGTCACCGCCTTCCTGATCCCCTGGCTGCGCAGCCGCACCACCGCCGCCCAGCGGGAGGAGCTGCTCGCCTGGGCCGCCATCGCCGTCCGTGCCGCCGAGCAGCTCTACACCGGCAGCGGCCGGGGGGAGGAGAAGAAGCGGTATGTCCTTACGTTCCTCGCCGAGCACGGCTATACCCTCGACACCGCATCGCTCGATGCCCTCATCGAATCCACCGTCCAGCAGCTGGGCGAGGGGGTCAGAGGATAAAAGAAAGCCAGCGGGGATGCTTCCTCGCTGGCTGAAAGGGGATCACAAAGACCCTTATGCAATTTTTGATTCCAGTACCGCCAGACGGGCGGCAAGCTGCTCGAGCATCGCCTGCTGCTGACGCACCTGACGGTCGAGTTCCCACTGCTTCTCATGTGCGAGCTTATAGCCGTCAAACAGGCTATCGATACGGCGGGTGACTTCATTTTCCAGCTTGAGATTGATGCGGGTTTCCATCGCCTTCATCTGGGATTCGATCTGATCGAAACGATCGATCATCAACTGGAACATCTCGAGAAGATCCTTTTCCATCCTGCCACCCCCTTTGCACAGAGTATACCACACCATGGAAAGCCCCCACAATGGGCAAAACGTACAAAAAAAGGAGTGGATCCCCATGCCCCAACACCTCATCCTCCCGCTCAACCAAGCCCAGCTGACGGCGGGCTACAAGAATGCGCAGTACAAAACGAAGTTTGGATTTCCCCACTTCGGCATCGATCTGTCGAACGGCGCCGGTGACGACCGTACCCTCTGGGCGATGGGGGACGGCACCGTCCGGGCTGCGGGGCTGGATTCCATCTTCGGAAATACCGTCGTCATCACCTATCCGGCGGTGTATGTCCATGGGAGCGGGAAAATACAGGACCTCACCGTCCGGCTCTACCATCTCGATTCGGTCGCGGTCAA
>CASGDD010000206.1 GCA_949300115.1 uncultured Oscillospiraceae bacterium | reverse complement strand
CATTTGCGCTGCGCGCACCACGAACTTGGGTTGTACAGACTTTTCGGTCGAGCGGCATCCAGCCGTGCCAATAAAAAGTAAAGCGTTGGGTTTTGTATACACATTTCGATAAGCGTTGTCGAACGTCTGCAAACGGTGAATCGGTGTGGTATGCGCGCCGCGTATGCCCACATGAATAAAGGGGTGTCCGATATGAAGATTGACAGGAGGGCGGTGGCCGGGTCGCTCGAGTCGAGCGACATCTTTGTCGAGGTGGCCCCCGCCGAGGGTTATTCGCTCGAGCTGCAGTCGAGTGTGCTCCAGCAGTTTGGCGAGGAGATCGAGCGGGTGATCGGTGAGGTCGCCCATACGCTCGGGGCGGAGAATGTGCATATCCGCGCCAACGACCATGGGGCGCTCGAATGCGTCATCCGGGCGCGGGTGGAAACCGCGCTGCGGCGGGCGTCGGGGGAGGTGCAGGCATGAGACGGACGATGCTCTTTCTGCCGGGCAACAATCCGGCGATGATGCTGGGCGGGCCCTATCTCGGCGCCGACAGCATCATCTTTGACCTCGAGGACGCGGTATCCCCCGCCGAGAAGGACGCCGCGCGCATCCTGGTGCGCAACGCGCTGGGGGCGCTCGAATTCGGCCCGGTCGAGGTGGTGGTGCGGATCAATGCGCTGGACACCCCGCTGTGGGAGCGGGATCTCGAGGCGATTGTGCCGATGGGCCCCGATCTCATCATGCCGCCCAAATCGAGCGACGCCGGGATGATCCGCCGGCTGGATGAAAAGCTCGGCGAGCTGGAAGCGGCCTGCTCGCTCGACCATCCCATCGGCATCCTGCCGCTCATCGAGACGGCGCTGGGGCTGGAAAACAGCTTTGCCATCGCGACGGCGAGCAGCCGGGTGCGGGCGCTCTTCCTCGGCGCCGAGGATCTCACCGCCGATCTCGGCGCGATCCGCTCGACCGAAGGGGAGGAGATCCTCTATGCCCGCTGCCGGCTGGTGGCGGCTGCCCGCGCGGCGGGGGTCGAGGCGATCGATACCCCCTTCCCCGGCGTCGATGAGATGGACGCGCTGCGCCGCGACGCCGCCCGCGCCCGTTCGCTCGGCTTCTCCGGCAAGGCGGTCATCAATCCCCGGCATATCGACATTGTCAACGCCGCCTTCTCCCCCTCCGAGGCGGAGATCCGCTACGCGGAGGAGGTTATGGAGGCGATCGAGGAGGCCAAACGGCAGGGCAAGGGCGCGATCAGCCTGCGCGGCAAGATGATCGACGCGCCGATTGTCGAGCGGGCGAGACGGGTGCTCGCGATGGCCCGTCAGATCGAAGGAGGGGATCTTGCATGAACAAGCTGCTGGGATCGATTGAAGAGGCGGTGCGCGCCTGTGGGCTGCGCGACGGGATGACCATCTCCTTCCACCACCATCTGCGGGGCGGCGACTATGTGCTCAACCTCGTCATGGAGGCGATTGCCGCCCAGGGCATCCACGATCTCACCATCAACGCGAGCGCCATCCAGGACGGGCACGGCCCGCTCGGCGCCCATATCCGGAATAAGGTGGTCACCGGCATCGAGGCGAATTTCATCGGGCCGGTGATCGGCCGGGTCATCAGCGAGGGGCATCTCGAACGCCCGGTCATTTTCCGCACCCACGGCGGCCGGGCGAGTGATATCGACGACGGCACCTCCCATATCGACGTCGCCTTCATCGCCGCCCCCTCGGCCGACGAGCGGGGCAACTGCAACGGCATCCTCGGCCCCTCCGCCTGCGGTTCGCTCGGCTACGCGATGCCCGACGCCCGCCATGCCGACAAGGTGGTTGTCATCACCGACAACCTGATGCCCTATCCGCTCTCCCCCATCTCGATCTCCGAGGCGGATGTCGACTATGTGGTGCGGGTCGACAAGATCGGCGATCCCGCCGGCATTGCGACCGGTTCGACCAAGCTCACCCGCGACCCGGTGGCGCTGCGCATCGCCTCCCAGGCTTCCCGCGTCATCGAGGCGTCGGGACTGTTGCGGGACGGCTTCTCCTTCCAGACGGGCGCGGGCGGCGCGTCGCTGGCGGTCGCCGGGATGCTCACCGAGACGATGGTCGCCGGGAAGATCCACGGCAGCTACGCGCTCGGCGGTACGACCGGTTATCTGGTGGATATGCTCGAGGCCGGCTGTTTTGAGAAGCTGCTCGATGTCCAGTGCTTCGACCTCAAGGCGATTGCCTCGCTGCGGGAGAATCCCCGCCATGTCGAGATTTCCGCCAGCCAGTATGCCGGGCCGAAGTCGAAGAGCTGTGCCGCCGACGGATTGGATGTCGTGCTGCTGGGCGCCACCCAGATCGACACCGATTTCAATGTCAACGTCCATACCGACTCGAATGGGCGGATCATCGGCGGGTCGGGCGGCCATTCGGATGTCGCCGCCTGTGCCAAGCTGACCATTATCGTGGCTCCGCTCAGCCGGGCGCGGCTGCCGATTGTCGTCGATCATGTGCTCACCACCTCGACCCCCGGCGATACCGTCGACGTGCTGGTCACCCAGGCGGGCGTCGCGGTCAATCCCAAACGGGGCGATCTCATCGAACGGCTGCGGGCGGCCAAACTCCCGCTGGTTTCGATCGAATCGCTGCGCGAGCTGGCCGAACGGCAGTGCGGCGTCCCCCGTCCGGCCGCCCTCAGCGACCGGGTGGTCGGCCGGGTGCTCTACCGCGACGGCAAGGTGATCGACACCATCTATGGGGTGCAGTAGCGGACAATCCCCCTCGATCCTGCGGATCGATCGGGCCATGCCCGTGGAGACGTGTTTTGCGGGCAATTGACAGGCAATTTGGCGATTTTTGACATGCAACTTGCTGGCCTCCGTCCATCCGGGGGCCAGCTTTGATGATGGGAGGAAGGCGGCATGGCGACACTCGGCGAGATTCTCGCGGCCAGAGAGGCGCGCTACCGGCGGCAGCGGGCATGGCTTACGCGCTATCGGGCGCCGCTGCTCAGCTGCAGCCTGCGCATCCCCGGGCCGGACAAGCAGTCGCCGCGCTACCGGCGGGCGTTTGAGGCGATCCTCGCGGCGGTGGAGAAGGATCTGCCGGAAGGGACGATTCTCGCGAAGGTGGTCCTCCATCCCGAGACGGGGAGCGAAGCGCTCTACGCGGTCGCGATGGCGCCGGAAATGCTCAAGCGGCGGATGATGGCGATGGAAGAGGAGCATCCGCTGGGGGCGATCTGCGATCTCGATGTGATCGATCGGGCGGGGCAGCCGCTCGGACGGGAGATGCTGGGGGCAGCGCCCCGGCGCTGCTTCTGCTGCGGGCGCCCGGCCCGGCTCTGTACCCGGGAGAAGCGCCATCCCCTGCCCGAAGTACGCGCCGCCATCGACGGGATTCTCGATCGATGGGAGGGGATAGGATGACCGCGGCGGCATGGGGGCAATGGGCGGCGGAATCGCTGCGGCTGGAGGCGCTGACCACCCCCAATCCGGGACTGGTCGACCGGCGCAACAGCGGCGCCCACCGGGATATGGATCTGGCGATGCTGCTCCGATCGGCGGACGCGCTTGAGGGCTATTTTGTCCGCTGTGCCGCCCTCGGACAGGCGGGCCGCGATCGGCCGCCCGCGGCGCTCTTCCCTGATTTGCAACGGGCGGGTCTGGCGGCGGAAGAAGGGATGTTTGCGGTCACCGGCGGGGTCAACACCCACAAGGGGGCAATCTTTTCCCTGGGATTGCTCTGCGCGGCGGCGGGGATGCTGGGCAGTCTCATCGATGCCGAGGCGGTCTGCCTGCGGGCGGGGGAGATCTGCCGGGGCATCTGCGCGCGGGCATTCGAGGGGGATGGCGGGGCGACCAAGGGGGAGCGGGCCTACCGGCAATACCGGCTGACCGGCGCCCGCGGCGAGGCGGAGGCGGGATTCCCCTCGGTGCGGGCGGTGCTGCCGCGGATGCGGACGGGTATCGATGCCGGTCGGGCGCCCGAAGCGGTGCGGGTGGAGGTGCTGCTCGATCTGATGACGCGGGTGGCGGATACCAACATCCTCGGCCGCGCGGGGATGGAGGCGGCGGTATGGGTCCGGGAGGAGGCTGCCCACCTGCTCGCCCGCGCCCCCCTCGACACCCCCGATGGCCGCGCCTGGCTCGAGGCATTCGACGACGCGATGATCGCCCGCTGGCTCTCCCCCGGCGGCGCCGCCGACCTGCTGGCCGCGAGCATCTTCCTCGCGGAAGCCCCCGGCGGCAAGTTGCCGCTCCCAATCTGCTGCGCAGGCCACGTTCTTGGGTAATGCAGACTTTGTAGTCGAGCGGCGCCCAGCTGCGCGAGTGAAGAATGACGGGTGAAGAGTGAAGAGTTGTGGAGTGAGCGCGGTGCGCTCACATTCCAATAAGACCCTCTAT
>CASGDD010000205.1 GCA_949300115.1 uncultured Oscillospiraceae bacterium | reverse complement strand
ATCCGCTACCTGATGGCGCACCACGCCCGGGTGATCCTCTGCAGCCACCTCGGCCGCCCGAAGGGCAAGGTCGACCCCCAGTACAGCCTCGCGCCGGTCGCGGCCCGTCTGAGCGAACTGCTCGGCGTGGAGGTCAAGATGGCGAAGGATGTCGTCGGGGAGAGCGCCCAATCGCTGGCCGCCGGTCTGCGGGACGGCGAGGTGATGCTGCTCGAGAATGTCCGCTTCCATAAGGAGGAGACCGACAACGACCCCGCCTTCGCGAAGGAGCTTGCCTCGCTGGCCGAGATCTATGTCAACGACGCGTTCGGCACCGCCCACCGCGCCCATGCCTCGACCGCCGGTGTCGCCGCTTATCTGCCGGCCGTCTGCGGCTACCTGATCGAGAAGGAGATCCGCTTTATGGGCGGGGCGCTCGAGAATCCCAAGCGCCCGTTTGTCGCCATCCTCGGCGGCGCCAAGGTGTCGGATAAGATCGGCGTCATCCGCAACCTGATCTCCAAGGTCGACACCCTCTTGATCGGCGGCGGCATGAGCTATCCGATCAAGAAGGCGTACGGCAAAGAGGTCGGCCACTCGATGATCGAGGGGGATGAGACCGTCCCGATGGCCGCCGAGATCATCAAGGAGGCGGAGGAGAAGGGCGTCCGGCTGGTGATCCCCATCGATCAGCGGGTCTGCAAGGAGGTCTCGAAGGAGGCCGAAGCGATCGTCGTCGATGAGATCCCCGCCGATATGACCAGTATGGATATCGGCCCCAAGACCGAAGCGCTCTTTGCCGAGATCATCAAGGACGCCGCGACCATCATCTGGAATGGGCCGGTCGGCGCGTTTGAATTCCCCCAGTTCTCCCATGGCACCTTCGCGGTGGCCAAGGCGGTGGCCGCGTCGGATGCCGTCTCGATCATCGGCGGCGGCGATTCGATCTCGGCGGTCACCCAGAGCGGGGTGGCCGACAAGATCACCCATATCTCGACCGGCGGCGGCGCGACGCTCGAATTCCTCGAAGGCATCGAGCTGCCCGGCATCGCCGCGCTGAACGACAAGTAGGAGGATACCCGTTATGAATAAGACACTCCGCCGCGCGGTCATCGCCGGCAACTGGAAGATGAACAAAACCCCCGCCGAGGCGAAGGCGCTGGTCGAGGCGATCCGGCCGCTCGTCAAGGACGCCGGCTGCACCGTGCTCGTCTGCACCCCCTTTGTCGATCTCGCGGCCGCGCTGCAGGCCGCCGAGGGTTCGAATATCGAGGTGGGCGCGCAGAACTGCCACTTTGAGGCGTCGGGCGCCTTCACCGGCGAGATTTCCGCGCCGATGCTCACCTCGATGGGCATCCGGACGGTCATCCTCGGCCATTCCGAGCGCCGGCAGTATTTCGGCGAGACCGATCAGACGGTCAATCTCCGGCTGAAGGCGGCGCTGGCCGCGGGGATGCAGGTCATCCTCTGTGTCGGCGAGAAGCTCGAGGAGCGGGAAGAGGGCATCACCGGCGAGATCGTCTCGATGCAGGTCAAGATTGCGCTGCAGGGGGTCTCCAAGGAGGAGATGGCCCGGGTGATCATCGCCTATGAGCCGGTCTGGGCGATCGGCACCGGCAAAACCGCGACCAGCGCGCAGGCGAACGAGGTCTGCCACGAGATCCGCGAGGTGGTCGCCGGGCTCTACGACCGGGCGACGGCGGATGGACTCACCATCCAGTACGGCGGCTCGATGAATGCCAAGAACGCGGCCGAGCTGCTGGCCCAGCCGGATGTCGACGGCGGCCTGATCGGCGGCGCCTCGCTCAAGGCGGAGGATTTCGCGGTGATCGTCAAAGCGGCAACCGAGGGATAAAAAAAGAAGCCCCGGATGAAATACTCATCCGGGGTTTTCGTGTATCGACTATTTTTACGACGGACAGGAGAACAGAACATCGATGAAACCGCTTGTACTCATCATTATGGACGGCTTCGGGATCAACCCGAGCGACAGAGGCAACGCCATCAAGGCGGCCCATACCCCCCAGCTGGATCACATCTTCGCCACCTGGCCGCATACCCAAATCGGCGCCAGCGGGCTGGATGTCGGGCTGCCCGACGGGCAGATGGGCAACAGCGAGGTCGGGCACACCAACATCGGCGCCGGCCGGATTGTCTATCAGGAACTCACCCGCATCACCAAGGCGATTGAGGAGGGGGATTTCGACCGCAATCCCGCCCTGCTGGACGCGATGGACAACTGCAAGGCGCACGACAGCGCCCTCCATCTGATGGGCCTGGTCGGCAACGGCGGCGTCCATGCCCACCAGCAGCATCTCTACGCGCTGCTGCGGCTGGCGAAAAAGCAGGGGCTGCGGAAGGTGTACGTCCACTGCTTTATGGATGGACGGGATGTCCCGCCGACCTCCGGCAGGGAGACGATTGCCGAGCTGGAAAATGAGCTGCGGTCGATCGGTGTGGGGAAAATCGCGACCATCTCGGGGCGCTACTACGCGATGGACCGGGACAACCGCTGGGATCGGGTGGAAAAGGCCTATCGGGCGATGGTGCTGGGGGAGGGCGAGCAGAATCCCGACCCGGTCGCCACCATCGAAGCCTCCTATCGGGCGGGGGTCACCGACGAGTTTGTCCTGCCGACCGTCTGCGGTGAGGGCCGGGTATCGGCGCACGATTCGATGGTCTTCTACAACTTCCGGCCCGACCGCGCCCGGGAGATCACCCGCGCCTTTGTCGACCCCGATTTCACCGGATTTGCCCGCCCGAAGGGGCTCATTCCCGTCCGGTTTGTCTGCATGACCCAGTATGACGCCGAGATGCCGAATGTCGAGGTGGCCTTCAAGCCGGAGAAGCTGGAAAACACCTTCGGCGCCTATATCGCCGCGCAGGGGCTGCGTCAGCTGCGCATCGCCGAGACCGAGAAGTACGCCCATGTCACCTTCTTCTTCAACGGCGGGGTCGAGGAGCCGTACGCGAACGAGGATCGGGCGCTGATTCCCTCGCCCAAGGTCGCGACCTACGATCTCAAGCCGGAGATGAGCGCCTATGAGGTCACCGACGAGGTCCTCCGCCGCATCGACAGCGGTGTCTATGACGCGATCATCCTAAACTTTGCCAACTGCGATATGGTCGGACATACCGGCGTCTTTGAGGCGGCGGTCAAGGCGGTGGAGGCGGTCGACAGCTGTGTCGGCCGGGTGGTCGAGCGGGTGCTCGCGGTGGGCGGCGCGGTGATGCTGACCGCCGACCACGGCAACGCCGATCAGATGGAGGAGGCGGACGGTTCCCCCTTCACCGCCCACACCACCTTCCCGGTGCCCTTCGCGGTCATCGGCATGGGCACCGATTTCCACCTGCGGGAGGGTGGACGGCTCGCCGATATCGCGCCGACCATGCTTGACGCGATGGGGCTTGCCATCCCCCAGGAGATGACCGGCCACTCCCTCATCCTCCGCTAGCGGGTCGCGCAATCGGGGAGATGAAGATTTTTCCGTTTAAGCCCGCGGCTGGCGTTATTTGCGCGGGCGGCAAGTTGCCGCTTAAGCCCGCGACCGGCACCCCGGCGCGGGTTTAGAAACGAAATTTGCGGGATCTCCCCGAGCGCGCATGGGAATGGAGAGTTTCGAACGCTTCCATTTCCACCTACCCGGTTGTCGAGGCCCGCGCAGCAGCAATGCCACCGGGGGTACCCCGGCGGGACACCGCCCGGCCGGCGCAAATTTTCGGGGGGAAGGGTTGTTTTTTGGAGCATTGCATATTATAATCAAAAGAAGCGATACTCAATCATTAGGATGTTGTCCGCGCCGGATGGCCGATGCGCCTCTGGGAACATCCTGAACCAGGACGGAGGATGCATATGCGCAAAGGATTCTTTGGATCGCTGCTGGTTTTGCTGCTCGCGATTGCCGGTGCGGCGATTGCGGTGTACGCGCTGCTGCGGCGCAACCAGCAGGAAGAGTACTGGGACGATTTTGAGGACTACGATTACGACGAGGACGAGGATGACGGTTACGCGGTGATCGGCGACGAGATCGATGTCGACGCCGACGACGAGGAGCCCCATCCCGCCGAAGCGGCCGACGTGGTAGAGCCGGCCGATTCCACCGAGCCGAAGGAATAACCCCCATCGGACATCACCCGGAGACCTGCACAAAAAGGCCTCCGGGTTTTTGTTTGTCCGGCCATTGACGGGTGCGGCCCGCCTGTGAAATAATAAATTTGACCGCTACCGGCCCGGCCCGATGGGCAGCCGGTCCGCGGCATGGCGGCGCGGCCATGGGCTTTGCGGTCAAGGAGCCCTGGTCTTCCCGCATGATCCGCGCCGGAGGGCGTATCTGACATCGATCGGAGGAGATTTCTATGAAAAATATCTACCGCTGGGACAACCTGACCCGCCCGGAGATCGAAAAGCTCGTCCAGAAGGACGCCATTGTTATCATCCCGACCGGTTCGACCGAGCAGCATGGCCTGCATCTGATGGTCGGGTCGGACGCCCTCATCTCGACGGCGTTGAGCGAGCGGGTCGCCGAGGTGCTGGACAAGGAATATGGGATGCCCGCCGTCGTGGCGCCCACCCTTTCGGTCACCAATTCGATCCACCATATGTCCTTCCCCGGCACCATCACCTTGCGCCCGGAGACCTATATGCAGATGCTGCTCGAGTACTGCGAGTGCCTGGCGCACCACGGCTTTAAGAAGATTGTCATGCTCAACGGCCACGGCGGCAACATCAACCCGACCGAGACGGCCATCATCAACATCAACGAGAAGCTCGGCTTCCCCGTCTATTTCAACGACTACTGCTGGGGGAGCGAGAAGGATATGGACGAGATCCTCGAGACCCAGAAGGGCGGCCTGCACGCCGGCGAGATGGAAAATTCCCTCGCGCTCTACTTTTTCCCCGACCTGGTCGATCCCTGCTACAAGGAGCAGAAGACCGGCAATTACACCAAGGAGACCGTCGAGCCGTCGGCGCCCTATACCTTCCACCGGATGGAGGAGATGACCCCGACCGGCGCGCTCGGCAACACCTACGCTTCCAGCCCCGAGAAGGGCGAACGTCTGGCCAAGGCGATGGTCCGCAACATGGCGAAGATGTTCAGCGAGCTCTGGTAAGCAAAGCGGTGGGTGGGGGCATGCCCCTGCCGCCCACATAGACATCGGACAGCTGTTAGAAGGAGGGACCTAGCAATGTTGGATCTGCTGCTGCATCGCAGAAGCTGCCGCGCCTTTGAGGAAAAACCGGTTGAGGCGGAGAAGCGGGAGAAGATTTTGCAGGCGGCCCAGCTGGCGCCGTCGGGGAAAAATCTCCGCCCGTGGGAGTTTGTCGTCATCGAGGACCGGGAGACGCTCGAGAAGCTGGGCAACTGCCGCGCGCCCAGCCAGCCCTTCCTGCCGAAAACACCGCTTGCCATCGCGGTGCTGGGGGATCGGGAGAAGTCGGATACCTGGATCGAGGACGCTTCGATCGCCTCGACCATCATGCAGCTGGAGGCGGAAAGCCTCGGCCTCGGTTCCTGCTGGGTGCAGATCCGGCTGCGGGAGTCGAATCAGGGGATGGGCAGCGAGGAATATCTGCGCGAGCTGCTGGGTATCCCGGCGCATATGGGGATCCTCAACATCCTGGCCATCGGCTATCCCACCGCCCGTCCGGCCGACCACCAGCTGGATGAGGTGCAGGAGGAGAAGATCCACCGCGAGCGCTATTGAGCGCAATGCGCCGGCTGCGCGTCCCATCCCGCGAAAATTTGGGCAAAAAGGACCTCGATCCGACGGGACCGGGGTCCTTTTATCTGCCGGGATGCGCTTGCCAGGCGGCCCGCTTTCGATTATAATCAGGAGTAAGAATATTCTCGAAGGGTGAACAAAATGGCGAAGGAAAAGAAGCTCTGCGCGGAGGAGCTGATCAACCCGGTGCGCATCCGGATCATCGGCTACTGCCGGGCGCATGCCCCCTGTACGGCGAAGCAGATCGGATCCGATCTGGCGGATGTGCCACAGGCAAGCCTGTACCGGCACATCCGCCGGCTGCTCGAGATGGGCATTCTCGAGATCGACCATGAAACGCCGGTGCGGGGGCTGGTGGAGCGCAGCTACCGGCTGGCCGCCCACGCGCCGGGGGAGGGGCTGAGCCTGGAGGGCAGGGAGCTGCTCGATCTATTCTATACGCTGATGCTCACCCTCTTCGGCGATTTCGCGCGGTATGCCGAGCGGACGGAGGACCCCGAGCGGGATGGGGTGGGCTTTACCACCGGTATCTACCGGCTGACCGATGCCGAGGGGGCGGCGGTTGCGCGGGAGATCGGTGCGGTTTTAAGCCGTTACCTCGACCGGGAGGATGCCCCCGGCCGGCGGCTGCGGCGAATCACCTGGATCACCTCTCCAATTGGGGAGGAAGGTTCGATGGAGAAGAGCTCCTAAACAAGAAAGGCCATCCCCGGCAGCGGTTGGGGGATGGCCTTTTTGGCGGAAGATGGGGTGTGCGATGGGGAAACCATCGCGCCGCCCGGAGGGCGGCTACCGCGGCGGTGCGGCGCTTCCATCCTCGAGAAAGGGGGTATACTGCATAAAGGCGTGGTTTTCCAGCAGATATTCGTCCGCGAGCTGCACCCCCGACCGGTCGAAGACCCGGCGGCGCAGCAGGTTGTTGCGGGTATAGGCGCCCCAGGGCTCGTAGCGGATGAGATGTTCCGCCTCATAGACCTCGTAGCGGAGCCAGGGGGGACAGTCGGCATACCAACGCCCGAAGAGCGCCTCCTCCCCCACCTCGAGGGACAGCCGGAAGGGATGCTCGGTGTCGTTGCGGAGGACGAGATCGAGGTAGTTGTAGTAGCAGGTGGCGCCGCTGCCGAACGGCTGGGTGCGGTGCTCGTCGGGAAAGACATCGTAGCTGTGGCGATGGCGCTCGACGACGGTCAGCGGGGTGTGCAGGGTCATCCAGAAGATCAGGTTGGAGAGCTGGCAGAGGCCGCCGCCGGTGCCGCGGGAGAAGCCGTTTGCGGTGATAATCATGCCGGGCAGATAGCCCTTGCGACGGGTCGGATTGCCGATGGCCTTCCAGTAGGAGAGGGTTTCCCCCGGCAGCAGCACCCGGCCATTCAGCCGGGCCACCGCCAGCCGCAGATTGACCACCTTGTTGTACTGCAGCTCGAGGTCGACATCCCGCAGCCGGCGGATCAGCGGGGTGTGGTGGGAGGCGTGCTCGAACGGGCAGGCGATCTCCGGCCGGA
>CASGDD010000204.1 GCA_949300115.1 uncultured Oscillospiraceae bacterium | reverse complement strand
CTGGGGGATCTGATGCTGCTTACAGCCGGGCAGCAGATCTGCGCCGACGCGGTGGTGCGGTCGGGCAGCTGTGAGGTGGATGAATCGCTCGTCACCGGCGAATCCGAACCGGTGGTCAAGCAGCCGGGGGACAGCCTGCTGTCGGGCAGTTTCGTCGTCGCCGGCGCCTGCCGGGCGGAGGCGATCCATGTGGGGGCGGAGAATTTCGCCTCCCGGCTCACCCTCGAGGCGAAGGTCCACAAAAAGCCCAATTCCGAGCTGATGCGTTCGCTCGAATGGATCATCAAAATCATCAGCATCGCCATCCTCCCGGTCGGCATCCTGCTCTTCGGCCGCCAGTTTTTCCTCACCGGCGAACCGGCGGGCCGCGCGATCGTCAGCACGGTGGCGGCGGTGCTCGGCATGATCCCCGAAGGGCTCATGCTGCTGACCAGTGTCGCGCTGACCGTCGGGGTCCTCCGTCTGGCCTACCGCCGGACGCTGGTCCAGGAGCTCTACTGCATCGAGACGCTCGCCCGCGCTGACATCCTCTGTCTCGACAAGACCGGCACCCTCACCGAAGGGCAGATGCGGGTGGAGCGGGTTTTACCCGCCGACGGCATCTCCGAAGCCGCGCTGCGGCAGTCGATGGCCGATTACCTTGCACCGCTCGAGACGGACAACGCCACCACCCTCGCCTTGCGCGCCTACTGTGCGGGCATCACCCCCGCCTCCCCAACCGCTCTCCGATCGGTTCCCTTCTCCTCCGCCCGCAAATGGGGCGGGGTTCAGCTGGCCGCCGGCACCCTGCTGCTGGGCGCGCCCGGCATCCTCTTCCCCTTTAGTCCCATCGCCGAAACGGCCGACCGGCTCGGGGCCGAGGGGGGCAGCCGGGTTCTGGTACTCGCTTCCAGCGACCTGCCGCTGCCCGCCGACGGTCTTCCCGACCAGATCCGGCTGCTCGGATACATCCTGATTGCCGATCCCATCCGGCCGGAGGCGCCCGATACCCTGCGGTTTTTCAAGGAGCAGGGGGTCGATCTGCTCATCCTTTCGGGAGACAGCCCGGCCACCGTCGCCAAAATCGCGGCGGACGCCGGCTTTACCGGGGCGGGCGAGGCGGTCGACGCCAGCCGGATGTCGGACGAAGCGCTTGTCGCCGCCCTCGACCATTGCCGGATCTTCGGGCGGGTCACCCCCTATCACAAGCGTCTGCTGGTCGGCGCGCTCAAAAAGCAGGGCCATACGGTGGCGATGACGGGGGACGGGGTCAACGACGTCCTCGCGCTCAAGGATGCCGACTGCGGCATCGCGATGGCCTCCGGTTCGGACGCCGCCCGCCAGGTCGCCCAGCTGGTACTGCTTGACAACAACTTTGCCTCCCTCCCCCATGTCGTCGCCGAGGGGCGGCGGGTTATCAACAACATCCAGCGATCCTCCTCCCTCTTCCTCATCAAGAATATCTTCTCCTTCCTGCTGGCGGTCCTGCTCATCGTCTTTTCGCTCGATGTCGCCTATCCGCTGCTGCCCATCCAGCTGACCCTTTTCAGCGTCATGTGGATTGGCGCGCCCTCCTTTGTACTGGCGCTCGAGCCGAATGACAGCCCCATTCGCGGCCGGTTTCTCGAAACGGTGCTTGCCCGCTCACTGCCGGGCGGGATCACCATCGTACTGGTGCTGCTGGCCGCCATCTTCCTCACCCAGCCGCTCGACCTCTCGACCGGCGCCCTTTCGACCGTCTGCCTCTTTCTGGTCGGCTGGTGCGGACTGGTCAACCTGCTGCTCGTCTGCTGGCCCTTAAACCTGCTGCGGGGGCTGCTCTGTGCCGCTATGACGCTGGGCTTTCTCGGTGCAGCCTTCCTGTTCCCGGACTTCTTCTTCCTGGTACCGCTGCCGGGGAGGGTCTGGCTGCGGATGCTGCTGCCCGCCCTCTGCGCACCTGTCCTGATTGTATCGCTCGATCTGCTCGTCCGCCGGCTCGTCGCCCGCTATGACCGGCTGATGGCCAGGCGAAGCGCGCATCCATCCTCCCGTCGGGGCGGACACCGGGCAGCGCGTCCGAAATCGTAATCCGCCCCTACACACACATCGCCCGCCCGATTCCGTCTGGGAACCGCGCGGGCGTTTTGTTGCCTTTCGGTGCAGCATCTCCCCGCTCTCGGGGGTAAACATGAAAGCCTCGGCCGATCGTATGCTGAAGAATTTGTGTCGATCCCACAACCACAAGAGTACCCGCCCCACACGGGGACTCGGAAAATTCCGCGAGGGGTAGTCCGCCTACAGCAATAGATCGGGAAACGAAAATAACCGGTTTGCCCGCATCGGGGCAAGGGATGGGAGGATAGTCCTTCAGTCTCCCTTCCGTGGGGCTGCCGGTATGCCCCCTCTGGGGGCTTCGGCAAACCACCCGTTGACCGCTGGTTTGGACAGCGCAATCTGCCATCAGAAATACCGCCGGCAGAGGAGGATCAGCCAGACCAGCCCACCCGCAAGCAGCATCCCCAGGGGAATCCAGAGCCAGGCCAGCGAAGCCGCCCCCTCTGTCCGCGATGCCGAATCCGCACGCGGCGCAGACGGCGCGGCCGCAGATTCCTCGAAAACGGCGGCCGTGGAGGATGCGGGGGCATCCTCGATCGCGGCTTGCTCTCCCGACGCCGCGGAGGAGACCGGGGTTGATGTCCCAGCGGCCGACGCGGTGGGCGGCGATGCCGTGGCCGTCTCCCCCTCCGGTATTTCGGGGGCTTCGTCGGATGTCGCGGGTACCTGCGCCCAGTATTCCGGATATCCACCGCCTATCGGGCCGGTCCATCGATACTGCGTCGGAGCGGACGGCCGGTCGGCCGGAAGCGGTTCGAGCCGGACGGTCTGTTCCGCCCCGCTCTGTCCGTCGAAACGAAGGCTCATCTCGGCCGCCGGCGCGCCGGTGGACTGGGCCGCGGTCAATCGGATCACAGCGCCATAGGGCAGCCCGGCAACGGTGCATCCTTCGCTCGCGGAAAGGGGAATCGCGCGCACCGTCCCCGCCCGATCGAAGGAATAGCTGCCCGCCGCGTCGGACAGGAAGGCAAGCGGCATCCCGTCGGCCGTGATATGCAGCCGGGTCTCCCCCGCTCCGGCCGCCACCGCGGACAGCTGCAGATGGAGGGTGCCGGTTCTGCGGATGTTGCGCACCGCCACCTCCACCGGTTCTTCCGCCAGCCGGACGGTCTGATACCCGTTCCCGGCCAAGCGGGTTCCCATCCCCACCGTCGTGAGGTAGCAGTCGCCGCGGTCGTTCACACCGCCGTCCGACAGGAGGGTCGTCTGGGTGATCGTGTAGCGGTGGCCGTAGAGCACATCGGGGATCACCATCGTTCCGCCGTCCGCCGGCAGCTCCAGCCGCCGCACCTCCCGGCGCGCGCCCTCCGGCGAGGCAAAGTATCCCTCGACCGCAAGCATGGCCGCCAGTTCGCCCGGTTCATAGGGATCGTCCAGCGTCAGCGCCAGCCGTAGTCCGGCGGTCGCGCGGGGTGTATGCAGGAAGGTCACCGCGCAGTCCTCCGACGCGAGGAAATCCCAACGGGTGCCCTCCTTCCGGGTGCCGTCCACCTGATAATCGACGGCAAACTGATCGAGTGCGATCTCGCCATCCCCCTGAACGCCCGGACGGACCGAGCGCTCGGTCAGGGTGTAGCGGCTGCCCATCGGCAGGCAGAGCACCGCCGTCCGATCGGCAGGCAGCTCGAATTCGCCCACCGTGCCCGCCACCAATCCGCCCGACGCGGGCAGGATCAGGCTGCCTTCCGGTCCCACCGTCAGCGGATAGCCGCCCGAGGGGCCGGTCAGGGCAAAGCGGAAGCGGTCATCCGGCCGCAGCACCGTCCCGTCCATGCGGGAGGGCGTCACCTCCACCGTCACCGTCCGGCGGGTGATCCGCAGCGAGAGGGAGAGCCCGAGGGCGCCCAGCGGTTCGCTGTCGCCGCCTTCCGCCTCCCGCCAGCCTGTCTCGGTGGACAGCTCGACGCGATAGCAGTCGGTATCCGCCAGCGCCGCCGCGTCCCATGCAATCGTGTCATTTTCGATGTCCAGCAGGGTCACCCGGTAGCGCTCGCCATAGATGCCGTTCGACAGGGTATGGGGCCGGTTCCAGCTGATGGCCGTTCCCCGGGCAGCCGCCTTCATCGCCGGGTCGGCAATCACCGTGAACTCCCGGCTGGTCTCCTGCCGCCCCTCCGGACCGGCGAAGATTCCCTCCACCCGAATATGGGCAACCGTGCGGTCGATCGCCGGTTCCCCTTCCAGCATCGGCAGCAGGGTCAGCGCGCCCGCCGTCCGGTAACGGTTTTGCACCGTCATCGTCAGGCCTCCCGTCCGCACCACCGCCGTTCCCGTCCGTCCGGACTGCTGGCCGCCGCTGATCTCGACCGTATAGTTCGCCAGATCGCCGTAGGATGCGCCCGTCTGCTGTACCGACAGCCGTCCGCCCACCGGCAGCCGCAGGGTCATACCACCCTCCGCCGCCAGCTGAAGTTCGCCCGCCGGCGCGTCGAGGATGGCGCCCTCCGCCGTCGAGAGGAAGGCGGCCTCCGCCCTCTCCAGATCGAGCGGCGCACCCTCCCAAAAGAGCGCAAAGGCAAAGCGGTCATCCGCCCGGATCACCCGATCTCCCGACGCCCGCTGCTGGCGCAGGGTCACCGTCTCCAGCCGGGCGGAGGTGAGGACGGTCACGGCATCCCCCGCCGTATCCGCCGTCAAAAGCAGGCTATCCGCCTCAACCGGTTCCGCATCCGGCCGCCGGTATCGAATCCGGCAGCCCTCCTCCTGCGCGGTCAGCCGCAGCGGTTCACCGGTCGGCAGGCCGTCAATCGTCAGCTTCCCGCCCAGCCCGAGGGCAAAGGTGCCCTCCGCGCGATTGACCCAATAGAAGTTTCCCGTCCCCGCGGATGTGATTACCGCGTCCTCCAGGCGGAGGGGCGCTCCGTCCCCGTCGGTCAGCCGGAAGGTCAGATGGGCATCCTCCGGCAGCCAGCGGTCGTCCGCCTCCCGCTCGGCCGCAATCACCACCCTGCCGGTGCGATCGCGGGTTTCCGAAAGGGTGACCGCCGTCCGCTCCCCCAAGGTATAGACCCGCGCGTCGCCGTCCGTCTCCCCCTCCGGGGCAAAGGTGACGGTATAGCCGTCGGCCGGCTGGATCTCCACCCGATAGTCGGTACCATAGACCGCACCGGGCAGGGTGACCGCGCGGTCCCACCGGTAACGTCCCGCCGGGCGATAGACGGTAGCGGTGCCATCCGCCGCAAAGGTCAGCGTCCGGGTTTCGACCGCATAGTCCATCCCATCCTCAAACAGGCCGGTCACCGCAACGGTCATTTCCGCCGTCGGATCCACCGCGTCCGGCCAGCAGCGGACGCTGAGTTCGCCCGATTTGCGGGTGCTTTTTAACGGGACAAAAGATCTGTCGGTGATCGTCAACCCAAACGCAACCGCCGATCTCCCGCCGGTTGTCGTCTCGAAAACCGCATTGGGCGCGATGTTGACAGCATAGCCGCCGCCATAGAGCACCGGTATCTCAATCGTATGTCCCAGCCGGTAATGGTCGGTATCCTGCCGGTAGACGGTGGCCGCCGCGGGATCGGAAGAGAAGGTGAGAATCCGTCCCTCCTCGCCCATACCCGGGCCATTCAGGGTCAGGGTAAAGCGGTCCTCCGCCGTATGATAGCCGTCGACCTCCCAACGGATGGCCAGGGCAGCGCCCGTCTTACGCGAAGCGGTCAGCTGGGCCGTCTCGTTGACGCCGGTACGGAGAAGGACGGTACCCTCCTCCACCGGCGCGCCTGCGCAATCCAGATCGAAATAGTCCGCTTCCGCGCCGGTGACCGCGACCAGCCGAAGCTGGAGCGCCTCGCCCGCCCGCAGCGGGCCGAGGGTCGCCCTACTGCCCTCCGCCAGCGAGAGGATCCCTTCCGCCGCCCGGTCGGAATCCCCGTCGCCGGTCAGGGTGATTTTGCCGGTCAGATCGAGCGGCATCCCTCCGCTGCCGGTCAGCTGGTAGCTGTAGCGCACCCCCTCCGTCGGGGATTCAGAGCGATCGGCCTGCTGGCGAAGGGTGAGCGAAACCGGCTGGCGTTCCCACACCAGCTCGATCTGCCGGTCGGCGGTGAGGGTCACGCCCTCTCCGTCCAATCCCCGCCGGGTCAGCTGATAGTCATCCGGCTCCCCCTCGGTATCCGCCGTAATCGTATACCGCCCGCCCCACACCGTGTCGGGAATCGCGACCGTCGAACCGGCGGGATAGGCGGTCTCCGCCGCGTAGACGGCCGGCTGCGCCGCCGTCCCCACGGGATCCTTGGCGGTATGGACAAAATCCAGCGATCGCCGCTCCGTCCGGACGCTGCCGTCCGGCTGACGGAAGGGGCCTTCGATCACAAGGGTATACCGGTCGCCGCTGGTATACCCGGGCGCGAAACCGGTCACCGTCCCGTAAAGGGTCAGCCGGGGCGAGGAGACCGGCGTGGCCAGCACCGCTACCTGGCTGTCCGTATCCAGTGTCAGGCTCAGCGTGCCGCCCGATTGGGAGGGGCCTTCCCCCACCCGATGGGACAGCGCCATCCCCGCCGGTGCATCGATCGCCAGCTGATAGCGTTCGCCCGCCGGCAATCCCTCGATCACCGCCGTCCTGCCCGGCAGAAGGCCAAAGGCGCCCGGCTGTCCTGCAACCGTCTCACCGCCGGTGAGCTCCGACCAGACCGCCGGTGTTCCCGCTTCATCGGTCAACCGGAAGGTCAGCGGCGTGTCCGGCATTCCCTCCGCCGTCAGCGCAACGGTCAGCCGGACGGTTCGCGGCGCGGTGACAACCGTCACCCGGCTTCCCGCGGCATCCAGCGTCACCGCTCCCTCGGTAAGTCCCTCATAGGAAACGGAAAAGCGGTCGAAGAGCGACGTCCCATCCGCCCGCTCGATCGCGGTAAGCCGGACG
>CASGDD010000203.1 GCA_949300115.1 uncultured Oscillospiraceae bacterium | reverse complement strand
CCGCTTTGGATGTTCCTTTTCGATCGGGGCGGCGTCGCGGCCGGACTGCTGACCGCCTTCCTCTATACGACGCTGACCAAGGCGCGGTTGGCGGCCCCCATCATGACCGTCTCCCCCATCCATCGCCCCGATTCCGCCCAGATCCGCGGCCGGCTCTCCCGTTCGGCGCATGACTTTCTGCTCGACGCGCTGCCGCTTGTGCTGGCGGCCGGGATGCTCGTCTGGCTGCTCGGCAGCTTCGATCTGACGCTGGCGCCGGCTGCGGCGGGGGAGAGCATCCTCGCCCGGATCGGCAACCTGCTCGCCCCCCTGCTGTCCCCGATCGGGCTGGGGGATTGGCGGGCGGCGGCGCTGCTGCTGGCGGCGCTGCTTGCCAAGGAGACGGTGCCGGGAACGCTGGGGGCGCTGGCCGGTACGGCCGGTGCGGCCGCGCTGGTGGCGGAACTGTTTACCCCGCTCAACGCCTGCGCCTTCATGACCCTGCTGCTCTTTTTGAATCCCTGCGTCGCCGGCATGGTGGCGACCGGACGTGCGGTGAAATCCTTCCGCATGACCGCGGCGGTGCTCTTCTACCAGCTGCTGATCGGCTGGACAGCCGCCTTTGCTGTCTACCAGCTGGGCAGTCTGCTGTTGTAATGCGATCATCGATCGATCTCCCGTCTGTACCGACCGGGTATGGGCGGGGGATTTTTTGCGCCCTTCGGGCTTTGCGGCGTCGGGCGCCGTCGGGGGGCAAAAAAGCAAAAGGCGGGGAGATTCCGCGCGCAAGCCGGAAATTGCTGCGAAACGAATCCCCTTCCCGGCAGGCTATCGCATGTTGTGGAAGTTGTGGAAGGACAAGGGACACCGCTTTACTGGCAGGAGCATCGGCGCGAGGCTGGATTTCGAGATCCCTTCCGGAGGCGCAGCGCTCGAGTGCGCTGGGGCTTGCCTGGGCCGCCGATGTATACGCGGCGCGGCCGGATACGTCCTCCGGCATAGGGAGCAGTGGGAGACCGCGCTATCCGCCGAACAGCAGATGGACGGCGACCGCGCTGGCGATAAAGCCGACGAGATCCCCCGTGAGCGCAGCGGGCAGGGTGCGGCCGGTCTGCCGGACACGGGTGGCGCCGTAGTAGATGGCGATGGTGTAGAAGGTGGTCTCGGTCGATCCCTGCATGACGCTGGTGATCCGGCCGATGAGCGAATCGGGGTGGTAGTGGCTGAGCAGGTAGTCGACAATGGCGAGCGATCCGCTGCCCGAGATGGGGCGGAGGATGGCCAACGGGATGACCTCGGCGGGGATGCCGGCGAGTCCCAGCAGCGGGGCAAGCAGGCCGGTGAGCAGATCGAGCGCGCCGCTGGCCTGCAGCATCTGGACGGCCACCAGGATGGCGACCAGCGCGGGCAGCACCCGCAGGGTGACCGTGATGCCCTCCTTGGCCCCCTCGAGGAAGAGGTCGAAGACCCGGACGCGGGATGCCAGCCCATAGCCGAGCATGAGGCAGAGGACGAGGGGGAGGACGGCGGCGCTGACCGTCTGCATCCCGCTCATCGCCGCCCCGCCCGGCGACGCGGATCTCGGGCGGTCAACAGCCGGGCGGCGGCCAGCGCGGCGGATGCGGAGAGCAGCGAGACGATCCAGACGGCGGGCAGGATCTCGGCGGGGGCGGCCGATCCGTTCTGCTGCCGCAGCGCGATGGCGGTCGCGGGGATCAGCTCGATCGAGGCGGTATTCAGTACGACGAACATCACCATCGCCCGGCTGGCCGTTTCGGGATGGGGATTGAGCCGGTCGAGCTCCTTCATGGCGGCCAGCCCGAAGGGGGTGGCCGCGTTGCCAAGCCCCAGCAGGTTGGCCGAGAGATTGAGGGTGATCGCCCGCGCGGCCGGCCCGTCGGGATCGAGTTCCCGGCCGAAGAGCAGCCGCAGGAGCGGCCGGAACAGCCGGCTGAGCCGGGCGGTGAGCCCCGCCGCCTCGCCCACCCGCATGATCCCGTTCCACAGACAGAGCGCGCCGAGCAGCGAGATCGAGAGGGTCACCGCTTCGGCCGCCCCCTCCAGCGCGGCATTCGAGACCGCCTCAATTCGCCCGGTGGCAAGCCCGGTCAGTGTCGCGAGGATCACCATGCCGGAGAAGATCCAGGTCATCATCGCAAAGTCCCCCTTTTCATCCACACGCGGCCGTGCTTTTCCAACCGAACCGCGCGGCCCGCAGCTGCCGGCCCGGTCGGGGCGCACAATCGGCCCTTCTCTTGATCGTATGCGACGAGTTCTGGGGATAGACGGAAAAGAATTTTGTGGGAAAAAGAATTTTCCTAGTTTTTTCCTAGGAATAGTTTGACAATTCTGGTGCTTTCCGTTATATTAAAGAGGGTACCAATCGACAAGGTACCGCAGGATGGGAGGTTTGTTTTATGAAATCGACAGGGATTGTTCGAAAGGTGGATGAGCTGGGCAGGATCGTACTGCCGATCGAGCTGAGGCGCACGCTGGATATCGGGGAGCGGGACTCCCTCGAGATCTACGTGGAGGGGGACAACATCGTGCTGAAGAAGTATGAGCCGTCCTGTATCTTCTGTGGCGAGGCGAACCATGTGACCGTCTTCAAAAACCGCAATATCTGTGAAAACTGCCTGCGGGAGCTTCGCGGGGAATAGGCTCACGGCTGTCAACAGCACAGGAACCCCGGCCTTGCAGGGATGCTCATAGGAAAGTAATTCCAGAAATTACGAGGATGGCATCTGTCAAACGGGGTTGGCAAACGAGATAACGGGTATTCGGTGAAAGCCGAGTACCCGTTATGTTTTTGCCCTTCGCGGAAAGCAATAGATTTATCTGCGGATTTCCGAATAGCATGAGGCCATACCTCCATCGGAACATTACGCCACGTTTTGTATGAAAAGTTGAACTCATCTACCGGACAGGGGAATCGGAAGCGTACTATATGCCGTACTACCGCTTCTATGTTGAGCTGCCCGAAGCGGAAGGGGAAAATGGATTCAAAGACTACGGCGCCTATGATGTTCCTGCGGTGGAAGGCTCCTATATTGCCAATATGCCGACAGGGGACGGAGGTTTGAGCAGAATGAACGCAAAATAATTCCCCGGCAACAAGGGCGCACGGCTAGACAGGATAAACCCTGGATGCGTGCGCTCCTCGAGACCGACAGCCCGGGCGATGGAAGTCCGGGCTGTCTTGCGCCGCTGCGTTCCGAAC
>CASGDD010000202.1 GCA_949300115.1 uncultured Oscillospiraceae bacterium | reverse complement strand
CTGCAGCTCGGCGTAGATCTCACCGCGCTCGGTCTCATCCATCGCCGAGAGGCCCTGGTTGGCCAGCTCGTTGAAGTGCTCATCGGTGATCTTGCCGACGATGTTGGTGCTGGTCCCGAGCAGATTGCTGATCGCGTGGTGCGGGTCGCTGGTGGTGACGGTCATGTTCGAAAGGGAGGTGTCCGCCGTGCCGGTGACGAGCGACTCCTGCCAGGTGGCGGTGTCGACCGACTGGATCTCCATCGTGATGCCGACCTCCGCCCAGTAGGACTGGAGGATCTCGAACAGCCGGACGATGGCCGGGGTGTCGTTGATGATGCAGTTGAAGGAGAAGCCGTCGCTGTAGCCCGCTTCCTCCAGCAGCTGCGTTGCCTGCTCGACATCATAGGCGTAGGTGCCGGTCGGGTTGTAGTAGTCGACAATCGGCGGGATGCAGCTGTCGATCGGCTGGTAGATATCGCCGTTGGCGCCGTAGAGGGCGGTCTCCCAATCGACCGCGTGGGCCATCGCCTGGCGCACCCGCAGATCGTTAAACGCTTCGACATTGTTGCCGTTGAAGGCAAAGTAGTTGACCTGCAGGCCGGGGACCTTGTAGCCGACGAGATGCGGCACATTGCCCTCGACGATGTTGTTGATATCCGTCTCCTGGATCTGGACGGCGATATCCAGCTCACCCGTCTCGAGCGCGACGTTGCGGGCGGTGTCGTCGATGATGAAGCGGATCTTGAGGTTCTCAAAGGCGGGCGCCTCGCCCCAGTATTCATCGTTGCGGACCATGTCGCAGTGGCTGGAGATGACCCACTCGACAAACTTGAAGGGGCCGGTGCCGACCGGGTTCTGATCGAGGCAGTTGTCGCCATTCTCCTCGACAAAATCCTTCGGTACCATGTAGGCGCGGGCGTTGGTTAGGAAGTTGAGAGCCGGCGCGAAGGGGGAGGTGAAGGCGATGATGACGGTGTAATCGTCCTCGGCAGTCGAATTTTCGGCGTCAAAGGCGCTGTAGAGGGCGGCCGAAGCCGAGCCGACCTGGATGCGATCGAGGGTGTAGAGGACGTCATCGGCGGTGAAATCCTCGCCGTTGTGGAACTTGACCCCCTCGCGGAGCTTGAGGCGCAGATGGGTGTCGTCCACCCATTCCCACTCGGTGGCCAGACAGGGGACGATCTCACCCGTCTCGGGGTTTTTGTCGACCAGCGGCTCATAGATCTGCCGCTCGATCATGGTGCCGACAATCTCGACGTTGTACTGCGGATCGAGACGGCCGGGCTCCGAGAAGAAACCGGCGACAATCGAGTTGGGGTCCTCTTTGACGGCAATCTCGCCGCCGGACGCACCCGAGGCGGTGCTCTCCGAGCTGGCGGTGCTTGCGGTGCTCGAAGCGCTGCTGCCCGAGGCGGCCGCCTGGCTCGAGGACGATTCGCCGCCGCCGCAGGCGGACAACAACAGGGTCAGCGCGAGCAGCAGAGCAAGTAGGCGTGTCGTTCGTTTCATACGGGGATCCTCCTTTGTGATGTTGGGTCTGTACGCTTTGGGGGATGTACCTGACCGCATATCCGCCGACAATCGGCAGGAAAAAGACGGCAATATGTGCCACATCCTGAGCACAGTTTAATACTTTCCGAGGGCGAAGACAAGATAAGAGGGGGAGATGGGGGTGCAAATCTCTAGAATCCACGAAGATACAAGATTGTTTTTAGATAAAACATACAGAGGGGGCGGAGGATCTTTTTCCGGGAAAATGGGAGAATATGCGGCGCGGTTGGCCGGTGCGGAGAAGATACAAAAGTGCCCCGGCTTATGCCGGAGGAAGACATAAAAGTGCCCCGGCTTATGCCGGGGCACGGGGGAAAAAGATTCTTTGCGAACAGATCTACCGGAAAGCCGGCAGCGGTTTAGGCGGTCTTGATCGACATATCGACGAACTTGACCTGCTGGCCGGGATCGGCGACAAAGCCGTCGATGTAGTCCCAGACACCGTAGGTGATCATCTTGACAAACATCGGGATGATGAAGACGTTGTCATAGACATACTGCTGCAGCTCGGCGTAGATCTCACCGCGCTCGGTCTCATCCAGCGCAGCCAGCGCCTCGTTGGCGAGATCGTTGAAATGCTCGTCGGTGATCTTGCCGGTGATGTTCGAGCTGGTGGCGAGCATGCCGTTGAGCGAGTGATGCGGGTCACCGGTCGTCGCGGTCATGTTGCAGATCGAGGTGTCCGAGGTGCCGTTCATGTTGGACTCCTGCCAGGTCGCGGTGTCGACCACCTGGATCTCCATTGTGATGTTCAGCTCGGCCCAGTACTGCTGGAGGATTTCGAGCAGCCGGATGGAGGGCTGAACCTCCTCCTCGATGCAGTTGAAGGAGAGTCCATCGGCGTAGCCGGCCTCCTCCATCAGCTGTTTGGCCTTCTCGACGTCGTATTCATAGTGACCGGCGGGGAAGTAGTAGTCGATGGTCGGGGCGACGCAACTCTCGCAGAGGGAGAAGATTTCGCCGTTGGCCGCGAAGAGGGCCGCTTCCCAGTCGACCGCGTAGGCCATCGCCTGGCGGACCCGGATGTCGTCAAAGGCCGGGACGTTGGCCGCGTTGAAGCCGAAGTAGTTGACCTGCTGGCCGGGGACCATGTAACCCATGACATGCGGAACCTCGCCGTCCAGGATGCTGTTGACGTCCGCCTCCTGGATCATCGCGGCGATGTCCAGCTCGCCGGTCTCGAGGGCCAGGCCGCGGGCAGTGTCGTCGGTGATGAAGCGGATCTGGAGGTTTTCGAAGCTGGCCTTCTCGCCCCAGTATTCGTCGTTGCGCACCATATTGAGGTGGCTGGAAACCGTCCAGTCGACGAACTTGAACGGGCCGGTACCGATCGGGTTCTGGTTGAGGGCGTCGTCGCCGTTCTCATTCAGATAATCTGCCGGTACGATGTAGGCACGGCCGTTGGTGAGGAAGTTGAGGGCGGGGGCGAAGGTGCCGGTGAAGGCGATGACGACGGTGTAATCGTCCTCAGCGACCGAATTCTCCGGATCGAAGGGGGCATAGAGGGAGGCCGAAGCCGAGCCGACCTTCATCCTCTCGAGGGTGAGCATGACATCCTCGGCGGTGAAGTCCTCGCCGTTGTGGAATTTGACCCCCTCGCGGAGTTTGAGGCGCAGATGGGTGTCGTCATCCCAGCTCCACTCGGTGGCGAGGCAGGGAACCAGCTCGCCGGTCTCGGGATCCTTGTCGATGAGCGGCTCGAAGATCTGCCGCTCGACCATGATGCCGACGATCTGGGCGTTGTTCTGCGGATCGAGCTTGCCCGGCTCGGTGTTGAAGCCGGCGACGATCGAGTTGGGATCGGCCTTCTTCGCAACCTCATCCGAGACGGCGCCGCCCGAGGTGGCGCTCTGGCTGCCGGCGGAGACGGCGCTCGAGGAAGCGCTGCTCGAAGCAGCCGCCTGGCTGGAGGATTCGCTGGTGGTGCCACCGCCGCAGGCGGTGAGCAGGAGCGTCAGCGCGAGCAGCATAGCAAGCAGACGTGTCATACGTTTCATAAGGTCCCCTCCTTGATTTCGATTTGCATCTTTTCGATTGGAAAAACCACTCTCTTGGATGCCGCGGGGGACGGGTGAAGGGCTTCTCGCCTCTCCGGCAGGAGAAGGGAGCGGTTGTCTGAAATTTAACACTTTTGGCTGTGAAAGGCAAGAGTTTCCGGTCGAAATCTCTAAAAGTGACGAATATATAGAATTTATTTTAGCTATATTTATATGGTTCAGTACTTCGGAGCGCGGACAGAGTCGGCGGGGAGAAAACAAGAGGGCGATTTCACATGCTGCCTTAAAAAATCTTTATCAGAAGAAAAGCCGCCGGAAGATCGCGCGGGCGGCGGCGATCCGGCGGTTTCGGAGAGTATTTGGATACCGCGTGGCGGATTTTGCGTGGGGAGGCCGGCAGGATCGGGGGCGAATGGGATCTGCCGTGGCCTGCGGGCATAAAAGGACGCCCCGCTGGAGGGCGGAGCGCTCTTTTCCGTGTCCGGGGGAGGATACCGCCGGACCGAATGAAGGAATGAAAGAATTTGGGATCGACCGCCTAGGCGGTGATAATCGACATATCGACAAATTTCAGCTGCTGGCCGGCGTCGGGATAGAAGCCGTCGATGTAATCCCACACCCCGTAGGTCGAGGTGTTGACGAACATCGGGATCTGCAGGACCTTGTCGTACATGCACTGCTGCAGCTCTTTGTACAGCTCGGCGCGCTTGGTGTTGTCCATCTCGACCATCGCAGCGTCGGCGAGCTCGTTGAATTCCTCGTCGGTGATCTTGCCGATGACGTTGACGCCGTCCTCGAGGTAGACGCTGATGGCGTGGTGGGGATCGCCGGTGGTGGCGGTCATGTTGCCGAGCGCGGTGTCATAGCTGCCGTTGTTGAGCGCCTCCATCCAGGTGGCGGTGTCGACAACGGTGATCTCCATCGACAGCCCGATCTCCGCCCAGTACTGCTGGAGGATTTCGAGCAGCCGGACGGACGGCTGGCTTTCCATGACGACGCAGGTGAAGGAGAAGCCATCGCCGTAGCCGGCCTCCTCAAGCAGCTGCTTCGACTTTTCGGCATCGTACTCATAGGTGCCGGCCGCGTAGTAGTAGTCGAGGGTCGGCGCGAGACAGCTCTCACAGGGCAGGAAGAGGGCGCCGTTGGCCGCCGAGAGGGAAGCCTCCCAATCGACCGCGTGGGCCATCGCCTGACGGACCCGGACATCCTCGAAGGCGGCGATGTTCAGCGGATTGAAGGCGAAGTAGTTGACCTGCTGGCCGGGGACATTGTAGGCGGTGATGTGGGGCACCTCGCCGTTCATGATGCTGGTGAGGTTGGACTCCTGCAGCGAGATGGCGATATCCAGCTCGCCGGTCTCGAGGGCCATGCCGCGGGCGGTATCATCGGTGATGAAGCGGATCTGCAGGTTCTCGAAGCTGGCCTTGTCGCCCCAGTATTCGTCGTTGCGCACCATGTTAAGATGGCTGGAGACCGTCCAGTCGACAAACTTGAAGGGGCCGGTGCCGACCGGGCTCTGATCGAGGACGGTGTCGCCGTTCTCGGCGATGTAGTCCGCCGGCACGATGTAGGCACGGCCGTTGGTGAGGAAGTTGAGAGCGGGGGCGAAGGGGGAGGAGAAGGCGATGACGACGGTGTAATCGTCCTCAGCGACCGAATTCTCGGCATCGAAGGCGCCGTAGAGGGAGGCGGAGGCGGTACCGGTCTTGATCCGCTCGAGGGTGACCATGACGTCCTCGGCGGTGAAGTCCTCGCCATTGTGGAACTTGACCCCCTCGCGGAGCTTTACGCGCAGATGGGTGTCATCGTCCCAGCTCCACTCGGTCGCGAGACAGGGAACCAGCTCACCGGTCTCAGGATCCTTGTCGATGAGCGGCTCGAAGATCTGCCGCTCGACCATGATGCCGGCGATCGAGGCGTTCTGCTGCGGGTCGAGCCGGCCGGGCTCGGTGTTGACCGCGGCGACGATGGTGGTGGGGTCGGCCTTCTGGGCAACGCCCGTGTCGGCGGCGCTTTCACTCGTCTCGCTGGACGCGGTCGCGCTGGTCGAGGTGCTGCCCGAGGTGACGGACGAACTGCCGGCACTCGACGCGGCGTCAACATCACAGGCGGTGAGGACGAACGTCAGGCAGAGCAGCATGGCGAAAAGACGGATTGCGTATTTCATGGTGTAGCCTCCCTTGGTCGGCGCGGCGGCGGGAAAAGCACCCGTTCCGGCGCGCCTTTCGCTGCCCGGGGCAGGTCGGCGGGGAAAGGGTTCCTCCCGGCGCCGGACGGCAGCGCTGAATACGATTCTTATTGTATCAGCCTTTGCCGGGGAGTGCAATCTTTTTATGCATAGAAAGCGTAAAAATCGAATATTTTTACAAACGAAACGCCCTTTCAAAGGGGCGGAATGGGCGAATTGAACAAAGGAAGAGGGGGCCTTTATCGGAGGGAAGGCGGGTAAATATGCGGGATGGGATCGATTGCCAGGGAAAAAAGGGGGATATTCGGTCGAATGGGGAGGGGATATGCAGTACTATGCGCATAAAAATCGCCCCGACCTTCTACAGGCCGGGGCGATATGGGTTATACATTTATGCTGTATAACAGGGCGCCGTCATGCGGCAAACATTTAGGCGGTCTTGATGGTGATGTCGGCGAAGCGGACCTGCTGGCCGGGGTCGGCGACAAAGCCGTCGATGTAGTCCCAGACACCGTAGGTGACCATCTTGACGAACATCGGGATCTGGAAGACGTTGTCGTACATGTACTGCTGCAGCTCCTCATAGAGCTCGGCGCGGCGGGTCTCATCCATCTCGGCCATCGCCTCGTTGGCGAGCTCGTTGAAGTGCTCGTCGGTGACCTTGCCGGTGATGTTCGCGCCGGCCGCCACGACGTTGACCAGCGTGTGGTGCGGGTCACCGGTCGTCGCGGCCATGTTGCAGATGGAGGTATCCGAGGTGCCGTTCATGTTGGCTTCCTGCCAGGTGGCCGAGTCGACGACCTGGATCTCCATCGTCACGCCGATCTCCGCCCAGTAGGACTGGAGGATCTCCAGCAGACGGACCGAAGCCTGGACCTCTTCCTCGATGCAGTTGAAGGTCAGCCCGTCGCCGTAGCCGGCCTCCTCCATCAGCTGCTTGGCCTTCTCGACGTCGTACTCATAGCTGCCGATGGGCACATAGTAGTCGACCGTCGGGGCGATACAGCTCTGGCAGAGGGAGAAGATGTCGCCGTTGGCGGCAAAGAGGGCGGATTCCCAGTCAACCGCGTGGGCGAGCGCCTGGCGGACACGGATGTCCGCAAAGGCGGGGACGTTGTTCTCGTTGAAGCCGAAGTAGTTGACCTGCTGGCCGGGGACCATGTAGCCGTTGATGTGGGGGACCTCACCGTTGAGGATGCTGTTGATGTCGGTCTCCTGGATCATGAAGGCAACATCCAGCTCGCCGGTCTCGAGGGCCATGCCGCGGGCGGTGTCATCGGTGATGAAGCGGACCTGGAGGTTCTCGAAGGTCGGCTTCTCGCCCCAGTAGTTCTCATAGCGCTTCATGTTGACGTGGCTCGAGATGGTCCAGTCGACAAACTCGAACGGGCCGGTGCCGATCGGGTTCTGGTTGAGCGCGTCGTCGCCGTTCTCATTCATGTAGTCGGCGGGGATGATGTAGGCGCGGCCGTTGGTAAGGAAGTTAAGGGCCGGCGCGAAGGGGGTGGTGAAGGCGATGATGACGGTGTAATCGTCCTCAGCGACCGAGTTGGCAGGATCGAAGGTGGCGTAGAGGGACGCGGAAGCCGAACCGACCTGCATCCGCTCGAGGGTGAGGAGCACGTCCTCGGCGGTGAAGTCCTCGCCGTTGTGGAAGGTGACGCCCTCACGGAGTTTGAGGCGGAGGTGGGTGTCGTCGTCCCAGCTCCACTCGGTGGCGAGGCAGGGAACCAGCTCGCCGGTGGCCGGATCCTTGTCAATGAGCGGCTCGAAGATCTGCCGCTCGACCATGATGCCGGTGATCGAGGCGTTGTTCTGCGGATCGAGCTTACCGGGCTCGGTGTTGACCGCCGCGACGATCGAGTTGGGGTCGGCCTTCACCGCGATCTCGGTCTCGGTGGTGCCGCCCGAGGTGGCGCTGAGGCCGCTGCTCGAGGCGGAGCTTTCGGTGCTGGCGGTGGAGCTTTCCGCTGCCGCGCTGCTGCTGGATTCGGTGGTGCCGCCGCCGCAGGCGGAGAGCAGGAGCGCGAGACAGAGCAGCATGGCAAGAAGCCTGGAGATACGTCTCATGTGGTTATCCTCCCTTTATTCGATTTCCTTCTATCTATCAACTGAATCCACGAGGAGCGATCCAGCAATAGCCGGCTGGTACAATGTAAACATTATACCGATTCATGAAGAAAAGTGCAAGAATAAATTTAGAGAAAATCGACAAATAGCAAGAAAAACGTGCGAAAGTTTAAGTAATATAGATGACACCGAGGGGGATACTTTACGATTGTACAGTGAATGAGCAGGGGAAATGGCTCCTTACAAACGATTGCACCCCAGTATATTCCTTTTTGTGGAGATATAGCCTTGAAAAGGAAAATCCACATAAAATGAATAAATATGCAAAAAACCTCCGGGCGGGGAGGCCCGGAGGGGGAAGGCGGGATCAGGGCAGCAGCCGGTAGGTCGGGTGGTAACGCCCGGTGGGGGGATAGAAATCGTCCCGCAGATGGACAAAGCCGAGGCGGGCAAGCAATGCCTGTGAGCGATGGTTGTCGGGGTGATGCCCGGCGATCAGCGCGGGGGCGTGGAGGTCACGGAAGGCGTAGCCGATCATCGCGGCGGCCGCCTCGTGGGCATAGCCCTGCCCCCAGAAGGCGGGGCGGAGATGGAAGCCCAGTTCGAGCGCCTCCTCCGGCCCCGACCAGGGGCGCAGCCCGCAGCAGCCGGCAAACTGCCCGTCGGCCAGCCGGAAGAGGGGGAAGTACTGGATGCCGTATGTATCCTGGCGGGCGATCTCGTCGGCAAGGCGGGCGTCGATCTGCGCGGCGGTCATCACCCCGCCCTGGACGATCAGCCGGGTGACCTCCGGATCGCCCCAGAGCCGGTGGGCGAGCGGCCGGTCATCGGGATGCCAGTGGGAGAAGCCGAGACGCGCGGTGGTGAGAAAGCAATCCCGCATGGCGATCACCCGAACAGTCCGAAGCCGCCGGTCAGCTCGCCGAGCTCGCTTTCGCTGACCTCCCGGTAGCCCTCGGGCAGTTCGAGCAGCCCTTCGGGCACCGTGGCGGAGAAGTTGCGGATGCGCAGCAGGATATCCATCCCGAGGGTGGGTTCAATCAGCCCGATGCCGTAGATCTCCCCCTCCCGGGTGTAGATTTTGAGGGTGGTGTCGCTCGGATCGAGGAAGGTATCGCAGTCGCACTGGATGCCGTCGACCATCTCGGAGCGGCTTTCGAGGTGGGTGAGGTTCTGATAGTCGGCCGGTGTGGGCAGCTGGATGGGGGCGCTGTCCGAATCGGTGATTGCGTAGGCCTGGTTTTCATCGCTGATCAGATAGCTGACCGATCCGATCTGGAGGGTGTCCAGCTGCATGCCGAACATCGAGAGCTCGGCCATCGCCCGGTCGCCGTCGGCCGCCTGTCGTCCCGCGATCGAGAAGCCCATCAGGTCGAAGGAGAAGTCGAGCGAGTAGGTGCCGGCTGCCAGAATGCTGGCGAACCGCTCGGAGGGCAGCCCCTCGAACGGCCCGCCGACCAGCGGGACCTCCTCGGCGGGTGCGGGGGCATCGAGCGGGCCGTCGGCCGACGGCGCGGGCAGGGTGGACCCACCCGGGCCGGGCAGCCGTTCGCTCTGGGCGGTGAGCCCCTCCATCGCCCGATCGAGTGCCGAGGAGGCGAGGCCGCCGAATGCCAG
>CASGDD010000201.1 GCA_949300115.1 uncultured Oscillospiraceae bacterium | reverse complement strand
CCCCTCATGCCCCCCTTCCCGTCCATTGCGATGGAATTCCGCTGATAGAAATTCCCAAATCCCCCTCGCAAAACGGCAATCCCGTGCATCCCTTTTTGTCATGCGCGCATCTCCCCGAACATTTTCCCAAGGCCGCCTGATCCCCCCGGCGGCGCCGAGGGCAAAGCAAAGAGGCCGGCGCCCTTAGGGCACCGGCCTCTTCCTTTCGGCCGGATTCAAAACCGAATCCGGGTTTCATCTTGTAGGGGACGATTACGCACCGATGATGTTGCAGTGCCACATCTCGGGAACCGAACCGGCGTCGGGGATGAAGTCCTCGACATAGTCACGGGCGCCGTAGGTGATGACGCCTTCGTACATCGGGATATGGCCGGCGGTCTCGTAGACGTACTTCTGAACTTCCGCGTAGATCTCGGCACGCTTCTCCTCGTCCTGCTCGACCTGACCGGCGTCGCAGAGACGGTTGAACTCCTCGTCATCCCAGCTGAAGGTGATGTTGGCGCTCGAGCCAACCAGCTGGCTGTAGGCGTGGGCGGGGTCACCGGTGTTGGCGGTCATCGAACCGACCGACAGATCGGCGTTGCCGAGCATGGTGATCTCGCTCCAGGTCGCGGTGTCAACCACCTGAATGGTCACATTGATGCCGACCTCGGCCAGCTCCTGCTGGATGACCTCGACCAGGCGGATGATATAGGGCAGCTCCTCGTGGACGATGGTGACGTCAAAGCCGTCGGGATAGCCCGCCTCAGCCAGCAGCTGCTTGCTAAGCTCGGGATCGTACTCGTAGATGCCCTGCTCGACATAGCCCCAGACGGTCGAAGCCAGGCTGCTGGTGGCGACACGGCCGGTGCTGCCGGCAGCGGTCTCCACGGCGGCTTCCCAGTCGACCGCGTGGGCGATCGCCTGACGGACCTCGTAGTGCTGGAACGGCTCAAAGTCGTCGTTGAAGCCGAGGTACCACATCTTGTAACCGGGGACGGCAAAGCCGTGGACACCCTCGACCTCGCCGTTGAGCACGCGGTTGATGTCGGCATCCTGCAGGCCGTTCGCCATGTCGATCTCACCGGTCTCGAGCGCGATCATACGAGCCGAGTCCTCGATGATGAAGCGGATGACCAGCGTCTCGAAGGAGGCGCCTTCACCCCAGTAGTTCTCGTTGCGGGTAAAGGTGGCCGACGAACCGATGATCCACTCCTGGAACTTGAAGGGGCCGGTGCCGTTGGCGTTCTGGTTGAGGGCCTCCTCGCCGTTCGCTTCCACCCAGCTCTTGCAGACGATCAGCGCGCGGGGGTTGGTGAGGAAATTGAGGGCCGGCGCGTAGGGGGTCGAGAAGGCGATGATGATGGTGTGATCATCGACCACTTCGGTGTTCTCGGCGTCAAAGGGGGCGTAGAGGCTGGAGGTCGCCGAACCGGTGGCAAACCGGCCGATGGTGAACTTGACATCCTCGGCGGTGAAGGGGGTGCCGTCGTGGAAGACAACGCCCTCCCGCAGCTTCATCTGCAGGTGGGTATCATCCACCCACTCCCACTCGGTCGCGAGCGAGGGGACGATCTCGCCCGTCGTGGGGTCCTTCATGACGAGCGGATCATACAGCTGGCGCTCCATCATGAGGCCCGGCAGAACGACGTTGTTCTGCGGGTCAATCTTGCCCGGCTCGGCGTTGACCGCGTAGACCAGCGTCGAGGTGTCGCCCTCCTTGCCGGCGACCGCGGTCTCCGACGAGGCAGCCGAGCTCGCGGCGGCGGTGCTGCTGGTGGCGGTGGAAGCGGACTCACTCGACGACGCGGCCGAGCTGGAGGTCTCCGACGTTCCACAGGCAGCCAGAACCAGCGAGAGGCAGAGAAGCATCGCAAACAATCTGATAAGACGTTTCATGGTTTTCTCCCTTTCCATACTCCTTCTGGATTCCTTTTTTCGTTGTATGGGCCCCGCCCATACAGGGAACTTAAGTGGAAACCGGCAAACGGCCGCCCATGCGCGGACGCATGACAGCCACCCGACGATCTCCAGCATCCAGTATGGAAAAACCGGCTGCCGTTGTCAATACTTTTTACAAAAGTGACACCGAATATGCGCGTTTCATCCAACTTTGCCGGTGGAATTTGGGTATATCGTTAGCAGATCAAACGATGATAGGAATCTATCCTGCAAAGCGGCAAAATCCGACCGCCGGACGCGCCTTAGCGGCGCGCCTTCGGTGCGGTGGCGGCGTAGCTCTGCGCGAGCAGCATCCCGAGGGTCTCGCCCGGCACGCTGCCGTCCAGCGCGACGCTGATCCAGCGCTCCCGGTTCATATGGTAGGCGGAAAAAAAGCCCGGCTCCCCCCGCAGGGAACCGATCAGCAGCGGGTCGCACTTGAGATTGACGATCTCCAACCGGCCGTCGCCCGCGAGCCCCAGCTTGCTCCTGGGCAGATCCATCACCAGCGCAAACCATTTGCGGTTGCCGCTGTGGCGGAACACCGCGTAGCGGGGATGGTCCCGCCAGGGAAAATCCGGCGCCACCCGGTAATGCTCATCGATCCACCGCGCCAGCCCCGCACGGTCCATCCCGCTGCCCCCCATCCGGCGAAACGCTCCGCCGCGTCTTTTTCAAAAAGTATAGCACGCGCGAAAGGCCGCCGCAAGGCGGCCGGATGGGAAGCGGCCATAGCCATGGGATTTACAGCGCGGTTAGGCTGTCGATCTCCTCGGGGGTGAGGGCGGGCTGGAGGGCGAGATTGAGCGCGCGGGCGAGGATGTGGGCGGCGCGGGCGATCAGCAGGTCGATCTCCTTGGGGGTCACCATCATCGCCTCCCCCGGCCATTCCCCATCCGGGCCGCTGCCGCAGAGGTCGGCGGCGAGG
>CASGDD010000200.1 GCA_949300115.1 uncultured Oscillospiraceae bacterium | reverse complement strand
CGATATGCCGGAGAAGAGGATGCTCGCCGAGGGCAAGATCGAGCGGGTGGGCGGTGACGACGCCATCTACCACTACGGCAATCCGGCCGGCGGGGTTGAGATCCACGAGGAGAACCAGTCGGTGCCCGACTATCTCAGCGGCATCTCCCGCTTTCTCGGCGACCTGACCGGCACGGGAACGGGCGCCATCCGGTCGATCGAGGAGATCGAGGTGGTCGGCTTCAAGACCGTCCTCGCCAAGGGCTACCCCGCGGTACATGAGCTGACCGAGGAGGTCATGCAGGGGATGCAGTTCTACATGGGCATCGCCGGCAGCCACAACGGCCCCTATATGCAGGCAATCCGGCAGTTTGAGAAGATCCTGCCGCACGCCAGACGGGTCGGCTCCTTCGAGACCGGCTTTCACCGCACCATTCCCCTCGCCCGCCGGATGTACGGCATCCCCTACGACTGGTATGAGCGGTTCGGCATCGCGCGGATGGGCTATCACGGCGCCTCCCACGGCTATATCGCCAGCCAGCTGAACGAACGTACAGACGGGCACTACCGGGCGGTTTCCTGCCATCTGGGCGGCAGCTGTTCCCTCTGCGCCATCCTGGACGGCAGGAGCGTCGATACCAGCTTCGGCATGTCCCTCCAGACCGGCATCCTGCATGCCAACCGGGCGGGCGATACCGACACCAGCCTGGTGCCCTTCCTGTTAAGCCTCGGCATGTCGCTCGACCAGATCCAGGACGGGCTGGTCAAACACGGCGGTATGCTCGGCATCTCGGGTGTCAGCAACGATATGCGCTATATCGAGGCGGCGGCGGAAAACGGCGATGAGCGGGCCCAGCTGGCGATCGATGTCTTTGTCGCCAACCTGGTGCGTACCATCGGCGGGTACCACGCCGAGCTGGGCGGGCTCGACTTTCTCGTCTTTACCGGCGGCATCGGGGAGAATTCCGCCCTTGTCCGGGAGGCGGTCTGCCGGCAGCTCGCCGTGCTGGGTGTCGAGCTCGACCTTCCGAGCAACCGGACCGGCAAAGGGGAACGCCGCCTTTCGACCGGCGATTCATCCGTCGAGGTATGGGTTCTTCCCACCAACGAGGAGGTGGAGGTGGCAACCCGCGTCTACGATTATCTAACCGCGCGCGGCTAGGGCAACCGGCGCCGCGACCCTATTTCAGACAGAGAGGTGTATGCAAACATGGTCAGGACCATCATCCGTCCCAATACCTACATGGACTCGATCTTTTTGATGCAGGCCACCAAGGCTGTTAAAAAGATCGAGGGCGTCGAGCAGGCGGTTGTCGTCATGGGCACCGATCTCAACAAGACGGTGCTCTCGGATGTCGGACGGCTCACCCCCGAGGCGGAAGCGGCCGGCCCGGGCGATCTCATCGTTTCGCTCGAGGTCACCGCGGATGCGGCGGTCGATGCCGTTATCGAGGCGATTGACCAGATGAGCGCCGGCGGCAGCAAATCAGCGGTCGTCGAGGAGGTCAAGTACACGACCATCCCCTGCGCGGTCGGAGCCCACCCCGAGTCCAATCTCGCCATCATCTCGGTGCCGGGCAACTATGCGGCCCATGAGGCGAAAAAGGCGCTCGAGAACGGACTGTCCGCCTTCATCTTCAGCGACAACGTCTCGCTCGAGGATGAGGTGATGCTCAAAAAGCTCGCCGCCGAAAAGGGCCTCTTTGTCATGGGGCCGAGCTGCGGCACCAGCGTCATCGGCGGGGTTTCGCTCGGCCTGACCAGCGTGATGGCCGGCGGCCATATCGGCATTGTCGGCGCGTCGGGCAGCGGCATCCATGAGATCGCGGCCCTCATCACCCAGCGGGGCGGCGGCATCTCCCAGGCGATCGGTACCGGCGGCAGGGACCTCTCGAAGGAGGTCGGCGGCTCGACCATGCTGCGGGGCATCGACTATCTCGACAGCGATCCCGGGACGGACGTCATCGTCCTGGTCTCCAAGCCGCCCCACCCCGAGACGGCGGCCAAGATCTATGAGCGGGTCAGCCACTGCACCAAGCCGGTGGTCATCTATCTGCTGGGCGGCAAGCCGGAGGATGTCCGTGCGGTCGGAGCCTATGCGCCCGAATGCCTCGAGCAGGCGGCCGATTTCGCGCTGACGCTGGCCGATGGCGGCAAACCGGAGCATACCCCCTTCCTCGCCGGGCTGAAGGAGCAGCTGGCGGGTCTGGCGGCCGAGG
>CASGDD010000199.1 GCA_949300115.1 uncultured Oscillospiraceae bacterium | reverse complement strand
CAGCTGATAGACCGCGCGATCGACATCGTTGGCCGCGATGCCGATATGGCCGTGGGTGCCGAGATAGGGGCTCTTCATGCACTCGACCGCGCTGCCCGCAAAATCGGAGGAGTTGCCCGGCTTATATTCCAGGCCAAACAGTGTACAGAGGGTCTTCGCCGTCTGTTCCGCCTCGGCCGCATCGGCACAGTTGACGCCGACATGGGCGAGCGACAGGCCGAGCATCGCGCCGACCGCCTCCTTGCAGATACGGGTGATCTCCTCCCAGCGTTCCCCTTCGATGAGGTCCTTCTTGACCATCCAGGTACCGCCGCAGGCAAAGATGCGGTCATAGCCGAGATAATCCATCATATTCTGGGTGTTGACCCCGCCGGTCGGCATAAACTGCAGCGAGGGGAAGACGGGCGCCAGCGCCTTGAGGGTGGAGACGCCGCCCGACTGGCCGGCCGGGAAGAATTTGACATGGGTCAGTCCCGCGTTGACCGCACGGGTCATATCCGACGCATTGACACAGCCGGGCAGCACCGGCACACCCTTTTCGAGGCAATGGGCCACCAGCGCCTCGTTGTAGCCGGGCGAGACGATGAATTTCGCGCCGGCATCGAGCGCACGGTCGCACTGCTCGATGCTGAGCACCGTCCCCGCGCCCACCAGCACATCGGGGCAGTGCTGAGCAATCTGACGGATGGCCTCCTCACCGGCAGCGGTGCGGAAGGTCACCTCGGCGGCCGGCAATCCGCCCGCGGCCAGCGCCTTGGCCAGCGGCACCGCCTTGTTCGCGTCCTCAATCGCGATGACCGGCACGATGCCGATCGCATGGATTCTTCGAATGATCTCGTTCATTCCAGCTCCTCCTATCCTGCCGGCACCGAGGCCCGGCCCTTTTTCCTCTCCATCTTACCCCATTTCCGCCGCCGATACAAGTGGTTAAACCACTTATTTTGTGGAGAGAATGCGACCGATCACCCCCATTTCTTCGCGCTGCATGCGGATGAGGAGTTGACCGCCCCGCCGTTCACATCGAATATCGATGGCGGAATCGCAAAGGACCGCGGCGGGGCGATGCCGCGGCGGATCCCCCATCCCCGTCTGCCGCGATTGCCGGCGGAGCGCAAAAGAACCCCCGATTCCAATCGAATCGGGGGTTCCCTTTTCGCGTACAAACGGGATTACTGCTCCATCCCGAGAGCAAGGGCGCGGAGGTTGCCGTCCAGCAGATGCTGCTTGGAGGCGGGCACGCTCTTTTTGATGCCGCCCTCGACCGCGTCCCGGCTGGCGAACTGAGTCTCCTTGAGCAGCTTGCCGACCATGATGATGTTGGCAAGGCTGTGCAGGCCGTTGTCGTTGGCGAGCTGGGTGGCGGGGATATAGTGGACATGGATATCCTCGCGGGTACATTTGGAGGCGATGAGGGTGCTGTCGACAAACAGATGGCCGCCCGGCTTGACCTCATCGACAAATTTGTCGTAGGAGGGCTGGTTGAGCACGATGACCGCGTCGGGATCGACGATCAGCGGCGAACCGATCGGGTCGTCCGAGATGCAGACGCCGCAGTTGGCGGTGCCGCCGCGCATCTCGGGGCCGTAGGAGGGCATCCAGGAAACTTCCTTGTTCTCGATAAGTCCCGCGTAGGCGATGACCTTGCCGGCAAACAGGACACCCTGTCCGCCGAAACCGGCCAGCGTAATTCTGATTTCAGCCACTTATTTTCCCTCCTCCTGCGTTTTGTCCTTGAACACGCCGAGCGGATAGTAGGGAATCATATTGTTCCGCAGCCACTCGGTCGCTTCCACCGGCGTAAGGCCCCAGTTGGTCGGGCAGGTGGAGAGCACCTCGACAATCGAGAAGCCCTTGCCGTCCAGCTGGCACTGGAACGCCTTCTGGATCGCCTTTTTGGCGGCGATGACATTCTTCGGGCAATCGACCGCGACCCGCTCGGCATAGGTGGTGCCGTCGAGGGTCGAGAGCATCTCGCACACCCGGACAGGGTAGCCGGCGGTCTTGGTATCACGGCCGTAGGGGGTCGTCTGGGTGACCTGCTTGGGCAGCGAGGTCGGCGCCATCTGGCCGCCGGTCATGCCGTAGATCGCGTTGTTGACAAAGATGATGGTGATGTTTTCACCGCGGGTCGCCGCGTGGACCGTCTCGGCGGTACCGATCGCCGCGAGGTCGCCGTCGCCCTGGTAGGTGAAGATCACATTCTCCGGCCGGGCACGCTTGAGGCCGGTTGCGACGGCGGGCGCGCGTCCGTGGGGCGCCTGCACCATGTCGCAGGTGAAGTAGTTATACGCAAGCACCGAGCAGCCGACGGGGGCGACGCCAATCGCCTTGCCGTCGAGATCCCACTCCTGCAGCACCTCGGCCACCAGGCGATGGATGATGCCATGGGTGCAGCCGGGGCAGTAGTGGAGACGGGCGTCGGTGAGGGTTTTGGGTTTCTGGAATACGATCGCCATTACTTCGCACCTCCCACCATGTTGAGGATCGCGTCATGCACTTCGGCCGGGGTCGGGATGATACCGCCGGTGCGACCGCAGAAATCGACCGGGCAGCGGCCATTCAGCGCCAGACGGACATCGTCGATCATCTGGCCCATGCTCATCTCCACCGCGAGGAAGCGCTTGACATTCGGGGTCTCCACGATGGCCTTCTTGGGGAAGGGCCAGAGGGTGATCGGACGGATCATACCCACCTTGATGCCCTCGCCGCGGGCTTCGCGGACGGCGTTGCGGGCGATACGGGCGGCGCCGCCATAGGCCACGACGCAGTACTCGGCATCGTCCATCATGAACGCCTCGTAACGGGGCTCCTTCTCCTCGATGATCGCGTAGCGCTGATAGCGCTCGAGGATGTGCTGCTCGAGCTCATCGGGGGCGAGGTAGAGGGAGTTGATGATGTTGTGCTCCCGCTTGTTGCCGTGGCCGGTGACCGCCCAGTTCTTCTCGCGGCTGTGGGCCTCCTGGACGTTGGAGAAGTCGACCGGCTCCATCATCTGGCCGAGGATGCCGTCGATGAGGATCATAGCCGGGACGCGGTACTCCTCCGCCCGGTCAAAGGCGATGAAGACCATGTCGACCATCTCCTGCACCGTCGAGGGCGCGTAGAC
>CASGDD010000198.1 GCA_949300115.1 uncultured Oscillospiraceae bacterium | reverse complement strand
GCCGGGGTAACTTGAATCACCCCGAGATCCATGCTATAATAAAACATAATAGGACGAGTGTCCGGTCCGGTGCGGTCTGTGTGCCCGCCAGACGGCGGCAGAAGGCCTTTTGGGCGGCTGCGGCGGCAAAAAAGAGAAAATGGACCTCGCCCCCCTCTCCGGGCCGTAAATTTGCGATGATTCGGCCCGTTTTCTTTGTTGTTTCGCCCCTCCCATCCGAAAGAATAGCTTTGAAGGAGCGCTTAGAACCATGCAGATGGATTCCTTTACGCAGGTCTTTGAGATGGTCTGCGACTACTGCAAACAGGAGATCACCGACGTTGCCTACAATCTCTGGATCGCCTGCATCGACCCGGTCGCGCTGGCGGGGGATCATGTCACCCTCAGTGTGCGCAGCGAATTCCAGAAGGATATCATCGAAAACAAATATACCCCGCTGCTCAGCCGCGCGTTCGAATCGGTGCTGGGTTTCCCGGTCACCATCCAGATCGATGCCCGCGAAGCGGCCGATGCCGAGCCGGAACCGGAATCCCCTTCGGGCGGCGACTATGAATACACCTTCGACACCTTCATCGTCGGCAGCTCGAACAAGTTTGCCCATGCCGCCTCGCTCGCCGTCGCGCAGAATCCCTCGGGCAGCTACAACCCCCTCTTCATCTACGGCCCGTCGGGACTGGGCAAAACCCACCTGCTGATGGCCATCGGGCATGAGATCCACAAAAACAACCCCACCTACAACATCGTCTACACCCGCGGCGAGGAGTTCACCAACGAGCTCATCGACGCGATCCAGAACACCGCCACCCTCGCCTTCCACCAGAAATACCGCTCGGCCGATGTGCTGCTCATCGACGATATCCAGTTCATCGGCGGCAAGACGAGTACCCAGGAGGAGTTCTTCCACACCTTCAATACCCTCTATCAGGATGGGCGGCAGATTGTCATGACCTCCGACCGTCCCCCCAAGGACATCAAGACGCTCGAGGAACGGCTGCGCACCCGCTTCGAATGGGGATTGCTCGCCGATATCCAGCCGCCGGAATTTGAAACGAGGGTGGTCATCCTCCGGCGCAAGGCCGAGCTGCTCCACTTTGTCATCCCCGACGATGTCATCGAATACATCGCCACCAAGATCAAAAACAACATCCGGCAGCTCGAAGGGGTCATCAAAAAGCTGCAGGTCTACCACACCCTCGGCACACCCCCCTCGATCGGCATCGCCCAGGTGGCCATCAAGGATATCCTTTCGGACAACCAGCCGGTGCCGGTGACCATCGAACGGATCATCTCGGAGGTCGCGCGCACCTACTCGGTCACCCCCGAGGAAATCCGCTCGAACAAGCGCTCGCAGAATATCTCCTCCGCCCGCCAGGCCGCGATGTATATTGTCAGGGAAATCACCGGACTTTCCACCGCCGCCATCGGCCAGGAGTTCGGCGGCCGCGACCATTCGACCGTCGTCTACGCGATCAAGCAGATCGAACGGGAGATGAAAAACGACGGCAGCCTGCGCGAAACGCTCGA
>CASGDD010000197.1 GCA_949300115.1 uncultured Oscillospiraceae bacterium | reverse complement strand
GGGGGGATGAACATGCAGGAAGCGAAGGGATGGACCGAACAGGACACCCTGCTGTTTTTTGACCGGCATCCCGAACTGTACCCGATCTACCGGGTGCTGGAGGAGAGCATTCGCCAGGCGTATCCGCAGGTGCGGGTCACCGTACAGCGGACGCAGATCACCCTCTCCCATCGCCATGTCTTTGCCTGTGTCTCCTTCCTGCGGCCGAAGCGGAAGGTGGAGCTCCCCGCCCCCTACTTTGTCCTGACACTGGGACTGCCCGCGCCGCTTGCCTCCGAGCGGGCGGCAGCGCAGACCGAGCCATATCCCGGGCGGTGGACCGTCCATATCCCCATCCGGACGGTGGACGAGCTGGATGAGGAGCTATTTGGATGGGTGGGGCAGGCGTATGCCTTTGCCGAAACGAAGGGAAAGGGGCGCGGCGTCAAACCGGCCGGATAGACGAAGGGGGCTGTTTTCGCGGGCGGGGAAGGCTTTTGACCGCGAACTGCCGCGGTTTTTCTAAAAAAATGCTTGACGGCGCTCACCCCTATATGGTATAGTATATCTACCTCTGAGAGGGTTTATTTTTTGCGCCTTTTCGGGCGGCATGGCCGGCCGGGGCAAAGGAAACCCGCGAAGATAAGAGGGAGGCAAAAAAACCGAAAGACCGGGAGGTGCCGAAATGAGAGTCAAAATCACATTGGCATGCACAGAGTGCAAACAGCGCAACTACAACACGATGAAGAACAAGAAGAATGATCCGGACAGGCTCGAGATGAACAAGTATTGTCGTTTCTGCCGGAAGCACACGCTGCACAAGGAAACCAAGTAAGCGAAAGGCGGGACGAGGATTGGCGACGAACGAGAAGAAACCGGCGTTCCCCAAGCGCTTTGTCAATTGGGTGCGGAAGTTTTTCCGCGACTCCAAGAGCGAAGTGAAAAAGGTCAGCTGGCCCACCTTCAAACAGGTGCGCAACAATACCTTTGCGGTCATCGTCATCTGTCTTCTGATCGGTGCGGTGATCTGGGTCCTCGACGCGGCGCTTTCGCTCCTGATGAGCCTGGTAGCCTAGTGGGCCGGACGATTGAACAGACTGCACGCGGGAGGTTTGCGTAGATGGCTGAAGCCGCGAAATGGTATGTGGTGCATACCTATTCCGGATACGAGAATAAGGTTGCGACCAACCTTGAGAAGATCGTCGAAAACCGGAAGTTGCAGGATCTGATCCAGGAAATCCGTGTGCCGACCGAGACGGTGATCGAGGTCAAGGACAACAAGCGCAAGGAAGTTGAGAGAAAGATCTTTCCGGGCTATGTGCTCGTAAAGATGGTGATGACCGACGACAGCTGGTATGTGGTGCGCAATACCCGGGGTTGTACCGGGTTTGTCGGCCCCGCGTCCAAGCCCATCCCCCTGACCGATGAAGAGGTCGCCAAGCTGGGGGTGGAGACGCGCCAGGTGGAGGTCCGCTATCAGGTGGGCGATACCGTCAAAATCACCGATGGCCCTCTCGAGGGCTTCATGGGCATCGTCGAGGAGATCGATGTGCCCAAGTACAAGGTCCGCGTGGTGGTGTCGATGTTCGGCCGGGAGACCCCCGTCGAACTCGAGCTCGATCAGGCGGAGCTGGTGGAATGATCGGGCGGCCTAGGATTGCCGTCTTGTCATCGCCCGCGCAAAGGGGGTTGCCCCGGCGGGCAGGCGGGGAGGGTTCTTCCCGCCGTGTGGGAGGAATGGGAAACGCCATTCCGCCGTTTACCACATCATTTTGGAGGTGCACAAAAACATGGCACAAAAGGTAGTGGGCTACATTAAGCTCCAGATCCCCGCCGGCAAAGCGACGCCGGCACCGCCGGTCGGTCCTGCGCTGGGCCAGCACGGCGTCAACATCGTGGCATTCACCAAGGATTTCAACGAGCGCACCAAGAACGACGTGGGCCTTATCATCCCGGTCGTCATCACCGTGTACGCCGACCGCTCCTTTACCTTTGTCACCAAAACGCCCCCGGCGGCCGTCCTCATTAAAAAGGCGATCGGCCTCGACAAGGCGTCCGGTGTGCCCAACCGCACCAAGGTTGGCAAGATCACAAGGGAGCAGCTCCAGAAGATCGCCGAGACGAAGATGCCCGACCTCAACGCGGCCAACATCGATTCGGCCATCAGCATGATCGCCGGCACCGCCCGTTCGATGGGTGTCGAGGTCGTCGACTAGCGCTCCCGGGTGGGAGGAACAAATCCGCTATTTACCACTCGATTAGGGAGGAAATGTAGGTTATGAAACACGGTAAAAAATACAATGACAGCCTCAAGGTCGCGGATCGCAACCAGACCTATGATGTAGCCGAGGCGCTGGATCTCTGTGTGCAGACCGCCAAGGCGAAGTTCGACGAGACGATCGAAGCGCACATCCGCCTCGGCGTCGACAGCCGTCATGCCGACCAGCAGGTCCGCGGCGCCATCGTGCTGCCGCACGGCACCGGCAAGTCGGTCCGCGTGCTCGTTTTCTGCAAGAATGACAACGTCCAGATCGCCAAGGACGCCGGCGCCGAGTATGTGGGTGCCGAAGATATGGCCGAGCGCATCCAGAAGGAAGGCTGGCTCGACTTTGACGTCGTCATCGCGACCCCGGATATGATGGGTATCGTCGGCCGTCTCGGCCGCATCCTGGGCCCCCGCGGCCTGATGCCGAACCCCAAGACCGGCACCGTCACCCCCGACGTCGCCCGCGCGGTCAGCGAGGCGAAGGCCGGTAAGATCGAGTACCGTCTCGACAAGACCAACATCATCCACTGCCCGATCGGCAAGGCTTCCTTCGGCGCCGAGAAGCTCACCGAGAATCTCAACACGCTGATGAACGCGCTGATCACCGCCAAACCGGCGGCGGCCAAGGGCAAATATGTCCGGTCGGCGGTCGTTTCGGCGACCATGGGCCCGGGCGTCCGCATCAATCCGGCCAAGTATCTCTAAAAATAGCTCTTTGGCCCTTGACAGACGACCAAAGTTCCGCTATGATAAGCACTGTATTCCACAGACAGCAGGTGCGGGTTTCCGCGTAAGCATGGCCGCCTGCCGAGGAAGATGAGGTTCGCTGCCGATGGACGTTTTTCGTCCGTCCCAAACGAAAGCTTTCACTCCCCGACCGCGCTGTGGCCGGGGAGTTTTCATCTTGTGGATACAGAGGGATCGCATGATCCGCAAGTTTTTGTCAGGAGGTGAACCACAATTGCCAAGTGAAGTGATTCTGAAGGAAAAACAGCAGCAGGTCGCCGACATGATCGCCCGTCTCAACGGCGCGGCTTCGGGTGTTCTGGTGGATTACAAGGGCATCAGCGTGGCGGATGATACCAAACTGCGTGTCTCGCTGCGTGAGGCCGGTGTTGAGTACACCGTCGTCAAGAATTCGATCCTGCGTTTTGCCTGCAAGGAAGCCGGTCTGCCCGAGCTGGAAGCCTATCTGTCGGGTACCACCGCGCTCGCGACCAGCAAGGAGGATCTGACCGCTCCGGCCAACATCCTGCAAAAGTACGCCGACCAGTCGCGGGGTAAATTTACCCTCAAGGCTGGCTTCGTCGAGGGCGAGTTCCTCGATACCGCCGGCGTTACCGCGCTGGCCAAGCTCCCCAACAAGGAGACGCTGCTCACCCAGCTGGCCTTTGCCCTCAGCGGCCTGATGCGCAACTTCGCCGTTGTCATCGACCAGATCCGTGCGGCGAAGGAGGAGGGTGGCGAGGCTCCGGCCGTCGAAGAGGCGCCCGCTGCCGTGGCCGAGGCTCCCGCCGAGGCCTAAAGCCCAATCGTTTTGCAATTTCTAAAAAACCGAACATGGAGGTATAGATATCATGGCTTCTGAGAAGATCACATCCATCATCGAAGAGGTTAAATCGATGAGCGTTCTCGAGCTTGCCGAGCTCGTGAAGGCGATTGAGGAAGAGTTTGGCGTTTCCGCCGCTGCGGCGACCGTCGTGGCTGCTGCTCCCACCGATGGCGGTGCGGCTGCTGCTGATGAGAAGACCGAGTTCGATGTCATCCTGGTTGAGTTTGGCGCTTCCAAGATGAACGTCATCAAGGCGGTCAAGGACATCACCGGCCTCGGCCTCAAGGAGTCCAAAGAGCTGGTTGACAACGCGCCGAAGCCGGTCAAAGAGGGCATCTCCAAGGCCGACGCCGACGATATCGC
>CASGDD010000196.1 GCA_949300115.1 uncultured Oscillospiraceae bacterium | reverse complement strand
CTTGGTGTTGTCCTCCCGGCCGCGGCAGGAGATGACGGTATCCAGCTCAGCCAGATTGAAGTCGGGATCGTCGAAGTTGCGAATCAGCTCATTCGACTCAAAGTTGAAGGAGATGGCCTTGTAGAGATAGCCCGAGCGGTCGAGGCCATGGTTGGCGAGGTACTTTTTGGTGGGCACCTCTGCCTGGGTGTAGAGCCCATAGTCCTCGAAGGCGGTCTGTCCGGAGGTCTCATCCTTGACAAACAGCCGGACAAACTGGGTGCGCAGGCTGGGCACATCCTCTAGATTCTTGGCCAGATCGAAGTAGAGCTTGTTGCGAATGCGGGTGGAATCAAAAATATGCTTATTGAGCGCGATATTCGACTGCCCCCGCCAAAGCCCGGCGCTGTCGTCGAGCGAGAGCTTGTAGGACTTCTGCGGCATGGTGGAGGAACTGTTGCCGCGGATACGGATGGTGGCGTTGCTCGCCGTCTCGCCGTAGCCGAGCATGCCGGGCTGCGGCCCGGTCTCGTCCCCCACCTGCACCAGCGCCTCGGCATAGACCTCAGTATCGACATGTGTGCGATCCTTAAAACGGATGGCGTTCTCCACCTGGTCGAGGGTGTGGTTGGTGCCCCGCTCGGCCGAGCCGTAGCGGACGGTGACATAGAAGTAGACGATCGAATCGGGGTCGTCCTCGTTATAGACGTTTTTGTCCTCCCGAATCCCGTCGTCGATGCCGGGGGTTTCGGCCACCGCGAAGCCGGTCGTCTCCTCGAAGACCGCGATCGCCTGACTCTGCTGGCTCGCCATCTCGCTGACCATCTCCTCCGTCTGGAGGGGGGACTGGGTGGCGAGCTCCTGCGCGCCGAAGGCCAGCGCCATCAGGACGATGATCCCCGCAATCGCGGGCAGATACCACAGCTTGCTGCCGCCTCTCATGACGATCGTCCTCCTTTCTGTTTGGGTTTATGTTCTTCCTCCCGGCGAAGCGCTTCCTCGCGCGCCTGTGCCTCCGCCGCCTGCCGTTCCTCTCGGCTCCGGAAAATTTCCGCGTCCTTGCGTTCGACATAGTCGGAAATCTTCTTGAAGATCCCCTTGGGTTCCTCATAAAAGAGCGGCTGCCGGCAGAAGACCTGATATTCCAGCCGCCGCAGATGCCAGCGAAGCATCAGCAGGCCGACCACCGCGGTCACCGCGCCCGCCGCCAGGAAACCGAGCCCATAGGTCTCGATGCCGAAAGGGAGGCTTATGATGGAAAAGAGAATGCTCAGCAGCGCGAACATCGTCGCCAGCAGCAGCGCCGACCGGCGGGAGTCGAAGTAGAGAAAGAGGATGATGAGACTCTTGACCATCACATAGAAGCAGTAACCGATGCAGAGATAGCGGAAGATGATGAGCATCTCGCGGTCAAAGCCAGCCGACTGGAGGAAGTTGCCGAGGAAGGTGATGCAGAGCATCTCGACAAAAAACTGCAGTTCAAAGACATGGGCCAGCTCCCGGAAGAGGGTCTTGGCCATATTCTTGTTTTCCGACTGGATATCGGTGAGCGTTCCGCCATAGAGGATGGTATCGAAATACTTGCGGTAGGTCTTGTAGAAGCTGACCTCCAGCGCCACCACAAAGATGACGAGGAAGGGGATGATCGTCAGGCTCGCGTAGAAGCAGGCCACATCGTACTTCATGCAGTAGATCATCCGCTCGATGACCTCGATGCGGTATTCGCTGAACCAGAAGACAAAGTTGTGTCCGAACAGCCCCAGCGCGGTAAAAAAGCCGACCGCGATGAGGCTTTTGTACTTGTCCAGATAGGGGAAAAGCACCACCAGGCTCATCCGTCCGGGCGGGTAGAAGCCGAGCATCTCCTGCAGATAGAGGATCATCAGCACAAAATAGCCGATGGTCGAGCCGAGGTAGGCGGCGGTGAGCGGCTCGATGCCGATGAGCATCCCCAGCAGGCTCAGCCCGATGGCCGCCAGCGCCGCCCAGAGAAAGCCGGTGAGAATCTTGGTATATTTTTTAATGGCCGAGAGGTAGCTCATCTGCACCCAGAGGACCAGCATGACCTCAAATTGCAGAAAATTGAGCAGCTTGTGGATGGCGGGGATGTCGAGCAGCAACACATAAATCCCGCCGACCAGCGCCCCCAGCACCAAGAGATAGCAGACGATCGAAAAGAAGGAGGAGAGGATGTACTCCTTCTTCTCCTCGTAGATGCAGTCGGAGATAAACCGGCTGACGAACATGAGGAAGGTGTTCGATAAAATCAGGGAAAAGATCATGATGTAGGTGGTGGTGATCAGGTAGATCTCCTGGGTGCCGTAGACCGCGCCCCACATCCGCAGCAGCCGGCGGATGACAAAGAGCATCACCATCGAGAGGACCATCGGCCCCTCGGTGACCACCGCCGTCACCCCGTATGCCTTGAGGGTGTTCATATAGCCGCCGCGGCTGCGGAAGAGCTTTTTCAGTTCAAATCCTACGCCCGCCATCCTGCTTCAACCTCTCATAGAGTTCTCGGTATGTCGCTAAGAAATCTTCCTCCCGATAGAAGCGGTCGACCCGCTTCCAGCCGTTTTCTCCCATCTCCCGCAGCGCGTCCAGATTCTCCGCCAGCCGCAGGATCGCCCGGGCCATCAGGTTGGGGTTCATAACCGGGACCACCTCTCCGGCCGGCCCGATCCCATCCCCGATGCCCTCGATCAGCTCGCGGCAGGAACCGACGTTGGTCGCCACCACCGGCCGGCGGGAGGCCATCGCCTCGAGTACCACGAACGGCTGTCCCTCCGAGATGCTGCTGAGCAGCACCATATCCAATTTGCCGTACCACTCGGTGACGTCCACCCGGCCGACAAATTCGATGCCATCGAGGTGCAGGCTTTCGATGAGTTCGAGGCACTCCTCGTAATACTCGGGGTCCTCATCGGTCGGGCCGATCATCGCGAGGGTCGCGTCGGGACGCCTGGCCCGCACCAGCGCGAAGGCATAGATCATCGTCTTGAGATCCTTGATCGGCACCACCCGGATGACCGCGCCCAGACGCAGCGGATGCGGCGTCACATCGACCGGCGGGATCATGGCAAAGCGCTCCATCTTGATGCCGTTGGGGATCACCTCACAGCGGGAGGGCCTGGCCCCATAGCCGATCTGCAGCTCGCGGGCGTGGTGGAACAGCGAGATAATCCGGTCGGCCTTGCCATAGGCGGCCAGCGCCATGCTCAGGAAAAAGTCGATCCAGGTCTGCTTGAAATAGACATCCACCCAGTTCGCCTTGAGAATCTCCTCCTCCCGTTCACGGCTGTAGATGCCGTGTTCGGTGATGAGGTAGGGCTTGCCGGTCTTCCAGCGGAACATCGCGCCGAGCAGCCCCGCATAGCCGGTCGAAACCGAATGGAAAAGATCGACATCGGGAATCGGGCTGCGCAGGATATTGAGCACCGGCAGCAGCATCGAACGGATGGTCCAGAAGACGTCGTTGAAGGGGGTCAGCCGGTAGGTATCCTCCGAAGCCTTCAGCACCACATCGAGAAAGGCGTTGCTCGCCAGAAATTCGTTCGCCTTGTAGCTGCCGTCCCGGGAGAACATCTCGAACAGCTCATCCCAGTCGGTATGGTCCTTGGTAATCAGATCGAGCAGCGCCTCCCGTTCGAGCGGCTTGAGACGGTAGCGCTTCTGCCGCCGGACCTTCGCGTCGAGATACTGGTCGAGGAAGTTTTCCTCAATCCGCTCGACATTGCGGGGGATCTCGTACTTGAACTGCCCGCGCTGGGACTCGCTGGCCCCGATGGTAGAGATCACAAAGGTATGTTCGGGCATGCCCTGGATCAGCATCTGGATCCAGGAGGACACGCCCCCGGCCACATAGGGATAGCATCCCTCGGCGATCAGGCAGATGCGCATACCTGTCCCTCCTTTACTGCAGCATGAAGGAAAACTCCGGCTCGAGGATATGGACAAGGTAGTAGCTGCCCGGATAATCCCCGCAGACGGGGGTGATCTCGCAGCTTTCGTTGTCCGCCTCGGGGATTTTGTCGGTGCGCAGATAGCACCAACCCTCACCGGTGAAGCCGTTGCAGCGGCCGGTCGCCCGGCCCTCCTCGATGGTGAGCGAGACCTCCAGCGCTTCGGCCACCCGGACCTCCTGCGCCGCTTCGGCCGCGGTCATCGGCCGGAGCCCCGCGAAGTATTCGTTGATGAGATTGAGCTTGTTGCAGAAGTCGGAGAAGAGCGA
>CASGDD010000195.1 GCA_949300115.1 uncultured Oscillospiraceae bacterium | reverse complement strand
CCCGCGAAGATCAGCGGGGAGAACATCATCAGATGGTCCCAGTTGAAGATGCGGCAGGTGGTGCAGCATTTGTTCTTCATAATCAGCCGAAAGGGACACCAGATCAGCACGCAGATGAGGTCGCAGACGTAGAACAGCAGGGTGATCAGAAAGAGCTCCACCCGGCCGATCAGCCGGCTGTAGTAGAGGCCGCCGATGGCGAGGATGAGCAGTACCCAGAGGATGAACACCTTGTAGGCCGATTGGGTGGTCGAAACGACATAGTTGCGCAGCGCCTCGTAGTTGATCTTCTCCCGGATGGGGCGGAAGCGGCGGGCAAACAGCTTCTGCGAGCCCAGCGCCACCTTGTTTTTGAGCGGGACGATCTGCAAGAGCATGTCGAACACCCAGACGGCCCACAGCAGATGCAGGATGGAGAAGCCGGAGAAGAAGTTCATGCCCTCCAAAACGGCGAAGCTCGACGGGTGGTAAAAATAGAGCAGCAGGCAGCCCGCTAGGACGAAGCAGCGAAAGATCAGCCGGAGAAGATAGCGCCGGCGGGTGGCGGACATCGGTTGACGCGGCAGGGCGGTCGCTTTCATCGGGGACACCCCTTCCTGATGGGCCGGCGGGACGGGGCATCGGCCGGTCCGGCGGCGGGTTATCGGTATACGGATGGGCTACCTCTATTGTATCACAGGATGGGCGAAAATGCACGGGAAAGCGTCAGGCTTCGCACAGTTCGGCGGTTAGCCGGTCGATCATCGCGCGGGCGTTGAGCAGAAAGGCCCGTTCGGGCTGCAGGCATCCCGCCGGATAGGCCCGCGCGCGGTAGGCGTCGAGCCTCTCCGCTTCGGACGCGCCGGCGGCATACATCCGCCGGATGAGCGCGCCCGTCCAGAGGGTTGCCTTACGCGCGTCCCGGAAATAATCCTCCCGCTGCCGGCCATCCAGCAGGCCGTTGTGGGGGACATAGATCCAGCGGGGGGCGAGCGCCTCCGAGCGGTCGAGCGCCTCGAGGGTCATCCGATAGCCGACGATCATGCCGGGCATCAGATGGGAGGGGTCGGCGTAGACGCCGGTGGTCTCGCTGGTGCAGAGCAGCGAGAGGTCGGGAAAAAAGAAGCTCATCGAACAGCGGGTATGTCCCGGTGTGGCAACCGCCCGGATGGAGAGCCCGCCGAGGGAGAAGCGCTCCCCATCCTCGAGCGTCCGGTCGATCACCGGCGGGCGTAGGCTTGGCAGGGGCGGAAAGCCGTCATCCTGTGCGGCGGCCGCATCGAGCGAGGCCATCCGCGCCAGCGCATGCGGCCGGCGGAGGATCTCGGCGGCGACTTTGCTGGCCAGGACGGGGGCATCGGGATAGGCGTCCCGGAAGCAGGACAGCCCGTCGACATGGTCATAATGGGAGTGGGAGAGCAGGATGCCGTCGAGCGGGCGATCTCCCAGCAGCCCCCGCAGCTGGGTCAGCGCCGATGGGGCACAGTAGCCGAAGCCGGTGTCGAGCAGCAGGGCGGTCTCCCCGCAGTCGAGCAGCGCGCAGGCGCTGCCCAGATGGGGGCCGAGCGGGTGGATGGAAAACATGCGGACGCCTCCTTTGTCGATCAAACGTCTCCCAGTATACCCGATAGGAGGCCGGATGGCAACGCATATCGGGGGATTTGTCGGCAGGCTTCCCCTCCGCCGGGGATGATTTTTATGGAAATTTCATATGGATGTAAAAGCATGTCCCATCTTACCGGCTATACTAAAGACAGAAAGAACGGGTTTCGGTTCTTTCGAAAGGAGTGAGACCGATGGCATGGAAGACAATGCTTTGGATCGGATTGGGAGCGGCCCTTGCGGCGGCGGGGACCGCCGGTGGATTGCTGCTCTGCCGGATGCGTCCCGCCGACGGGGAGGCGCGCAGGCGCCGGGCGGAACGGGAAGCCCGGCAGGAACGGGAGCTGGAGACACTGCTGCCCGGTACCGGCGGCTGGATTGCCTGAATACGGGCGCACGGCCCGAAGAGGGGGAGAACGGTCGGAAGGCCGTTCTCCCTTTTGCTAGGGGCGGGGATGGAAGAGGGGACGGCCCTCGGGTCCCCTGCACCTGATGCGGCATCGGTGGAAAATCGGACGGCGTGGACAACGTCCGCCCTTTTGTGCCCACGGTTGTCCTCCACAAAAAGACAGATGGGTGAATCTGTCCAAAAATGGGCGGCAAATCTTGGGGGGCTTCCTGGGGACAGGCGGATTGCGGCAGGTATCTTCCTCTGCTATACTACCAGTAGAATCAAAACCCGGCCTGTCCGCCCGCGGAGGGAACCGGCGGCCGGGAAGGGATGGAGGAAGGCGTCTTGGTCCGGATCGGAGAAGCGCACTGGAAGTGGCTGAATGTCATCCTGCTGTTTATCATCACCTGTGTCACCTTTGGAATCACCGATCACACCCGAAGTCTGTTTATCGTGCCGGTCTGCACCGAGATGGGGCTCAGCCGCACCGATTTCGGGCTTTTTAATGTCATCTCAACGGTGGTGGGCCTGCTGCTCTCGCTGGGATTCGCGAAGATCCTCCGGCTGGTGGGCAGGATCAAGGTGCTGCTGATGCTGGGGTCGCTGTCGGCGGCGATCCATATGGCCCTTTTCGGCCTGGCGCCCAACCTCTGGGTCCTCTATCTGGTGGGGATGATCAAGGGCGGCTTTGTCGCCTTCATCAGCGTCGCCTGTGTCTCCCTCTTTCTCTCCCGCTGGTTTACCGAAAAGCGCGGGGTGGTCATGGGGATGGTGATGGCCGGCACCGGGCTGGGCGGCACCATCTTCTCCCCGCTGGTCAGCCTGATGATCGGGCGGCTGGGCTGGCGGTCGACCGCCCTGCTCTGCGGACTGTTGCTCCTGCTCGTCGCGGTGCCCGCCGCCCTGCTGCTGCGCGAATCCCCCGCCAGCCGGGTCCGTGAGAGCGCGTCGGCTGCCGGCTCCGATCGGCAGAGCGGCCTGTCGGTTGCGGAAGGGGTGCACACGAGCTTCTTCTGGGTGGGACTGCTGGGGGTGATGATGGCAATGATGGCCAGCAACTTTATGGCCTCCAACGTCGCCGCCATCCTCGACGAGAAGGGGCTTGCGACCGCGCTGGCCTCGGCGGTGATGAGCCTGCAGTTCGCGGTCAATACCGGCGCCAAGCTGGTGATCGGAGCCTCGCTCGACCGCTTCGGCGCCCGGTTGACCATCACCGGCATCCTGTGCTGCATGTTCGCGGCGGGCTGCTGTCTGCTGGGCTCCGCTTCGCTGCCGCTGGCCTTCGCCTACGGGGCGTTTTACGGCGTCGCCTTCGCCATCAGCTCCTCCCCGGTTGCCATCTTTGTTGAGACGCTCTTCGGCCCGCGCAACTACAGCGTCTTCATCGGCTACTATATGGCAGCCTACCACAGCGGGGTCATCCTGGCTCCGCTCGTCTCCGGCTGGGTCTATGACCACACCGGCAGCTATGACGGGGCGATCCTCGTTGCGATTACGCTCAGCGTAGGTGCGCTCATCCTGTTCAATCTGGCGTTGACACTTGCCCGCCGGCGGCGGAAGGAGGCCGTCCATTCGGCATAAAGGCAGGAATCGTCCGGTGTTTTTGTGGAATCTGCGCATTGCATCTGCTGCCGGCTGCGGTATAATGAAATTGTACTTAGTAGAAACACATCGTCTTTTTATGCGTACAAAAGGGGTGTTGATGTATGAACGGTATGATGAAGGCACTTGTCAAGGAAAAGGCCGGTCCCGGCCTGGTGCTCAAGGAGGTCCCGATCCCGTCGGTGGGGCTGCAGGATGTCAAGATCCGCATCCTCAAGACGGCGATCTGCGGCACCGATCTGCACATCTACAACTGGGATGAGTGGAGCCAGCGCACCATCCGTCCGCCGCTGACCATCGGCCATGAGTTTGTCGGTGAGATCGTCGAGATGGGCGAGGAGGTAAACGGCTTTAAGATCGGCGACATCGTCTCGGGCGAGGGACATATCGTCTGTCAGAGCTGCCGCAACTGCCGGGCGGGCAAGCGGCATCTGTGCAAGAACACGGTCGGCGTCGGTGTCAACCGGGACGGCGCGTTTGCCGAGTATCTGGTGATCCCCCAGTCGAACGTCATCCACCTGGCCCCGGGCATCCCGCTCGATATCGCGGCCTGCTTCGATCCGATGGGCAACGCGGTGCACACCGCGCTCAAGTTCACCCTGCCGGGCGAGGATGTGCTCATCACCGGCGCCGGCCCGATCGGCATCATGGCGGCGGCGGTCTGCCGTCACTGCGGCGCCCGCCATGTGGTCATCACCGATGTCAACGACTACCGGCTGCAGCTGGCGAAGACGGTCTGCCCGTCGGTGGTCACCGTCGATTCCCGCAAACAGAAGCTGCCCGAGGTGATGGCCGAACTCGGCATGAAGGAAGGATTCGATGTCGGCCTTGAGATGTCAGGCGCCGAAAGTGCATTTTCCGAGATGATCGACAACATGATCAGCGGCGGCCGGATTGCCCTGCTCGGCATCCACAGCGGCAAGACGACCATCAACTGGGATAAGGTGGTCTTCAACTCGCTGACCATCCAGGGCATCTACGGCCGTGAGATGTTCGAGACCTGGTACAAGATGATGGCGATGCTGCAGTCGGGGCTCGATCTCGACAAGATCATCACCCATCGGTTCCACTACACCGACTTTGAGAAGGGTTTCGCGGCGATGCAGGCCGGCCAGTCGGGCAAGGTGGTCCTCGACTGGAGCGAGAAGTAACAACCCATCAAACCGAAAACGGATCGGAGGACTTATCTATGGATAAACAGGCACTTGCGCGCTATGCGCAGACGCTGGCGGAGATCAAGGAGCAGGGCCTTTTTAAGGGCGAGCGCATCCTGACCACCCCCCAGTCGTCCCACATCGATACGACGATGGCGAAGAACGTCATCAACATGTGCGCCAACAACTACCTCGGGCTGTGTGACAACCCCGAGATCATTGCGGCAGCCAAGGCGAGCTACGACGAATGGGGCTACGGCCTCTCGTCGGTCCGCTTCATCTGCGGCACCCAGGACATCCACAAGCAGCTCGAGCGGAAGATCTCCGAGTTCCTCGGCACCGACGACACCATCCTCTACTCCTCCTGCGTCGACGCCAACGGCGGTCTTTTTGAGACGCTGCTCACCGAGGAGGACGCGGTCATCTCGGATGAGCTCCACCAGTCCTCGATCATCGACGGCATCCGGCTGTGCAAGGCGAAACGCTACCGCTACCGCAACAACAACATGGAGGACCTCGAGCGCTGCCTCAAGGAGGCGGACGCGGCGGGCGCCCGCACCAAGCTCATCGCGACCGACGGCGTCTTTTCGATGGACGGCATCATCGCCAACCTCCCCGGCATCTGCGATCTGGCCGACCGGTACAACGCCCTCGTGATGGTCGATGAGAGCCACGCGGTCGGCTTCACCGGCCCGACCGGACGCGGCACCCCCGAATACTGGGGCGTGCAGGACCGCATCGACATCCTCACCGGCACCCTCGGCAAGGCGCTCGGCGGCGCGTCGGGCGGCTACACCTCCGCCCGCCAGGAGATTGTCGACCTGCTGCGCCAGCGCAGCCGGCCCTACCTCTTCTCCAATACCCTCTCGCCGGCCATCACCGCCGCCTCGCTCAAGGTGCTGGAGATCCTCGAGAAGGATACCAGCCACCGCGACCGCCTCGAGGAGAACACCAAGTATTTCCGCGAGAAGCTCAGCAAGCTCGGCTTTGATGTGATCGAGAGCACCCACCCGATCGTCGCGATCATCTTTGGCGACGCGATCCTCACCGGCAAGATGGCCGCCCGGATGCTCGAGCTGGGCGTCTATGTCGTCGGCTTCAGCTATCCGGTGGTGCCGAACGGCCGCGCCCGCATCCGCTGCCAGGTGTCCGCCGCCCACACCAAGGAGGATCTCGACTTTGTGGTCGACGCCTTTGCCAAGGCGAAGGCCGAGCTGATCGGCTAGATCACCTGCCCGTCCGGGCAAGCAATCACCAATCGCTTTCCAGCAAAGCACCCCCATCCGCGGATGGGGGTGTTTTTGTGCCGCCATCGGCCGGCAGGGGGCAAAAGAGCGCCCATACTGTAGAATAAAGCGGAAATGATACACAATGGAAAATTTCTGCCGGGATCCCATGGCAGCCTTCCCCAATGATCCTTCCCCTGGGCCGGGGATTGCGCGCGGCGCTATCTGGATGCGTTCGATGGAAAAACCGTGCCGCGTGGGATGAAAGGGGAGGGAATAGCATACATCGTGTAGAATT
>CASGDD010000194.1 GCA_949300115.1 uncultured Oscillospiraceae bacterium | reverse complement strand
TCTGGAGAACGAGGACGGCAGCCTGACGATCACCGCCATCGAGACGGCGCTATACTTTGGCGTGGATAACCAGCATTTTTGTTTCGCCCTCACCGTCCGTGACCGGCCGGACGGCGGCTTTACCTACCTTTCCAACGAGATTCTGGAGGGTGAACCGTTCTAATATCAAGAGGATCTGGTAAGCTATCTGGAAAAATAAGGCTATGAGACGACCGCCCGTTCGGTACCGCGAGGTGTTCCGAACGGGCGGTTTGGATTTTCGATGTTGATATGGGGTATGCCCTACCGCGGCAGTCCCGCCCGCACCGCATCCTCCGGCGGGATGCTGTCGAGGCCGCCGGGGGATTGGGTGGAGAGGCTGGCGGCCTGGCAGGCAAACCGGACGATGGCGGCAAGCTCGGGGAGGGTCAGTTCCTCGGGGGCTTTGCCCAGCCGGAGCAGCTCGCTCATCGCCGCGCCGCCGAAGATATCGCCCGCGCCGGTGGTATCGACCACCCGGATGCCGCTGGGTGCATCGACATGGCCGCAGCCCGATCTGCCAGCGAAATAGCAGCCGTTTGCGCCGAGGGTCGCGTAGACCAACCGCACGCCGTAGTCGCCGCGCAGCCGCCGGGCGCCCGCTTCGGGGGTGAGCCCCCAGAGAAAGTCGATCTCCTCGTCGCTGAGCTTGACGATGTCCGCCTGGCGCAGCCCCCATTCGATCTGCTGGCGGGCGGTGTCCGCATCCGGCCAGAGGGGCAGGCGGAGGTTGGGGTCAAAGCTGATGAGCTTGTGCCGCGCCTTCGCGTGGGCGACCGCCTGCCGGGTGGCGGTGCGTGCGGGCTCATCGGTCAGGCTGAGCGAGCCGAAATGAAAGACCTTCGCCTGGTCGATGCGCGTGAAATCGACCTCATCGGCGGTAAGCCGGGTATCGGCGCCCGGTTTGCGGGCAAAGCTGAAATCCCGGTTGCCGGACGCGTCCAGCGTGACAAAGGCGAGGGTGGTGAAGACGGTGGGATCGACGATCACTCCGCCGGTATCGATGCCCCGCCGCCGCAGCGTGTCCACCAGCAGCCGGCCGAAGGCATCCGCGCCCACCTTGCCGAGCAGCGCGGTGGGATGGCCGTATGCCTGCAGGGTGGCGAGAAAGTTGCTTGGCGCGCCGCCCGGCTGGGCCGCCAGGGTGGGATAGCCGCCGGCATCGACCGAACGGCAGGCAAAATCGATGAGCAGTTCGCCCAGCGCGACGACCTCGAGGGCGGAGATTTGCGGCATACGAATGCCTCCTTCTGCAAGCGGATGGGATTTATGGGCGCGCCGGGGTTGCGGTGCCCGATAGCGGATGCGGCCGTCCTTTTGGAATCGGGAGGTCTTAGCATCCATCGCCATTATACCATGCGGCCCCGCCCTTGCCCAGGACTTGTTTTGAAAATCCTGCCGAGGCCGCGCCGGCCAGTGGAAATCCTTCCCGGCAGGAGATGCCGTTTTCGTTTGGACGCGCGGGGGATGCCCCCGCCGGACACCGAAACTTCAAAAGTTGGAAACCGCTTTGACCCTATCCAAGCGGGCGAATCTGTGGTATAATAGCCGCGTATACGATGGCGTAATGGCCCGCGGCGAGGGCCGATGCTGTCCTGGGCGCCTGCCGGCGGCCGCGTGGCCGTGAGCGGCTGTCAAAGCGGCGCGTTTCCCGGTGGGGATACCCGATATCGAAGCAGAATGAGGAGTCGAGAAGACCATGAACTATGCAGCGCGTTTTCACAACGCCAAACGAATTGTCGTCAAGGTTGGCACCAGCACGCTGACCTATGAAACGGGCGCCATCAACTACCGCCAGGTGGAAAAGCTGGTGGGCATCCTTTCCGACCTGCAAAGCTCGGGGCGGGAGATCATCCTGGTGACCTCGGCGGCGGTCAGCGTGGGGACCTCCAAGCTGCGGCTGAGCGAGCGCCCGAAGGACATTCCGGGCAAGCAGGCCGCCGCGGCGGTTGGACAGTGTGAGCTGATGTACATGTACGACCGGCTCTTTACCAAGTACCACCATGTCGTCGCCCAGCTGCTGCTGACCCGGGATATCATCGAAAATACCGAGCGGGCGGACCATGTGCGCAACACGCTGGGGCGGCTGATCTCCCTCGGCGCGATTCCCATCATCAATGAGAACGACACCGTCGCGATCGAGGAGCTCGAGCTGGAGATCGGCGACAACGACACCCTCTCGGCGATTGTCGCGACGCTGGCGGACGCCGACGCGCTGGTGCTGATGTCGGATATCGACGGGCTGTACGACGGTGACCCGCGGGAGAATCCGGACGCGAAGATCATCCCGCTGGTGACCGAGATCGACGATCACATCCGCGCGGTGGCAGGCGGCGCCGGTTCGGCCCACGCGAAGGGCGGCATGGTGACCAAGATCACCGCGGCCTCGATTGCGATGAAGGCGGGCATCGATATGGCGATCATCAACGGCGCCGACATGAATCTGCTGTATGATCTGACCGATGGCACGATCCGGACGGGCACCTTCTTCTGCTGTCCCGAGCGGCCGTCCACCCCGAAGGAGGATGCGTGATGAGTAAGCTCAGAAGGTTGGCCACCGAGGCCAAAGAGGCCGCCAAGGTGCTGGCCTACACCGATATGAACCAGAAGAACCGCGCGCTGCAGGCGATTGCCGATACCCTGCGCGCGAACATCCCGGCCATCCTCGCGGCCAACGAGGAGGACATTCGGGCGGCTGAGGCGAACGGCATGAACCCGATTATGGTCGACCGGCTGCGGCTGACCGCCGAACGGATCGAGGGGGTTGCCGACGCCGTCCTGGAGGTCATGGCCATGCAGGACCCGGTGGGCGAGATCGTCGAGGGCTTTACCCGCCCGAATGGGATGCAGGTGCAGAAGGTGCGGGTGCCGCTCGGGGTGGTGGGCATCATCTTCGAGTCCCGCCCGAATGTCACCGTCGACGCTGCCGTCCTCTGCCTCAAGGCGGGCAACGCCGCCTTCCTGCGGGGCGGCAAGGAGGCCATCCACTCGAACATCGTCCTCTCCGACCTCATGCGGGAGGCGGTGTGTTCGGCCGGCCTGCCCGAAGCGTCGATCACCCTGCTGCACGACACCTCCCGCGAGACGGCGAACGAGATGATGCAGCTGACCGGCCTGCTCGATGTGCTCATCCCGCGGGGCGGCGCCGGGCTCATCCGGGCGGTGGTGGAGAATGCCCGGGTGCCGGTGATCGAGACGGGCACCGGCAACTGCCACATCTATGTCGACCGTTCGGCCGATATCGCGATGGCGGCGGAGATCGTCTACAACGCGAAAACCTCCCGTCCGTCGGTCTGCAACGCGGCCGAGAGCCTGCTGGTGCATGCCGATATCGCCGAAGCGGCGCTCCCGCGCATCCGGGAACGGCTGGATGAGAAGGGGGTCATCATCTACGGCTGCCCCCGCACCCGGGCGATTCTGGGCGACGCGGTGCAGCCGGCCACCGAGGCGGACTACGCGGCGGAATATCTCGACTACAAGATCTCCTGCAAGGTGGTCGATTCGCTCGACGAGGCCATCGCACATATTGCCCGCTACTCGACTGGGCACAGCGAGGCGATCATCACCCGCGATTATGAGAATGCCCGCAGGTTTACCGCCCGGGTGGATTCGACCGCCGTCTATGTCAACGCCTCCACCCGCTTCACCGACGGCGGCGAATTTGGGCAGGGGGCCGAGATCGGCATCTCCACCCAGAAGCTGCATGCCCGCGGCCCGATGGGACTGCGCGAGCTGTGCAGCGTCAAATATATCGTATTTGGCGACGGCCAGGTGCGGTAAGGAATCCCCGAAAGGAACGAACGTCCTATGGAAGAAAGAGAAAAGACCCTCGAGCAGCAGGGACAGCCGCCCCTCGCGCCGGAAGCGGCGCAGCCGGCGGTCGAGCCGGAAAACCCGGCGGAGGCCATCCAGTCGATGGTCCATACCGATGAGGAGCGCCGGGAGGAGGCGAAGGAGGAGCAGGCCGCCCGCCGGCGCCGCCGCACCACCATTCTCGGTACGGTGGTGGCCGTCTTCGCGCTGGTGGGGTTTGTGACGGTGGCCGGCTGGCTGATCGGCGGCATCGGCGACCTCATCAGCGGACGCGACCCCGCCGAGGGGCTGCGCACCTACCTCCAGCCGGTGGTTATGCTCGACCCGGGCACCTTCGATTCGCTCGATGAGGCGGACGAGACCTTCATCAAGCAGGCGTCCATCTGGTCGGCCATCTACACCTACGGCCAGACCGACAAGTATGAGTACACCACGATGAACGAGCTGATTGTCCCCTCGACCGACGTCGATATGGCCTGTGCCGCCCTCTTTGGGGAGGATCGGGTGTTTGAGCACACCTCCTTCACCACCCTCGACAACTACTACCACTACGATACCGACCTCAAGAGCTATCTGGTGCCGGTGTCGGGCATGGGCGATCCCTACCAATGTGAGATCGGCGGGATCGAGACGCTCGAGGATGGGACGTTGGCAGTGACCGTCAACTACCTGACCCCGACCCCCTTCTGGATCGACGATCCCTCCGCCCTTGAGGCACGCGAACCGGACAAGCAGCGGATCTACAAGCTGCAGGAGACCGAGCGCGGTTACCAGCTGATGGCCATCGAGGTGACCGGCGACAGCAAGGCGTACAGCTAAAATCGGATACGACGCAAAACTCCCCATCGGGTGGACCGGCTGCCCGATGGGGAGTTTGTATGTCACGATGGATTGCCTGGGGGCCTAGAAATTCCACACCCGGTAGTAAACGGTGGAATCGTCCGGCTGGAAGGCGGAGAGAAAATGCCTGAGCCGGTCCTCGCCGGTTTCCTCGACCGGGCCGCCCTCGGCGTCGTAGTAGAGGATATCCTCCGATTGCAGCCGCGTAAAGATCGTCTCATCCCAGCTGGGCGTCCAGCTGACGTCGGCATCGACCGCGGTGATGAACCCGCCGCGGCTAAGGAGGGAGAGCCGGTGCGCGGGATAGTCGTAGCGGACGGTGTAGAAATCTTCGGTTGTCTTTTGGGGCGCTTCATCCGCAAAGAGCGTCTCGAGTTCCTCCCCCCACAGTCCCAGGTGGATCGCGCCGTAGTCGGGGTGATCGAGGCGGAGGGCCTCGCGCTCGGCGGTGAAGAGGTCAAAGAGGAGGATGCCCGCGGTTTCTCCTTCCAACAGTTTGAGCACAGCCGCCTGATCCGCCCGGTCGGGGCGATCTACGAACGCCCCCTCATCGGTCAGCAGATAGCAAAAGGAGGCGGTGAGGCCGTCTTCCGTCCGCCATGCCGGCTCCCCCAGCTTGTCGATCAGCCTGTCGGAGGGGATGCCCCTTCCGATAACGCCGCCGTACCGCCAGTCCTCCCCGAAGTTGTGGTCGAGCACCACCATGGCATCCTGGTAGAAGGTGGGGAACATGATCCCCTGCGCCCCGTCCGGCAGGGTGATGGCCTTCCATTCCTCGAAGGAGATGCCGAGCCGGGCGGTCGCGTCCCCCTCGACGCTCCGCATGGTCAGCCAGCGGTCATCCGCCCCGCCGCATCCGGTGAGGGCGAGCAGCAGGATGCCAAGCAGGAGGGAAGGTATGCGTATCCGATGCCACTTCATGCAGAACACCTCCATACACCGAAATCGATTCTTTCCTTTATCATAGTACAGAAGCGAAAGAAAATCCATC
>CASGDD010000193.1 GCA_949300115.1 uncultured Oscillospiraceae bacterium | reverse complement strand
CGTTCCCCCTCCGCCATCGCTTCCATCAACCGGACATAGCGTTCCAAAAACGCCCGATACGCTGCCACCTTTCCGCCTTCCTTCCTCTGTGAATTGCCGTCTGTGCTAGCCGAGCGGGAACCAGCGGTTCATCACCGCGTCTACCAGGTCGCCGGTCGGGATATGATAGCGCCCCTCGGCGACGGCGGTGCGCAGGCTCTCCAGCCGCTCGGGTGAGGCCGGCGCGGGCATGCCCGCGGCGATCGTCCGGGTGAGCTGCTCCGCCTCCGCCCGCCGGGTCCCCTCCGAGCTGATGACAATCTGGTCGGTGTGCTCGCGTGCCGTCTCTCCCGGATGCGATTCGGCCGGCCGGGACGCACGGGCATATTCAGCCGCCTGGCTGTATCGATGGTAGGCTGCCGCCGGATTGATCTTCATCATGGTGTTCCCCCCGGCTTCATCGCTGGATGAAGCAAAATTTCTTTCTGTTTTGTTTGTTCGTCCGAACACGCAAAAACTAAAGCGATTTGGCCGCAATTCCCCTCTCCCGCCGACAAATTCACAATAATTCTGTTGCGAATGCTTCGAAACTCTTATATAATTGAACTATTCGATCCGGCGGGAGAAAGGAAGCTGCGTCCGCATATGGCCAAAATTCTCTGTGTTTCCAACCAAAAGGGCGGTGTCGGCAAGACCACGACGACCAACATCCTCGCAATGGGCTTAAAACGGCTCGGCCGGCGGGTGCTCTGTGTCGATTTCGACCCGCAGGGGGATCTCTCCCTCAGCCTGCGCGCCGACAACCGGGTGGAGATGCAGAACTCCATCTACCACGCGCTGAAGGGGGAGCTGCTGGCGGTACAGACCATCCAGCACACCCCCCTGTGCGACGTCATTCCTTCCAACATGCTGCTCAGCGGCATCGAGCTGGAGTTCTCCGGCAAAGGCAGGGAATATCTGCTGCAGAGCTGCCTGCGGCCGGTGCTGCCGCTCTATGACCACATCCTCATCGATTCGCCGCCCGCGCTGGGGGTGCTGACCGTCAATGCCTTCACCGCCGCCGACGCGGTGCTCATGCCGATCAAGCCGGATGCCTACAGTCTCAAGGGGCTGGTGCAGCTCTGCGGGACGCTCGAGGAGGTGCGCCGCAAGACCCATCCGCAGGTGCGGGCCGCCGGCATCCTGATGACCCACTTCGTCGCCCGGGAGAAGACCTGCCAAACCATTCTGGCCGCCTGCCGGGATATCGCCGGCAGCCTCGGCGTCCCGCTGCTGCGCACCACCATCCGGCGCAGCAAAGCGATCACCGACGCGCAGATCCACTGCGACGATGCCTTCGCCTTCGCCCCCAAAAACGGCGCCGTCCGCGACTATCAGGCGCTGATCGACGAGCTGCTCGAACGGGAGGTGTTCTGATGGCGGCCGCCAAATCCGCGAAGAAGGATTTCGACAAGGAGTATATCTACAACCTCATCATGCCCTCCGACCCGGTGGCGCCTCCGGAAGCCGCCGAACCGAACCTCCCCGAACCGGCCGAGGAATCGGCGCCGGTGGCTCGGGATGGGCTCGCCCTGCTGCGGGATCAGCTCAGCAGTACGGCCCCCGCCTCCGTCCAGCTGCCCCCAGCCCAGGCCGCGCAGCTGGTCAACCTGACCGAACGGCTGGTGATCGACCGGCTGGATGAGGTCTTCGCCAAATTCAACTGCTGCCGGTGCGACCGCTGCAAACGGGATGTGGCGGCGCTGGCGCTCAATCTGCTGCCGCCCCACTATGTCGTGGCCGATCCCGACAGTCTGCCCGGCCGGTTGGCGGAGCAGCCGACCAAGGAGATTGCCGCCGCGCTGGTCAAGGCCATCCTGCAGGTCAAAAGCCATCCCCGCCACTGATCCCGCCCATCCGTACGCCCAGACAGTCCAAACCGCCGTCCGGCCTTCATGCCGGACGGCGGTTTTCCTCTTCTCTTGCCCTGTGTGCTCAGCCGGCGTCGCCCTCCGCCGGCGCGGTGTCCGCATCCGTCTTTTGCGGCGGGAGATCCTCCCGCGTGAGGGTGACGATATAGCCGTCCCGATTGTCGCCCGAAATCTCCCGCGGCAATCCCTGCGGCACCGGCAGGACGGTCACATCCGATTCGGCGGGGACGAAGTAGAGCTCATATTCCGTCCCATCCAGCGTGCAGCGCAGATGGCGCGCGTCCCAGGCAAAGGTCCGCAGCCAGTCGAGATACTCCTCCAGACAGTAGCCCTTTTCCGCCATCAGCGCCGCATGGGGCTGACCGACATAGCGCAGATGCCAGGGGGCGGACGCCACCCCCGTCCGGTCCTCCTTGCCGGCGGGATAGCGGACGACAAAGCCATAGCGGGCGGCATGGCCGGCAAACCATCCGCTCGCCCCCCTTCCATCGATCGGATACAGGGCATCCCCCTCCCAGATGCCCACATCCACCGCGTAGCCGGTCGGATGCTCGTCCCGCTCGGACGGCAGACGAAGAACGGCGTCCGCCTCCGCATCCTCCAGCCCGTCCGCTGTAAGGCCGGTCGCCGCGGTGAAATCGGTGAGCATCCGGTCGAACGCCTCGAGGACCTGCGGGCGCAATCCCGACACCGAATCGGGCAGCGCCCTGCCGGCCAGGACCAACGTCCCCCGGCCGAGCTCCTCGGCGGGCAGATAGAGCTCCACAACCGCCGGCGCCTCGACCGAGCGGGGGGCCGCCGTCCCTTCCCGTTCGGCCGAAAAGAAGGGAATCAGCGCAAAGAGCAGGATGCAGAGGTAGCTGATCGCCGTATAGCGGTTGAAGGGATGGGCGCCCCGCGTCCGTTCCCCCGGGTGGAAGGTCGCCCAGCGGGAGCAGTGGGGAACGATTCCGCCGGCCTCCGGCGCCGGCTGCCGCTTGTCTGCCTGTCTCGCGGTAATCCCTCCTATTTGGACGCATCCTCCTGCGCGGCCATCGGGCGCTGCAGCTCATTCCAGATCTGATTGACATATTCGACGCACTCAAAATAGACCTGGGTCAGCCGGTTTTCGGGAATCTGCAGCTTCTGCGCAAGGTCGGCGAGCGCATTCCAATCGGCCCGCTCGTAGCTGAGCACCAGATGGTAGAGATCGCCGCAGACGCCCTCGCCGGTGATCAGCGCCTGCTTGACCTCTTGGGAGAGCGGCAGCTCCTCGAGCGCCCGCTCAAGCGGCACCTCCATCAGGGTGCCCAGCGTGGAAAACATCCCCATCAGATAGGCCTCGGAAGGGGAAATCGGGAGGTTGGGCACCAGCTCCGCCAGTTCCATACAGAAGTTGGCCCGCAGGAAGGAGATTTTAATCAGCTCATCCTGCAGCCCGCCATGCTCCTTGCGGAAGCTCAGCAGATAGATCCACTGCTTGAGCTGGCCGAGGCCCAGGATGATCAGCGCCTGCTGGATCGATTTGACCCGGTTGCGCAGCGCAAAGTAGGCCGAGTTGACCA
>CASGDD010000192.1 GCA_949300115.1 uncultured Oscillospiraceae bacterium | reverse complement strand
CCGGGAGCCCCGGCGGGCGATTGCGCTGCGCGCACCACGAACGTAGGTTAGTGCAGACGGAAGGTCAGAAGACTCCCAGCATCCGTGCGCGGTCGGGGTGATTCCGCAGGGTAGATCGCTGACCCCGCGCAGACAACGTTTGTTCGAATAGCAACGCAAGGCCCGAGTTTCTCGGGCCTTTGTTTTGTGTGGCCGGGAGCCCCGGCGGGCAATCGCCTGCGGCGACCGGGAAGCCCCGGCTGGCATTTGCGCTGCGCGCCTCCCTCCTTCGGCTGGTCGCGGGCTGGGAGCGTTTGATACATGACTTTCCAATTGCGCGAATTGCCAGCGGAGGCACTCCGCGGACTATTTGCATGAAAAATTTTTTAATATGCCCATTCGCAGACGCACCACTTTCCCATTTCCACCCCACCTTCGTGTGCGATGCGCCAGCCGGGGCTCCCCGGCCTTGCGCTGGTTCTTGCGCTGACCATGGTGCTCGGCTTTGCCGCGACCGCGTCCGCTAGCTATGGTTACGGCCGTTTCGAGCATGACCTGTTCGCTGTCGATCCCACCTACACGATCAATGGTGAGTCCGGCACCGAGTTTGATGTTGAGGGCAACAAGGAATATACCGTCAAGGCCAAGATTCATGTTAACAACATCGCCAACTACCCCGATGTCATCGATACCATCTATGACGATGTTGACGAAGAGTATCAGGTTCTTGAGCTCATCAACCAGTATGCCAACTTTGGCCTCTACGCGTCTGCTGATTGGGATGCCAATGATCTTTACGATGATGACAATCCGCTCTATCAGGCCGCTGTTGCGGTAGTGGGCGGGGATGCCAATGCGTATTCCACCATTTTCAATGCGCTCTATCGCGCTGTTCAGAGCACCGGCAGCTTTGAAAAAGGATACAAAGCCAACATTTTCACCTCTGCTGTCCGTGACCTCGATCGTGCTGTGAACAACTCGCACTATGGTGCGAACAGCTACTACGGCTACGATGATGGTATCGCCGCTTACGCGACCTCGAAGGACGCTACCTACGCGACCGTTACCTCCGCTCCGACCATCAAGTACACCCGTGAGGATGACGGTACCTACTGCAACGTCGAGTTCAAGGTCCGCTTTACCAACACCACCTTCCGTACCGCGGATGTCGATGTCGAAATCCAGTACCTCTCCGGTGGTTCTGATTCCAACATCCGTTACGAGCACACCGACACCCTTTCCTTCACCGTCTTCCAGGCGCGGGGTGCCCCCGCTGGCCATTCGCGCATAAAGGCAGGGAGGAAATCAAACGATGGATGCCCGCGATGCGGCGTGGGGAGAAAAGAGGGGCTGGAATCGCTTACAGCGCAGGCATACCACCTATCAATTCCAGAGGAGAGCAGGATGCCCTGTGTCACAAAAAAGCAACAAGCCCCCAAAAAAGCGGCAGGCCGCACCCCCAGGGGCAGCTTTCCCTCCCAAAAAGCGGCAGGCTGCATAGCATCTGCCGCGTTTCCGCTTAGGGGGTGAACAGGAGGTTTTTAGAGCGGAGCGGCGAAAACCTCCGCCACATAGGGGGAAACTCCCCCTGTGGAAAAATCCCGGCGCGGGACAGCAGCCCGGTGGGAAGGGTTACACAAATAAAAAGTCCCGAACGCTTTCGCGTCCGGGATTTTTGGCGGAGATGAAGAGATTCGAACTCTTGCGCCGGTTTCCCAGCCTACTCCCTTAGCAGGGGAGCCCCTTATAGCCTCTTGGGTACATCTCCATCGCTATAAGCTATCAGCCTATCTGTGCTCGTCGCCGTGCGGACCGGTGTTTTGTGGACTCCACCGAAAGAAAATGGCGGAGAGGGTGGGATTCGAACCCACGGTCCCTTGCGGGATCACTGGTTTTCAAGACCAGCTCCTTAAACCACTCGGACACCCCTCCAGATTGTCCGGCGCCGATATGACGAAATACATTCTATCACATCGGAGGCACAAAGTCAACCAATTCCGCAAACTTTCCTGCGTTTGTTCTATTCCGGCTCCCGCACATGGGACAGACCCGCGTCGAGGATCGAACGGATGTGATCGTCGTCGAGCGAATAGAAGACATTTTTGCCCTCGCGGCGGTATTTGACCAGCTTGGCTGTCCGCAGCAGCCGCAGCTGATGGGAGACGGCCGACTGGGTCATGCCGAGCGTATCGGCGATATCGCAGACACACATCTCCTCCTCAAAGAGGATATAGAGGATTTTGATGCGGCTGGAGTCGCCGAACACCTTAAAAATTTCCGCCAGATCGATGAGCACCGACTCGTCCGGCAGGTGGGCCTGCAGCCGGCGGACCTTGTCGATGTGATGATGGACCTCGCCGCAGACCGGCGAAAATTCGGGTTTTGCTGCCATAGCGATGCCTCCTGTCCTTTATTTTTATTATAGAAGGGGAGGGTGGCGCTGTCAATCGAAAGAGGGTGCCGGGGCGTACGACGGCTTCTTAAAAGAATCTTCACAGTTTCCTCAAAAGGATGGACGGAAATGCATCTTGCAAGCCTGTGGGAAACCGGCTATAATAAAAGTGTATCATATATCATAGTACAGTTGTGACAATAGAGGAAGGTACCCGGGATGCGCAAGATCGTCATTCGGATGAAATCCTCGGCCGACAAGGTCAAGGGACAGGGGGTGCTGTCGGCCTATCTCGAACAGGTCGAGCTGATCCGGTCGATGAGCGACCATTTCACCGTCCTGACCCACGAGCCCGGCCGGGCGGACATCACCCATTATCACACGGTCGACCTCAACCACTACCTTGAGACCCCGTTTGTCCGGCTCCGGGGCGGCAAGCGGGTGGGCTATGTCCATTTTCTGCCCGAGACGGTGGACAACAGTCTCAACATGCCCAAGCTGTTTAAGACGGTGTTCTATGCCTACCTCATCCGTTTTTACGACTCGATGGATGCGCTGGTGACCGTCAACCCCTATTTTATCGATCTGCTGGTGGGCTATGGCATCGACCGGAGCAAGGTCACCTATATTCCCAACTACGTTTCGGACAGCCAGTTTCACAAGGTGGACGCGGCCGAACGGTTGGCGCTGCGCCGGCAATACGGACTCGATCCGGACAGCTTTGTGGTGATGGGGGTTGGCCAGCTGCAGACCCGCAAAGGGGTTATGGACTTTGTCCGCATCGCCCGCGACCTGCCCCATTTGACCTTCGTCTGGGCGGGCGGCTTTTCCTTCGGCGGTATGACCGAGGGCTACCGGGAGATCAAACAGGTGGTGGACAATCCCCCCGACAACGTCAAATTTCTCGGGATTGTCGACCGGGAAGCGATGAATGGGCTCTACAACGTCGCCGACCTGATGTTCCTGCCGAGCTATGCCGAACTCTTTCCCATGGCCATCCTCGAGGCCATGAGTGCCGGTACCCCCATCCTGCTGCGGAATCTCGATATCTATGAGGACATCCTCTTCGACTTTTACCTCAAGGCGGACACCATTCCCGGCTTTGAACGGATCATCCGCCGGCTGGCCGACGATCCCGGCTACTATGCCGAGGCGGTATCCATGGCCCACAGGGGCCATGTCTTCTACGGCAGGGAACATGTCGCGCGGATGTGGCGGGATTTTTACGACGGCGTGATGGCCATCGATCGGGCGAAGGGCCCGAAGAAAGCGAGTATCGAGAGATGAAAAAAAGCAAACTGAGCATCGCGATCATCATCCTGGCGGTGGTCATCCTGGCGGTGACCATCTTTGCGGTGGACGGCCCGGAGAACATCCTGCTGGCCATCTCGTCGGTGCAGATCGGCTGGGTGCTGGCGGCGATCGGCTGCATGGTCGCCTACTGGGCGCTCGAGGCGTTTGTGCTGCACGGGTTCATCCTGCCGATGGCGCCCCGCCAGAAGTTTTCCAATACGCTGCAGGTCTCGATGGCCGGACAGTATTTTAACTCGATCACCCCCTTTGCGAGCGGCGGGCAGCCCTTCCAGGCGTTCTATCTCACCAAGCAGGGGATCCCGGTGAGCGCGGGCGCGACCGCGCTGCTTTCCAAATTTATCGTCTATCAGGTGGCACTGACGCTGCTGTCGCTGGCGGTACTCGTCTGGAAGCTGCGCTTTTTTACCACCACCATCAGCAACTTCGCCTATCTGGCGATTCTCGGCTTTGCGGTCAATTCGTTTGTCGTGCTGATGCTGCTGGCGGCTGCCTTCTTCCGCCGGCCCACCCGGATGGCGGTGCGCTGGGTGCTTTGGCTCGGCCATAAGCTCCACCTGGTCGCCGATCCGGAGGGGAAGATGGCGCAGGTGGACCGTTCGCTCGGCCGCTTTTATGACAACTGCCGTTTTCTCATCGGCAACATTCCGCTGCTCATCCGTTCGCTGCTGCTTTCGATGGTGCAGATTCTCTGCTATCTGACGGTGGCCTATATGGTCTATCGGGCGTTTGGGCTGTACGGCGCTGATTTCTTCGAGATGATTGCCGCCTCCGCCTTCGTGCTGCTGATCTCCTCCTTCATCCCGCTGCCGGGCGCGGCGGTGGCCTCGGAGGGCAGCTTCTACCTCTTTTTCAGCATCTTCTTTCCCGACAGCATCCTCAAGCTGGCGGTGCTCTTCTGGCGGCTCATCACCTTCTACCTGACCATCGTGGTAGGCGCCGCCTTCGCGATGATGGAGCGGCGCAATGTCACCCCCGCTGAGCTGGCCGAACGGGTGCGGGAGACGACCAGTGAGAAGGCCAGGGAGGCCGCCGAGCGGGTGCGCGAGACGGGCGAACGGGTGAAGGAGACGGCCGAGCGGGTGAAGGAAACGACCAGCGAGAGGGCCGAACAGATGGCGGAGCATGTGAAGGAGACAGCCGAGCGGGTGAAGGAAAATACCGAAGAGAAGCTCCACGCCCAGCCCAAGCACGGTACGGCCGGTCACCCCTCCCACAAGCATGGCCTCCGGTAGCCCGGGCCATCCACCCGATTCTCCGCGCCAGAATAGCCCCTCCTGCCCCCATGGGAGCAGGAGCTTTGCTATTGCGGTCCCGGATGGAAGCACCGAAAGGAGGGGAGTGTGCCTGTGACAGACTGGTTGAAAGGATATCTGCCGGTTGCGGGGTGGATCCTCGGCGGGATGCTCCTGTTGTTCTGCATCTTCCGCCTGCTCGTATATTGGGTCAGGCGCCGCCACGAGGAGGCCGACCTGCGCCGGGTGACCCGGGAGAGCGGTACCCATGGGGAGGCGATGACCCTCCGAAAGCTGCGCCGCATCGGCGGCTATAAGCATCTCTTGCACAACCTCTATCTGCCGAACGGCCGTCAGGATGGGACGGTGGAGGTCGACGCGGTGCTGGTCAGCTGTGACGGTATCTTTGTGGTCGAGACGAAGAACTATTCGGGCACCATCTACGGCGAGGAAAATGACCGCTACTGGTGGCATGAGCTGGGACACGGCCGGGGCGGATTTCAGTTTTACAACCCGGTCAAGCAGAACGCCGGCCATGTGCGGGCGGTACGCCGGGTGCTCGAAGCGGGGAAGGAGCTGCCCGTCTATTCGATTCTCGTCTTCGGCGAGGCGGCCCGCTTCGACCGGGTGCAGCTGCCGACCGCCCGCGTTTCGCTTACCCGCATCTCCGGCCTGCCCCGGACGGTCCGCCGGCTCGCCCGCCGTTCTCCCGGCGTCTTTTCCCGTGCGGATGTCGATGCCATCGCCGGCCGGCTGCGCGCCTACAGCCATGCCGACAGCCGGACCCGGAAGGAGCATCTGCGGGCGATCGAGCGGAAAAAGCGGAGCTAAGCGCGCGGGGCAGCCGGAAGATTTGTTATGGAAATAACGTATTTGACAGGCTTTGCCGGAACCGGTATAATAAAAGCTGTATGAGCACTGTCCGCATGGGCAGTTCAATAGAAGATCGTAAACGTCTCAAATGAAAGAGGGAAACCGACATGAAAATTGTGATCCTGGACGGCTACACTGAAAATCCGGGCGATCTGAGCTGGAGCGGTATCGAAGCTTTCGGCGATCTGACCGTCTACGACCGCACCCCGCTGAACGATCACGATGAGATCGCCAAGCGCATCGGTGACGCCGAGGTGGTCTACACCAACAAGACCCCCATCACCCGCGAGACCATCGCGAAGTGCCCCAACCTCAAGTTCATCTCGGTGCTCGCGACCGGCTACAACATTGTTGACGTCGAGGCGGCCAAGGAGCGTGGCATCCCGGTCACCAACATCCCGACCTACGGCACGATGGCGGTTGCCCAGTATGCGATCGCGCTGCTGCTCGAGTGCTGCCACCACATCGGCCACCACAACCAGACGGTTAAGGAAGGCAAGTGGCAGAACAGCGCCGACTGGACCTACTGGGATTATCCCCTCATCGAGCTGGATGGCAAGACCCTCGGTATCATCGGCTTCGGCCGTATTGGCCAGGCTACCGGCCGGATCGCCAAGGCGCTCGGCATGAAGGTCATCGCCTACGACGAGTATCCCAACGACAGCGGCCGTGAGATCGGTACCTATGTGACCCTCGACGAGCTGCTGGCCCAGTCGGATGTCATCTCGCTGCACTGCCCGCTCTTCCCCTCCACCCAGGGCATCATCAACAAGGACAACATCGCCAAGATGAAGGATGGCGTCATCATCATCAATGACTCGCGCGGCCCGCTGGTCAACGAGCAGGATATGTACGATGCCCTCGAGTCGGGCAAGGTTGCCTTCTTCGCCTGCGACGTCGTGTCGAGCGAGCCGATCAAAGCGGACAACGTGCTGCTGAAGGCGAAGAACTGCTACATCACCCCGCACATCGCCTGGGCGCCCAAGGAGAGCCGTCAGCGTCTGATGGACATCGCCGTGGCCAACCTCAAGGCGTATGTCGACGGCAGCCCGATCAATGTCGTCAATCCCTAAGTTCGAACCGGTTACAATTATGTGACACACCCCCGCACGGGCATACCGCAGAACACGGTATGCCCGTGCTTTTTGCTGCATTCATCTGCCGGTTTTTGTGCAAAACCTCTTAAAATACCAAAATTTTGGTCGATCAATCGGGCCGGAAAGGACAGCGCGAGGATGCTTTGCATAGATTTGTCGAAGGAATGAACCTATATTGTATCATATAAAATAGAATATTTTGAAAAGAATAGATATCTTTTCCGAGGAAAAAGGGTGCGGAAAGGGCAATCGGGCGGGAGAAAAGAGCGATTTTTTGCGTTATCGTTGTAAAAAGGACGCATGAAAAAGCGGCAAACAGGTCGAAGGAAATTGAAAAGGCATTTCAATTTCATACCATTATATCCTATAAAAACAAAGATCAAAGAGATATTTATCTAGTTGACATGCTGTATTTCCTTCTAAGACAGCGGGCTTGGTCGGTGAAATGGAGAATGAAGGAAAGAGATGGCGAGTGAAATAATCTATCGATCCTGAAGAGGAAAAGGGGCTCTTTTCATATTTATGTCATAAAAGTTTTACAACCTTTACGAAATGAAGAAACCCATTGACTTTTTCACG
>CASGDD010000191.1 GCA_949300115.1 uncultured Oscillospiraceae bacterium | reverse complement strand
TTATGACGCCGTCTGCTGCAATCCCCCCTACTACCCTGTCGGGACGGGACGTCTCTCCCCCTCCGCCAGCCGAACGGCGGCCCGGCATGAATCCGACTGCACCTTCGAGGATATCTGCGCCGCGGCGGCCCGGCTGCTGCGCTTCTCCGGCCGCTGTTTCTGCTGCGCGCCGCCCGCGCGCCTTTTCGAGCTGGCCGACACCCTGCGCCGCCACCGGCTGGAGCCCAAGCGGATGCAGCTGGTACAGCACCGGGCGGATAAAACGCCCTATCTCCTGCTGCTCGAAAGCCGGCTGGGCGGCAAGCCCGGCCTCGCCATCGAACCCACCCTGATCCAGGAGGTAGAACGATGATTGGTTCACTAACCCTTGTCGCCACCCCCATCGGCAATCTGGGCGATCTCTCCCCCCGTGCCGTCGAAGCGCTGCGGGAGGCGGATTTCATCGCCGCCGAGGATACCCGTGTCACCCTCAAGCTGCTCAACCATTTCGGCATCCACAAGGAGATGGTAAGCTACTATGAGCACAACGAACGCCAGCGGGGGGCGCTGCTGCTGGAGCGGATGCTCGCGGGGGAACACTGCGTCATCGTCTCGGACGCCGGGATGCCCTGCATCTCCGACCCGGGGGAACAGCTGGTCGCCCGCTGCGCCGAGGCGGGGGTCCCGGTCACCGTCATCCCCGGACCGTCGGCCGCCATCGCGGCGCTCGCCGTCTCCGGCCTGCCGACCGCCCGCTTTGCGTTCGAGGGTTTTCTCTCGATGAACAAAAAAAATCGCAGAGAGCATCTGCGCTCTCTCCGGGAGGATCCCCATACGCTGATCTTCTACGAGGCGCCCCACAAGCTGCCCTATACCCTCGCCGATCTCTACGAGGCGTTCGGCGACCGGCGGATCACCCTGGTGCGGGAGCTGACCAAGCTGCACGAGGAGATCATCCGCACCACCCTCGCGGCCGCACTCGCCCGCTATCAGGCGGAAAAGCCGCGCGGGGAATTTGTGCTGATCGTCGAAGGCGCGGCGCCGGCCGAGGAACCCGCCCTCGATCTCGACGAGGCGGTCACCCGGGTGCTTGCGCTCGCGGCGGCGGGAACGGGCCTTTCGGCTGCCGCCAAACAGGTCGCGCGCGAAACCGGCCATCCCAAGAGCGAACTCTACCGCCGTGCCCTCGGGACGTCGGACGAATAACCCCCCTCTTACGAAAGGAACCGCTATGCCCAAGCATTTTTTCGCGATGCTCTCCCGCATGAAATACATCACCCGCTGGGGGCTGATGCGCAACACCCGGCCGGAAAATCTCAGCGAACACGCGCTCGAGGTGGCGGTGCTCGCCCACGCGCTCGCATTGATCGGCCAAAAACGACTGGGACTGCCGCTCGATCCCAACCGGGCGGCCACCCTCGCCCTCTTTCACGACGCGCCCGAAATCCTCACCGGCGACCTGCCCACCCCGGTCAAATATGCCGATCCGGCCATCAAGTCGGCCTACAAGCAGGTCGAACGGGAGGCGGCCGGCCGGCTGCTCGACATGCTGCCCGAGGATCTCCGGGAGGACTACCGCCCGCTGCTGATGCCCGGCCCGGCGGACGCCCCGCTGCGGCCGCTCATCAAGGCGGCGGACAAGCTCTCCGCCCTCATCAAATGCATCGAGGAGGAGCGGGCGGGCAATCTCGAGTTCCGCAAGGCAAAGGAATCGACCCTCGCCGCCATCCACGCGCTCGACTGCGAACCGGCCGAAATCTTCCTGCGCGAGTTCATCCCCAGCTATACGCTGACGCTGGACGAACAGTCGTAGGGCTACGTCTCTCTCGGGGCGGGGACGCTGTCCCCTCTCCGACCTTCCCCCAATCGCGACGGACGCCGCTTCAGGACAGGGACTTCATGTCAGGAAAAATCGGGATTTTTCTGGGTGGTTGGGGGCCATGCGGGATCGACGCCCTCCATATCGATTCTAAAAAGAAACAGATCCACAAAGATACCCCGGAGGATGGATAGGCCATCGTCCGGGGTTTCGTTTCATGATTCCGATTCTACAGCCGGTTGATCGGCATCGGTCGTTTCGCTGCCGCTCAGGCCGATGGCTTCGAGGAGATCGGAGGGGATGAAGCTGACGGCCAGCTGGGTCTCCTCGGGAAGGCCGTTGTACCAGTCGAGCCAGTCGAGGGTTGCTGCCGAGAGATCCGCTCGATCGATCGTCCGTCCGGCGAAGGTCACCGTCGAGGGCGCATCCTCCCACGCGAAGATATACCACCGCCCGTCGATCTCCACATCGATGGTCTCCTCCCCGCTGATCTGATAGCGGTAGCCGGTACCGAAGTTCGACTGGCCGTCCTCGGTCGGGATCTCACTCGGGGGGACCTGCGCCGTGATCTCGCCGTCCATCACCCCGCAGCGAAGGCTGCCGACCCGCTCGCAGCCGGTATCGCAGTAGAGCCTGCCATCCACCCGCACCATCGGCAGGCGGTCGGCCGGCGCGGGTTGGGGCTCCG
>CASGDD010000190.1 GCA_949300115.1 uncultured Oscillospiraceae bacterium | reverse complement strand
CGAATTTTGTTGGTAAATTTCGTTTACGAAACAAAATTTCTCAAATAAAGTAAAGACAGCGAAACGAAGGCGGGAAAAATCATGAGAGTCACAGTTGAGGAAATAGCAAAGATCGCCGGCGTTTCCAAGGCAACCGTCTCCCGGGTACTCAATAATGTTCCGGAGGGCGTGGGGCCCAAGACGCGGGCGAAGGTGCAGAAGATTATCGAGGAGATGAACTACTCCACCGACCGTTCCAGCTTCACCGCCCGCACGATGCGATCGAGAAGCATCGCGCTGGTATTGCCGGACATCACCAACCCCTTCTTCGCCGACATCGCCAAGGCGGTCGAGGCGAGGGCCAAGCAGGAGGGGTACATCACGATTCTGGCCAACACCGATTTCTCTGAGGAGAATGAGGGCAAGTATCTGACCAGCCTGGTCGCCAAGAAGGTCGACGGGATCATCCTGGTGCCCTCGGGGGCGGTCTGCCGGCCTGAGCACCTGCTGCCCGGCAAGTACGGGATCCCGATGGTGCTGCTCGACCGCCGGCTGGAGGGCGGGGAGGACTGGCCGGGGGTCTACTCGGACAACGAATACGCCTCCTTCCGCTGCTGCGAGCTGCTGATCAACAACGGGTCGGACAAGATCGCCTTTCTCAGCGGACCGCTGGGGGTCTCAACCGCGACCGAGCGGCTGGAGGGCTACCGGCTGGCGCTTCGCCAGTACGGCTGCCTGTACAACCCCAAGCTGGTCAAGTACGGGGACTACACCGTCGAGAGCGGCTACAAGGCGGTCATCTCACTCGAGCGGGAGGGGCTGCGGTACTCCGCGATCCTCGCGGCCAACGACATGATGGCGCTGGGCGCGCTCAACGCCCTCAAGGAGCTGGGCTACCGGGTACCGGAGGAGGTCGAGCTGATCGGCTTTGACAACATCACCTTCTCCCAGTACTTCGACCCGCCGCTGTCCACCATCCAGCAGCCGACCGCCGAGATGGGCAGCAAGGCCACCTCGCTGCTGCTCAAGATCTTCGATGGAAAACCAATCCCCGACAGCGAACGGCTTCAGCCGCGGCTGCTGATGCGAAAAACGACAAAGGTGAGGTCAAAATGAACAAGATCATCGTTGCAGGCAGTTCCAACATCGACTTTGTACTGCGGGTCGCAGAGATGCCCAAAAAGGGCGAGACCATCCGCACCCGCTCCTTTGATAAGATCCCCGGCGGCAAGGGCGCGAACCAGGCCTGCGCGGTGGGCAAGCTCGGCGGCGACTGCGTCTTTCTGAGCGCGGTCGGCGAGGACGGGCTGGGCAGCATCGTCACCGACAGCCTCGCGGCGGCCGGCGTCGACCTCTCGCGGGTGCTGCGGGACAAGGAAACCCCCACCGGCATGGCGGTCATCGCGGTCAACGACGAGGGGGAGAACAGCATCATGATCGTGCCGGGCGCCAACGGCCTGTGCACCGAGGACTACTTTGACAGGAACGCCGATTGCCTGGCGCCGGGCGACATCCTGCTGGCTCAGCTCGAGACCCCCATCGAGGCGATCTGGAAGCTGATCGAAAAGGCGAAAGCGGCGGGCTGCACCACGATTCTCAACCCCGCCCCCGCCCCGGAATCGATTCCCGACGCGGTGCTCGCCGCGGTGGATTATATCACCCCCAATGAGACCGAGCTGGCCGCGATCACCGGCCTGCCGACCGGAACGGTCGAGGAGATCGACGCCGCGGCCCGCAGCCTCTGCGCGCGGGGAGCGGGCAGGGTTCTGGTCACCATCGGGCCGCGCGGCGCGCTGCTGTGCGACGAGAGCGGCAGCCGGGTGTATCCGACCTTTGACGCAAAGCGGGTGGACACCACCGCAGCGGGCGACACCTTCAACGCGGGGCTTGCGGTCTCGCTGGCTGAGGGCGCCTCGCTCGAGGAGGCGATCCGGCTGGCCAACGCGGCGGCCGCCATCTCGATCACCCGCAAGGGGGCGCAGACCTCGATCCCCAGCAGAGCAGAGGTCGACCAGTTGTTACAGTCCGCGCAGGAGGGCTGACCTTCCGGCGCGAATAATAAAAAGGGAAAAAGAAGGAGGTGACGAGGGATGAAACGTGACCGTCTGCTCAACCGGGAGATTGTCGCCGAGGTCGCGGCGCTGGGTCATACCGAGTACCTGTGCATCGCCGACTGCGGTCTGCCGGTCCCCAAGGGAGTGAAGGTGATCGACATCTCGATCACAGCGGGCAAGCCGTCCTTTCTGGATGTGCTGGACGCGGTGAGAGAGGAACTGGTCATCGAGTCCATCATCCTTGCCAGCGAGATCGACGAGAAGAACAAACCGCTCTCGAAGGAGATGGAGGACCGGTTCGGCTCGCTGCCGATCGCCAAGGTCCCGCACGAGGAGTTCAAAAAGCTGACCGAAAAGGCAAAATGCATCATCCGGACCGGCGAGACCCGGTCGTATGCCAATGTGATCCTCGTGGGCGGAGTCAATTTCTGACCCACGAATAAAAAGGAAGGATTATAAAGGAGGAAAATTATGAAAAAGTTTCTGAGTGTTCTGCTCGCAGCAGTCCTGGCTCTCTCTCTGGCAGCCTGTGGCGGCGGTGACTCCAGCGCGGCCGGCGGCTCCTCCGCGGCAGCGGGCGGCAGCTCGGCAGCGGCGGGCGGCGAGGACAAGGTCCGCATCGGCCTGTCCATTGCCGGTCTGACCATGCCCTACTATGTCCGTATGTATGACGGCTTCATGGAGGCCGCCGAGAAGAAGGGCTACGAGGTCATCTTCGCTGACGGCGGTTCCGACGCTGAGTCCACCGTCCGTGCCGTTGAGGACCTGATCAGCAACGACATCGACGCGCTGGCCGTCTCCACCAACTACAGCGAGGCGCTGGTCGACAGCTTTGCCAAGTGCGAAGAGCTGGGTATCCCCATCTTCTACATCGGCAACCTGCAGCTCATCCCCGAGGCTCAGGAGTACATGACCTTCTGGGAGGGCACCAAGGCTGATTCCGCCGGTTACCTGGGCGGCGAGTGGGTCGCGCAGTACCTCGACAGCATCAACTACAAGAAGGACCTGAACGTCATCTGCGTCTCCAAGATGCTCGACACCCTGCTGCAGCGGTATGAGGGCTTTGAGCGCGCTCTGGAGGACAACGGCTACACCGTCAACCTGATCAACACCGTCGGCGACCTGCCCCGTGAGACTGCTCTGTCCGCCTGCGAGGACGCGCTGATGGCCAATGACGACGTGGATATCTTCTTCGGCACCGCCGGCACCTCTTCGCTGGGCGCCTATGACGCTACCCAGAACATGGGCCGCGACGAGGTCATGGTTGTTGGCTTCGACGGCGAGGACGAGGAGATCCAGCACATCGACGAGGATACCAACTACATCGCCACCATCTGCCAGCAGCCCGCGCTCGAGAGCGCCGTCACCGTTGACGCGATCGAGACTGTTCTGGGCGGCGGCACCGTCGAGGGCGGCCACGAGACCCCGGCCATCATCTACGGCAAGGGCGTTGGCTACGTCGAGGACTAAGTTCTAAGGCGAAGTTCCAAATTGAAGATGGATTGAAGCAACAGTCCGGGTACGGTCCTTCGAGGTCGTACCCGGATTGAATCAAGAAAGGAAAGGAGGGCCTTGGTTTGGAGGACATCCTGAGACTCAGGGGAATCAACAAGGCGTTCCCTGGAGTAAAGGCGCTGACCGACGTCGACCTGACCATCCGCAAAGGGGAGGTCCACGCGCTGGTAGGAGAGAACGGCGCGGGCAAATCCACCCTGATGAAGATCATCTCCGGGGCATACAAGAAGGACAGCGGCACCGTCTGGTTCGACGGCAAAGAGGTGGAGAACACCACTCCCAAGCAGTCCGAGCAGATGGGCATCTCGATCATCTATCAGGAGCTGAACCTGATCGAACGGGTTTCGGTCGCCGAGAACGTCTTCATCGGCCGCTACCCGCTGCGGGGCGGACTGGTACAGTGGGGCAAGATGGTCAAGGACGCGCAGGCCCTGTTTGACGAGTACGAGCTCAAGATCGACGCGAAGCGGCTGGTCCGCTCGCTGACGATGGCTCAGAAACAGATGGTCGAAATCATCAAGGCGGTGAGCATCAACGCCAAGGTCATCATCATGGACGAGCCGACCTCCTCGCTGAGCGGCAAGGAGACCGAATCGCTGTTCCGGATCATCGAAAAGCTGAAGGCGAACGGGGTCGCGGTGGTCTTCATCACCCACCGTCTGGACGAGATCTTCGCGATCTGCGACCGGATGACCGTTCTGCGGGACGGCCACTACATCGGTGAGAAGAACATCAGCGAGATCACCAAGAGCGAGATGATCGCGATGATGATCGGCCGCGAGCTGACCCAGCAGTACCCCGAGCGGCACAACGAGATCGGCGAGGTCACCTTAGAGGTGAAGAACATCTCGGACGGCGGAAAGCATGTCGACAACGTCTCCTTCGCCGCCCACCGCGGCGAGGTGCTGGGCTTCTACGGCCTGGTCGGCGCGGGCCGTACCGAGACAATGCGGATGGTTTTCGGCGTCGATCCCCGTGTCGGCGGCCAGGTCTTCCTGCACGGCAAGGAGATCAACCTGAAGAATCCGCGTGACGCGATCCGCCACGGCATCGGCTTCATCACCGAGAACCGGCGCGACGAGGGCCTGTTCCTGCGCTCCTCGGTTCGGGTCAACACCGTCATGGTCGCGCTGCACAAGATTCTCAAGCACGGCATGATCAGTTATAAGGAAGAGGCGCGGGTCTCGCAGGATTACGTCGATAAGCTGCGTACCGCAACGCCCAGCGTCAACCAAAAGGCCATGTTCCTCAGCGGTGGCAACCAGCAGAAGGTGGTTCTGGCCAAGTGGCTCTTCTCGGATTCCGAGGTCATCATCTTTGACGAGCCGACCCGCGGCATCGACGTGGGCGCCCGTCGTGAGATCTACCAGCTCATCAACGACCTGGTCGCTGACGGGCGCACGGTGGTGGTGGTCTCCTCGGATATGGAGGAGATCATGGGCATCAGCGACCGGATCCTGGTCATGTATGAGGGCAACATTGCGGGTGAGGTCCAGAAGAAGGACTTCTCGCAGAGCCTGATCACAGAATACGCTGTAGGAGAAAGGACCCAAACGGTATGAAAACGAAAAAAGCTTCAAACATTGCGGCGAAGGTCGCGGACAAGCTGGGCGCATGGATGCTGATTATCCTGATTTCGGTCGTCATGCTGTTTGCCAGCGATAAGTTCCTCACTCTGGACAACCTGCTCAACGTCGTGCGCCAAATCGCGGTGGTCTGCATCGGTGCCATCGGTGTTTCCTTCGTCATCCTGGGCGGCGGATTCGACCTGTCCACCGGTATGATCGCGACCTTTGCCGGCTGCAACGCGGCCATCTTCATGAAGAACCTGGGCTGGAACATGATCGTATCCATCCTGGTCGCGGTGCTCATCGGCGTGGTGATCGGCACCACGAACGGCATGCTGATCACCTTCCTGCGGATCCCGCCCTTCATCTGCACGCTGGGCATGCAGTACATCGTACAGGGCCTGATCTTCGTCATCACCAAGAGCGTGCCCATCACCGGCCTGCCCGACAGCTTCCTGGTCATCGGCCGCGGCTACATCGGTGATCTGATCCCTGTTCCGATGATCATTATGCTGGCCTTTGTCATCCTCGGCCATGTACTGCTCAAGTACACCGTCTTCGGCCGCTCGGTCATCGCGGTGGGCGAGAATGAGACCGCCGCCAAGCTCTCCGGCCTGAACGTCAACCTGATCAAGGTTGTGATGTACTCCTTCTGCGGCTTCTGCGTTTCCTGCGCCGGTATCGTACTGGCCTCTCGCCTGTCCTCCGGCCAACCGGCCTCCGGCGCCGACCTCTCGCTGCAGGCGATCGCCGCGGTTTACATCGGCGGTACCTTCAAGGGCAGCATCATCAACACCCTCGCCGGTGCGCTGGTCTGGGGCCTGATGAACAACGCGCTGAATCTGATGAACGTCAACGCATACTGGCAGAAGGTTGCGCTGGGCATCATCATCATCGTGGCGGTTCTCTTCGATACCTTCCGTGCGAAGCTGGCCACCAAGAGCTCCGACTAAACCAAACCGCACCCGATCTGAAACAGAAAGGAAGGGATCAGAGCTGTGAGCAAGAAAAAGGCCTTTATCTTCTATGGCGGCTGGGAGGGACACCAGCCCGACCTCGAGAGCGCCCGCTTTAAGCGGTGGCTCGAGGAAGACGGCTTCGAGGTCACCCGCACCGACACCTTCGAGCGGTGCGCGGACAAGGAGTACATGAAATCCTTTGACCTCATCGTCCCCTGCTGGACCCAGGGCGAGATGCCCGACTGGTGCTGCTTTGGTATCTCCGAGGCGGTCGCCGAGGCCGGCACCGGCATCGCCGGCGTCCACGGCGGCATGTGCGATTCCTTCCGCTGGAGCGTCGAGTGGCAGTTCATGACCGGCAGCCAGTGGGTCGCCCATCCCGGCGGGCGCAAGTACCTGCACCACATCGCCCGGCTGGACGACGCAACGATGAAGTACATGGAGGAGAACTACCCCGACAACAGCATCCCCGGCATCTTCCAGATGGACTACAAGGTCGAGTTCAAGAAGAACTCCACCTCCCCCATCATCGCCGGGCTGGAGGACTTCACCCTCCACACCGAGCAGTACTACCTGCATGTCGACCCCTGCGTCGACGTGCTGGCCACCACCCGGGTGGAATCGCTGGGCTGGCATGAGACCAACGGCCCGGTCGATATGCCGGTCATCTATACCAAGCACTGGGGCAAGGGACGGGTATTTTACAGCTCCCTTGGCCACCAGGACAACATCCTCGAGATCCCGCAGGTTGAGACCTTTACCCGCCGCGGGTTCCTCTGGGCAACCCGTTGAGAGGAGGCAGACAACGGTTTATGAAAAAGAAAGCGTTTATCTTCTATGGCGGCTGGGAGGGGCACGACCCCGACCTGGAAAGCGCTCGCTTCAAGCGGTGGCTTGAGGAGGACGGCTTTGAGGTCACCCGCACCGACACCTTCGAGCGGTGCGCGGACAAGGAGTACATGAGGTCCTTCGACCTCATCGTTCCCTGCTGGACCCAGGGCGAGATGCCCGACTGGTGCTGCTTTGGCATCTCCGAGGCGGTCGCCGAGGCCGGCACCGGCATCGCCGGCGTCCACGGCGGCATGTGCGACTCCTTCCGCTGGAGCGTCGAGTGGCAGTTCATGACCGGCAGCCAGTGGGTCGCCCATCCGGGCGGCAAGCTCAAGCTGCACCACATGTCCAAGCTCTCGGAAGAGCACCAGAAGTACATGCGGGAGAACTATCCCGACAACAGCATCCCCGGCATCATGCAGATGGACTACAAGGTCGAGTTCAAGAAGAACTCCACCTCTCCCATCATCGCGGGGCTGGAGGACTTCACCGTCCACACCGAGCAGTACTACCTGCACGTGGACCCCTGCATCGATGTGCTGGCCACCACCCGGGTGACCTCGATGGGCTGGCATGAGACCAACGGCCCGGTCGATATGCCGGTCATCTACACCAAGCACTGGGGCAAGGGCCGGGTATTCTACAGCTCGCTGGGACACCAGGACAACATCCTCGAGATCCCGCAGGTTGAGACCTTCACCCGCCGCGGATTTTTGTGGGCAGCCCGTTGAAGAAACAAAATAATGTGATACAATAACAGGAGGGTTTGACAATGCTGGCAAAAGGTGTATTCGTAGAAGATTATATGAAGTTGGGTATCCGTGAGTATGACGTACCAGAACCCAAGGCAAACGAGGTCATGATCAAGACCAAGGCCGTCGGCCTGTGCTGCTGGGATTCCTGGCTGTATCGCGGTGTCAACGCCCCCGGTCCGTACCCCTACATCATCGGCCATGAGGGCGTGGGCGTCGTCGAGAAGGTCGGCGCCGAGGTCACCGGCCTCAAGCCGGGCGACAATGTTTCCTGCCTGAGCGGCCACAACCAGATGATGTGCGAGTACTCCACCGTTCCCGCCGCCGGTCTGGTCAAGCTGCCCGACGTCGTCGAGGACTGGGCGAAGGTCGTCTATGAGCCGGCCTGCTGCGTGACCAACCTGCTCAACATCACCGACATCCACATGGGCGACCATGTCGTGCTGGTCGGCGCCGGCTACATGGGCCTGCAGACCCTGCAGCTGCTCACCCGCGCCTCCCAGGCCGGCCGGATCACCGTCTTCGAGCTGCGTGAGGACCGCCGCAAGATGGCGATGGAGTATGCTAAGGACTTCGGCAGCCCCGAGAGCTTCGCGGTTCTCGATCCCGAGAGCGAAGAGGGCAAGAAGGTCGTCGCCGACATCATCGCCAAGGGCGGTGCGGACGTCGTCATCGACTTCGGCGCTTCCGACTCCGGCTTCCACCTGGCCGATTCGATGACCAAGCCCGCGGGCAAGCTGACCATCGGTTCCTTCCACCGCAGCGACGTCACCTTCAACGGCACCAAGTGGCACCTGGGCGGCCTGTATGTCTACAACCTCGCCCCGATGAGCAACCCCCACTTCAAGGAGGTTTGCCCGCGCTGCTACGCGATGATCCGCCGCGGCGTCCTCGATCCGGGCAAGTTCGTCACCCACACCGCCTACTATGAGGACATGGAGGCGATGGACTACATGTTCCAGCGCGCTTGCGACAAGGGCGACAACTACATGAAGGGTGTCATCATGTTCGAAAAGTAAGACGCGGCCTTGGCTGCGGTATCGAGAGTGCGCCGGCCGGCGCACTCTCTTTGCCGTACCGGGCAAAAAAATCCATTTTCTGTGGAGGAGTCTATGAACAAACAATTTCCCCGCACCGAGATCGCCGGGATCTCGATGCCCCGCATGATCGCCGGTTGCAACTGGATCTCCGGATTCAGCCACCGCGGCCCGGCCGAGGACGAGATGATTCTGCGCCGCCACAACGGGCCGAACTCCGTCGCGGACATCTTCGAGGTGTTCCTCAACAACGGGGTCGACGCCTGCCTGGGCCTGTTCGATGTGGACAAGGACCTGCTCGACGCGGTCCGGATGGCCGAGGAGCGCACCGGCAAAAAGATGATCATGATGGACGAACCGATCCTCAACGTCGACGACAACCCCATCGCCCGCATGGAGGCCGAGCAGGCGATCAAGAAGTGCGCCGCCCGCGGCGCGACCTTCTGCCTGCCGCTGCACTCCTGCGTTGAGCAGCTGCTCAACAAGAACGAAAAGAACATCAAGCGGCTGCCGGATTATCTCAAGATGATCCGGGACGCCGGCATGATCCCGGGCCTGTCCGCCCACATGCCGGAGGTCATCCAGTACGCCGATCTCAACGAGTACGACGTCGAGACCTATATCCAGATCTACAACTGCATGGGCTTCTTGATGCAGGTTGAGATCGAGAGCGTCGTCAAGACGATCCACAACGCCAAAAAGCCGGTCATCACCATCAAGCCCTGCGCGGCCGGCCGCACCACCCCGTTTGTGGGCCTCAACTTCTCCTACAACACCATCCGCCCGCAGGACATGGTCTGCATCGGCTGCTTCAACGCCGAGGAGGCCGAGGAGGACATCGAGTACGGCCTGGCCGCCATCGAGCGACGCCTGCCCGACATCCGTCCCCGCAGCAGCCCGTTCAAGACCAGCGCGATCTCTGGAAAGGCGGAAAGGTAACCCATGAACAACACCAAAACCAAAAAAATGCACTATGCCTGGGTGGTCTTCATCTGCTGCATCCTGCTCAAGATGGGCCTGGGCGGCGCGGTCATGAGTATCTCCCCCAACTTCGTCACCCCGGTCGTGGAGGAGCTGGGCTGCGGCGTCAGCCAGTTCACCATGCTCGTCAGCGTCGAGGCCGCCGCGATGGCGGTGATGTACACCACCGCCGCCAGGGTGCTGAATCGCAGCAAGATCGGCAAGGTCATGGGCATCGCCGCCCTCGCCGAGGTCATCGGCATCGCGCTGATGGGCAGCTACCATTCGGTCTGGATGTTCTATCTGTCCGGCGCGATCATCGGTGTCGGCGTCGCCTTCACCGGCTTTGTCGCGGTACCCATCGTGGTCAACATGTGGTTTTGCAAAAAGGCGGGCACCGTGCTGGGCATCATCGTCGCGGCCGAGGGCCTGTCCACCGTCATCTTCACCAAGCTCACCGCCCAGCTGATCGTCAGCGTGGGCTGGCGGATGTCCTACGTCATCATGGCGGCGATCTGCCTGGTCGTCTCGGTGCCCGGGCTCTTCCTCTTCGTCAAGAGCCCTGCCGAGGTTGGCTGTGAGCCCTACGGCGCGGGCACAACCGACGCGGCCAACGAGCCCGCCGAGCCGGTGCGGGGCCTCACCCGCGCGCAGGCGGTCCGCAGCCCGGTCTTTTACATGGTCTGGCTCACCTGCATGATGTACAGCGTCGGCTGCGGCGTGCAGCAGTACATCGCCAACTTCTCGACGATGGAGCTCGGCCAGAGCATCCCCTACGGCGCGACCGCCGCGATGTGCATGAGCCTGGGCTGCGTCGGCAGCAGCATCATCCTCGGCTTCATCAACGACCGGCTGGGTGTCCGCGCGGGTCTTGCCTGGGGCGCCTTCTTCATCTTTG
>CASGDD010000189.1 GCA_949300115.1 uncultured Oscillospiraceae bacterium | reverse complement strand
TCTGATTCCGCAGGGTAGATCGTCAAGCCCGCGCAAATAAACTTTATTCGAACAGTACCGCAAGGCCCGAGACTTCTCGGGCCGTCGTTTTGTATTTTGTTTATGATGATGGGATATGCCGGTCGGGCACCCTGCTCTCCTCGGTAATTGATAGGCGATATGCCCGCACTGTAGGTGATTCCAGCCCCTTTTTTCTCCCCACGCCGCATCGCGGGCATCAAAGTTTATTCCCTATCTATCCCCGTGCGCGAATTGCCAGCGGGGGCTCCCCGCCAGGCGAAATCATACGGCTGCCACGCACCAAATTTCGCCTTCCAGCTGCTGTTCGATCCGTTCGCCCGGGACGACAAGCGGGATGCCGGGCGGGCAGGGGGCGTTGACCTGGGCGGCGATATGGCCGACCGCCTCGGCGGCGGGCAGGAGCCGGCGGGGACGGGCGAAGGCTTCGCGGGGGGACATCACCCGTTCGGGCAGATGGGCGGGGCGATGGATGGGCCGGGGCGCACGGTGGGGCATCGACCGGCAGAGCGCCTCCAACCGGCTCCAATCCTCCTCCGCGAGCATCGGTGCGCCGAGGAAGACGGCATAGTCCTCCCCGATCAGCTCGGGCTCGATCCGATGGGCGTCACAGGCGGTGCGCAGCTCGGCCGCCGTCCACCCGTTGGCCGCCACCGCCAACGTCAGCCGCATCGGGTCGCGGGCGGGGGGCACGGTGATCCAGCCCTCTTCCCGGCAAAGGTCGTACACCCGCGCCATCCGATCGCAGGCGGCGCGCAGGGCCGCCGGGCCGTCGGTCTCCAGCCAGACCCTGGCCGCGTCGATCGAGGCGAGAATCAGATAGCTGGGGGAGGTCGAACCGAACAGCCGCATGGCGTCCTTGAGCCGGCCGGCCATCGCGGGGTCGGCGGTATGCAGCAGTGCGCCGCCGGTCAATACCGGCAGCGTCTTGTGCAGCGAATCGCAGCAGAAATCGGCGCCCAGATGGATGGGATGGAGATTGTCCGCCAAAAAGGGCAGATGCGCCCCATGCGCGCCATCCACCAGCAGCTTTTTGCCATGGGCATGGCAGAGCGCCGCCAGCGCCCCGATATCCGACAGCCGCCCGTCGTAGGTGGGGGAGGTCAGATAGACCGCCGCCGCTTGGGGATGGGCGTCGAGCATCGCCGCCAGCTGATCGGGCGAAACCGGTTCGGGAAAGCCGTCCCGGCTGTCGGTCGCCATCCAGATGGGATCGAGATCGAGCAGGGTCATCGCATGGATGGCCGCCGCGTGGCAGCCGCGCGCCGCGAGAATCCGGCTGCCCGGCGGGCCCGCCAGCGCCAGCATCGCCTGGATGCAGAGGGTCGAGCCCCCCGCCGACAGCGCCGTCCCCGCCGCGCCATACAGCCCCGCATAGGCCGCTTCACAATCCGCAATGACATCCCCCGCGTCGTACAGGCTGTCCGCCCCCGGGATCTCGGTGAGATCATACCGGGCAAACGGCTGCCCGCCAAAGAGCGCCAGCCGCCCCTTGTGCCCCGGCATATGAAACCGCGAAACCTCCCGCTCCCCCAACGCGAGAATGCGCTCATAAAGGCTATCCCCCACAACCCAAAACCCCTTTCAAATCACATACATCCCCCACAAGCAGACACCCAAAAAGTGGTCCACCCAACAGCTATCCACCCACCTACTCACATGTCGGCGCGGGGGCGCCGACACCAACATATCCGCCCCCGCGCGAGTGGGGGCTGATATTTCATGTACGCTGGATTTCGGATGAAATCCAGTCGTACATTTCATATGCCGCATCGCGGCATATTTCATATTTGTCCAATCCCCGATTGGACAAATATTTCATTGAAAAAACCCATCAAGCTTTTGCTTGATGGGCTTTTTTCTCTGGAGCGGGTAGCGGGAATCGAACCCGCAAATCCAGCTTGGGAAGCTGGTGTTTTGCCACTAAACTATACCCGCGAAGGTACTCTCTTATTATTACAAGAGAGCACCGAAATGTCAAGAGAAATTTTTATATCTTTCGGTCGAATCAGTCGTCGCCCATCTCTTCGAGGCGTTTTTCCATCGCCGCGATCTCCTCTTCCGAGAGATTGCCGCCGTTCTCGCCCTGCGCCGCCTGTTCCCGCTCGAGCGCGCGGATCTCCTTGACGGTCACATAGGCCATCGGGGCGGAGATGCAGAAGGAGAGGATGTCGGCGACCGGCTGGGCAATCTGAACGCCGGTCAGCCCGATGATCTGCGGCAGGATGAGCAGAGCAGGAATGAGGAACAATCCCTGCCGGGAGAGGGAGAGGATGGAGGCGCGCAGGCTCTTGCCGATCGTCTGGGTCATCATCATCGAGGGGACGTTGAGCGCTGCTAAGGGGAAGGTGATGAAGTAGGCGCGCAGCGCGACCGACCCGATCCGGATGACGTCGGCGTCGTCCCGGCGGAAGACCATCATAATCTGCGGGGCAAAGACGATGCCGATGACCGCCAGCGCGAGGAGGATGCCGGCCGCCGTCTTGACGAGGAACCAGTAGGCCTCGAGCACCCGGTTGTACCGCTTGGCGCCGTAATTAAAGCCGCAGACCGGCTGGAAGCCCTGGCCGAAGCCGAGCATCGCCGAGAAGGCGAACATGAACACCCGGCCGACGATCGACATCGCCGCGACCGCCGCGTCGCCATAGCCGGCCGCCGCCGTATTGAGCAGGGTGGTCGCCACGCTGTTGAGGCCCTGGCGGTAGAAGGAGGGCAGGCCGCCCTTGAGGATGGTCACAAAGATATTCCCCTCAAAGCGGAAGCGGGAGATGCGGATGCGCAGGTTGCC
>CASGDD010000188.1 GCA_949300115.1 uncultured Oscillospiraceae bacterium | reverse complement strand
GAACCGCCGGTGAAATTCTTCAGCTCGAAGCTCTCCCGCTGCGCACCCGAGAGGGATGCCCCCAGGTTCGTAAGGGTGCCGGAGCCGGTATTTTCGAGGGTGAAGGTCTGCTCGGGCGCGGTGTAGCCCGGCTGCTGGGTGGGGAAGGTGATGGTGTTCTCGGGGATGAGGGAGGCGCTGTAGCTCGTCTGCGCCCCAACCGTAAAGGTGACGGGAAGGGTCCGGGTGAGATCCTTGCCGTCGGTGATCTTGAGGCTGGCAGTATAATCCCCCGCCTTCAGTCCGGATACGGCCGACAGGGTGATTTTCCCATCCTTGCCCGCCGCCAGCTTTTCAAGGCTCGACGGCGCTACCTTGAAGCTCGCCGCATCTTGCCCCTCGAGGGTGAAGGTGAGTTTATCGATCGTCTGGTTGCCGGTGTTTTGGAGGGTGAGCTCGGCCGAGGGCGCGGTGGCATAGCCCTCTTGCTGGCCGGCCAGCGTCACCGATTCGGGGCTGACCGAGAGGCTGTAGGTCGGCTCCGGCTCGACCGGGTCCTTCGCCTTGACGGTGATCTCGATCGAATCGGTCCGCGGGGTTTCGCAGTAGTTCTCCGACGAGCTGCCGGTGACGGTGAGGGTACCCGCCTGCTGGTTTTCCCCGATCGTCAGGACGCCATCCGCGTCGATCCGGGTGTCCGCGTTGACCTCCAGGCCCTCCTTGCCCGTGACCGTCCAGCCGATCTTCCGGTCATCTTGGGGCAGATTGCCGGTGTAGTCGAGCGTGCCGGTGAAGGTGACCCTGCCGCCCGGCTGGACGGTGGTCGCATCCTTCGTCTCGATGGTGAGCCCCTGGATGACCGGCTGGATCACGGCGACTTCAACCGAGTCGGAAACGCCGCCCACCGTCGCGGTGACGGTGAGGGCGGTGGCCGATTCCTTCGCGCCGATCGTCAGCTTGCCCTTTGGATCGATCTGGGTATCATCGGCCGTGGTGCCCTCCTTGGCCGCGACCGACCAGCTTACAGTCTGCTCCGTTTGGCCCGTCGTCGAGACGGTGGCATGGAAGGTGGCGGTGCCGCCGAGATCGAGCGAAACCCGACGCGGCGCAATCCAGACGCTCCCGGCCGCGGCGGAGGCATCGTCCATAACGGTAATCTGGCAGGCAGCTTCCGTACCGTCGCTTAGTTTTGCGGTCAATTTGACCGGTTGCTCGGCTTCAGTGGCTTTGAGCCCCTGGATCTGGACATGGGTCTGGCTGTTTTCGACCGGGGTGACGGTGAGCGTCTCCACGTCGCTGCTTGTCCAGGTGACCTGTTCGGGCAGGGCAGTGAAGGGCTCGACGGCGAGATAGAGGTCGACCGTCTGACCGACGCCGACGGTAAGGGTTTGGGGCAGCGCGATGGCAATGCCGGTGGGATCGGCCGCCGCGGGTTCGTCGCCGGCCGCGAAGCCGGGCAGTACGAGGGTGGCGGTCATGAGCAGGGCGAGCGCCGCCGAAAGCAGCCGGTGCAGCATCCGCTTCATGGGGATTCCTCCTTTTATGGGGGCGGCGATGCGCCCCGTCGTGATATCCAATGGATCGAACTTTCCTCGAGGGGAAGGGCATCCGTACACCCTTCTGTGATGATAGTGTGACGGGGAGGGCCGCTGGATTGCAGCGGGCTGGCAATGTTTACAATTTGGTTATTTTTGCTTCATCCAACGGAAAAGGACCCGGATACAGCGGCATATGCACTGCATCCGAGCCCTATCTGTTTTGTATAAACGGGTTTTCTATCAACCGGTGACCAGCCGTACCTTGCCCTCCTCGGCGGTGACCTTGATCATCGCCGGCCAGTGGTCGGCCTCGTCGACCAGCAGGGCGGCCACCCGGTCCTCCACCTCCCGTCGGATGACCCGGCGCAGGTCACGGGCGGCGTGCTTGCCGCCGAACGCCTCGGCACTGAGCGCCTCGAGCGCCGCGCCGTCGTAGCCAAAGAGGATCTCCTTCTGCTTCATCGGCGCCTTGAGCTCATCGAGCATCAGCGCGGCGATCCTGCGGAAGGCATCCCGATCGAGGTCGTTGAAGACAACCACCTCATCCACCCGTGCGATGAACTCGGGGCGGAGGAACTGGCCGAGCGCCTCCTTCATCCGGTCGCGGTTGAGCTGGCCGCGGCTTTCGCCGAAGCCCATCGCCCCCTCGCGGCGGTTGCTTCCGGCGTTGGAGGTCATGACAATGACGGTGTTCTCGAAATTGACCGTCCGGCCATGCGCGTCGGTGATCTTGCCCTCGTCGAGAATCTGCAGCAGGATGTTCATCACATCGGGATGGGCCTTTTCGATCTCGTCAAACAGCACCACCGAATAGGGCTTGCGCCGCACCTTTTCGGTGAGCTGGCCGGCCTCGTCGTAGCCGATGTATCCCGGCGGCGCGCCGACGATGCGGGAGACCGAATATTTGTCCATATATTCGCTCATATCCAGCCGGATCAAGGGATCGGCCGAATCAAACAGCTCGTGGGCGAGCACCTTGACCAGCTCGGTTTTGCCGACGCCGGTCGGCCCGACGAAGATGAAGGAGGCGGGCCGCCGCCGGGCGGTGATCTGCACGCGGGTACGTTTGATCGCGTTGGCGACCAGCTCGACCGCCTCGTCCTGCCCGATGATCTTCTCGAGCATCCGCTCCTTCAGATGGGCGACCTTCTGCAGCTCGCCCTCCCGAATCTTGGTGGCGGGGATGCCGGTCCACAGCTCGAGCACGGTGGCGACATCCTCGTCGGTGACCGTCAGCGCGTCCAGCTCGGGCTTGATCGCGTCCAGCTGGTCACGCAGCCGCATCGATTCCGCGCGAATCTCGGCCAACCGTTCGTAGTTGGTTGTCTCGGTATCCGCTTCCAGCTGCTCGGTCTCCTCATCGAGCGCCGCGAGCTTGGCGGTCAGTGCCGCCTCCTGCTGGAGCACCGGCGAACGCAGCGCGGCACAGGAGCAGGCCTCGTCGAGCAGGTCGATCGCCTTGTCGGGCAGATAGCGGTCGGTGATATACCGCTCGGAGAGGGTGACCGCGTTTTCGAGGATGCGGGCGGGGACCTTCACCCGGTGGTAGTTTTCGTAGTATTCCTTGATGCCCGAAAGCACCTCGACCGTCTCGGCAATCGACGGCTCCTCGACGGTGACCGGCTGGCAGCGCCGCTCGAGCGCCGAATCCTTCTCGATATACTTGCGGTACTCGTTGAAGGTGGTGGCGCCGATGACCTGGATCTCGCCGCGGGAGAGCGCGGGCTTGAGGAGATTGGCCGCGTTCATCGAGCCCTCGGCGTCGCCGGCGCCCACGAGGTTGTGCACCTCGTCGATGACGAGGATGATGTTCCCCAGCTTGCGGATCTCCTCGATGAGGCTTTTCATGCGGCTTTCAAACTGGCCGCGGAACTGGGTCCCCGCCACCAGGGCCGTCAGGTCCAGCAGGTAGACCTCCTTGTCCCGCAGCTTGAAGGGCACGTCGCCGGCGACGATCTTCTGCGCCAGGCCTTCGGCGATGGCCGTCTTGCCAACGCCCGGCTCCCCGATGAGGCAGGGGTTGTTCTTCTGGCGGCGGTTGAGGATCTGCACGACCCGCTCCGTCTCCACCTCCCGGCCCACAATCCGGTCCAGGACGCCGTCCCGGGCCTTCTGGGTCAGATTCTGGCAGTAGGTGTCGAGGAATTTCTTCTTCTTATCCCGCCGGGGCGCGGCGCCTTTGTCCTTCTCCCGATCCTTCT
>CASGDD010000187.1 GCA_949300115.1 uncultured Oscillospiraceae bacterium | reverse complement strand
TGCCCCGATAGGCCGCGAGAATCTCCTCCGCCCGGCGCACCCCGATGGCGCCGTCCTCCATCAGCTGGATACCGCCCTCGTTGTTCTCCCGGGGCACGCCGTCCGGCGGGAGCGCGACGAAGACGTCCCGGCCCTGCTCCGCCGCGTGCCGGGCCGAGTTGAGCGCGCCGCTTCTGGCCGGCGCCTCGGTCACCAGCACCCCCATCGCGAGTCCGGTGAGGATGCGGTTGCGGCGGAGGAAATAGGCGGGCAGCGGCGGGATGCCGAGCGGCTGTTCGGATACCACGGCGCCCGCCGCCGCAATCGCCCGGCGCAGCGCCTCATGCTCGGCGGGATAGGTGCGGTCGAGCCCGCAGGCCAGCACCGCGATGGTGCGGGCGCCCCGTTCGAGCGCCGCCCGATGGGCGATGCCGTCGGCGCCGAGCGCCATGCCGCTGACGAGGGTCACACCCCGCTCAGCCAGATCGAGCGCGAGTGCGCGGGTCAGCTTCTCTCCCGCTTCGCTGATCCGCCGGGTGCCGACCACCGCGAGGGCCATCTCCTCATCCAGCCCGTCGAGATTGCCCTCGACAAAGAGCAGCGGCGGCGCGCCGGGAATCTGGGCGAGCCGTTCGGGATAGCGGCCGTCGCCCCGCTCGAGCATCTCGAAGCCGCGGTCATCCAGCGCCCGCAGCATCGCCGTCACCGCGTCCTCCTCCACCCGGCGCAGCCGGGCGGCCGCCTCGGGGGAAAGCGGGATCTCCCCCTCCTCCCGGCGGTTCTGCCGGACGGCCCATGTCAACCGTTCGGGGTCTCGGACCCCGGCAAGGACCTCCTCGATCCGGCGGCTGCTGGCACCCCAGGCCATCGTCAGCCAGAGCGCCAACCGGCGTCTGTCCATACGCTCCCCCCTCACCGGTCTTCCCGGCCTTCCCGGGTCATCTCCCACATGAGGATGGTCGCGGCGGCGGTCGCGTTGAGCGATTCCATCCCCCCGGCCATCGGGAGGGTCGCCCGATACCGGGCCCCCGTAATGGCCCGCTCGCTGAGCCCATTGCCCTCGTTGCCAATCAGCAGGACGCCCCGCCGCATCGGCAGCCGGTCGACCGGTTCACCGCCCGACGGGATGGCCGCGAAGGTGGGAATCCCCCCTGCCGCGCAGCGGTCGAACAGCCCATCGATGCCGTCCATCCGGCCGAGCGGCAGGCGGAAGGCCGCCCCCATCGACGCCCGCAGCGCCTTGGGGGAGAAGGGGTCCGCCCCCTCGCCGATCAGGATGGCGCCCGCGAAGCCGAGCGCGGCGGCGGTTCGCAGCATGCCGCCCAGATTGCCGGGGTCCTGGATGCATTCGCAGCCGAGGATGGGGCCATCCATCGCGAGCAGCCGCTCGGGCGGGAACGCCTCCCCCATCCGACAGAGGGCGAAGACCCCCTGCGGCGTCCGGGTATCCCCCAGCCGCTCGGCCACCGGCTCGTCGATCGCATAGGCGGCGCCGGCGGCGCGGATGAGCTCGGCGGCCGCTTCGGGATGGCGGGTAATGAAGCCGTCGGTCAGAAAGACCTCCTCGACCGGGATGCCCGCGCGGACGGCATCGAGTGAGAGCCGCAGCCCCTCGCAGACAAAGCGTCCCGCCTCCCGGCGCGCCCGCGCCGGCCCCATCAATCGGGCGAGTGCCTGGACCTTCGGGTTTTTTCGACTGGAAATTCGATCCATCCCGTCTTCCCCCATCTTACGACTAAAGCACGCCCGCGTCGCGGACGTGCTTGGTTGGTCCCTCTTAGAGCGCCGCCTTGGCCTGCTCGGCCAGCTCGGCAAACGCTTTCGGATCGTGGATGGCGATCTCGGAAAGCATCTTGCGGTTGAGGGTGATGTTCGCCTTCTTGAGGCCGTTCATGAAGGTCGAGTAGTTCATGCCGCACTGCTTGCAGCCGGCCGAAATGCGGGTGATCCACAGACGGCGGAAATCGCGCTTCTTCTGCTTGCGGCCGATGTAGGCGTACTGGCCGGACTTCATGACCGCCTCTTTGGCGGTTCTAAACAGCTTGCTCTTGCCGCCGAAGTAGCCCTTCGCAAGCTTTAAGACTTTCTTTCTTCTCTTGTGGGACATCGTCCCGCCCTTGATACGAGCCATATTCTCCTACCTCCGTTTGGGTGATACAATCGAATTCAAAAAAACGCTATGGGTACGTCAGCTTTCACGGTCCGCGGAACCGGGCATACGCCGCCCCTCATCCTTTATTTGTAGGGGATGAGCTTCTTGATCGTCGGGGCGTTGGTCACGTCCGCGTAAGCGCCCATACGAAGGCCTCTCTTGCGCTTGGTCGACTTTTTGTTGAGGATGTGGGACTTGAAGGCGTGCGCGCGCTTGATCTTGCCGTTCTTGGTGAGATTGAAGCGCTTTTTGGCACCCGAGTGGGTTTTGAGTTTCGGCATGGTTTCCTTTTCCTCCTAACGTTACTGTGCGGGCTTGTCGGTCTTCGGCGCCTTGGCGGGCTTGTCGGTCTTGGGGGCGACGAACATAATCATGCTCCTGCCCTCGAGCTTGGGAACCTTCTCGACACTGCCCACCTCGGAACATCCATCGGCAAACCGGGTCATGATCTCGGTGCCCATGCTGGCGTGGGACATCTCCCGCCCGCGGAAGCGGATCGACACCTTCACCTTGTTGCCCTGCGCCAAAAATTTGAGGGCGCTTTTAAGCTTGGTGTTGAAATCGTTGGTATCGATACCCAGCGAAAGCCGTACTTCCTTGATCTCGACAACCTTTTGGTTCTTCTTCGCTTCCTTCTGGCGCTTCGCCTGCTCAAAGCGATACTTGCCGTAGTCCATGATCTTGCAGACCGGCGGCGTCGCCTGCGGGGCGATTTTGACCAGATCCAGGTTCTTCTCGATGGCAAGCTTCTGCGCCTCGCTGGCCGGCATGACACCCAGCTGCGAGCCGTCGGCGTCAATCACGCGGACCTCCCTGTCGCGGATTTCCTCGTTGATGGACAGTTCCTTAGCGCTGATACTACGCACCCCCGTTACAGAAAATAATAAACGCGAACAGACTCCCATCCATTCGCGACTCAAAAGAAACCGTCCATCTGCCAACGCGGCACCGGGCGACCTCCCTATTGACCACGCCGCGCCCCACAATCCGGCGGACGGGTGAGAACGAATGGAACGTTCTGCTTTGTTTGCCCTGTCAGTATACCATAAATATGCCGTTTGTCAAGGGCCTATGCCGCATTTTCGGCAATATGCCCGCACCGCGTTTCCACCCGCGCCCGCCGGATTGACATCGGGAGGGTTTCGCGGTATAATAAAGACATAAAGAGGGCGTCACCCACAAGACGGTGACCTCCTCTAGCTGGTTAAGTGAAGTAACCGCACTGCTTTGGAGGCTCGGGCGGTTACTTCTTTTTTGCCTGGTTTACGATGTAAACCAGACTTATGATGTTCAGGATTACCAGGCAGAACTGAAAAAGTTCGTTCCATGTAACCATTTCATCACCTCCTCCCCGCGGAGAAGGTAGAAGTATCCCTCCTCCGTTCACTGGGTGGCTATTCGAACACCAGCTGGAGAAGGTCATACCGCCATTGTGGGTGACGCCTATCCTTAGTACACAGAACATCCAACCGATTGACAAGAAAAATCCCCGAATTCGGGGATTTTTACGTTTCGGGTAGAACGATCGCCAATCTTCGGCCCGCGCTATCTGCGCGGGTTTGGGGACGTTTTACGTTTTGTATCACCCTGTGCGCGCACGGATGTTGGGTGCTGCTCGACCGGAAAGTCTGTATCATCTGGGAACGTGGCCTGCGCAGCAGATTGCCAGCGGGGGCTCCCCGCCAGGAAAAAATCCTGCAATCGCCTCATTTCTGGCGGAAGGTGACGATGGCGAGGATGAGGCTGTTGAGGCCGAGGACGAGCATACAGAGGGCGATGACATAGCCGAGGGTCACGGCGGAGGCGACCGGGTTGAGGATGAGATAGAAGCTTAAAAGCAGCCCGAGGATGCCGGTGACGAGGGTCACGGCGTAGCAGCCGCTCCCGGCGAGCAGCTTCACCAGATCGGCGTTGGCCAGCCTTGTGATGCTGTGGATGATAAACCAGATGGGGAAGAGCATCACCATCATCATCTCACCCAGCTGGATGTCGAAGGCGAGCAGGATGCCGAGCAGGATGTTGAGGATGCCGCCGACCAGCGCGAAAACCGGCCCGAAACCGGTCTGCCGCTCCGACCGGACATAGAGGGTGATGTCGCTGAGCCCGCAGACCATCGCACCGCAGCCATAGCCGAAGACCACCAGCCCGAGCGACTCGGTGGGATCCAGAAAAGCGGCGACCGCGTAGAAGATCAGCAGCAGCCCGACGACCAATTCCCCGATGCCAAACCATTTGCGTGTAGACATTGCAATACCCCTCTCATTCGATGGTTGAAGGATGTCCGCCGGATGCCCATCCGGCTCCCTTTTATTGTAGCCGCAAACCCGCTCGATTGCAATCGTTCCTGCCCGCTCCGGCAAGAAAATCTTCTGTAAAATCCCGGTAGGCCGCCGGTGGCCCGGTGGTGTGGGAGGGCGGGGCGGCGGGAGGGAAAAGGGATGACGGACGCATTTTTAGGCTTGCAATGCCCCGCGCATGATGGTACACTTTGAATGGACGGCTGTTTGCCCGACTGGATGGAAAGGATGGTTGGTATGTCCGCATTCGATCCCCGCTATATCGAACCCTGCTCCACCGGCGAACTCGACCGCCGGCATCGGGCGGTGCGCGCGGCGATGGAACGGGAAGGTTTCGACGCGCTGCTGCTCTACAACTACGACAACTTCCTCGGCGGCTACACCCGCTATCTCACCGACAACCCGGTCGCCGAGTATCCCACCTGCGTCGTCTTTTACAGAGAGGACGACCTAAGCTATATCGTCCACGGCGCCCCCGATGTCCCCTCCCGGCCGGACTACTGTATGCGCCGGGTCACCGCGCCGCTGGGATTGCCCTTCATGACCACCCTGCATTACACCGATTCGCTCATCCCCCAGCTCGTTTGCGAGGATCTGCGCCGGCATGGGGTCAAGCGGCTGGGGCTCATCGCCCGGCAGATGCTGCCCGTCTCGCTGGTCGAGGGCATCCACGCCGCGCTGCCGGCGGTCGAACAGCTGGACGCGACCGACCTGCTCGACCGCATCAAGGCGGTCAAGAGCGAGGAGGAGATTGCGGGGCTGCGCAAGATTGCCCATACCCACGATATCCTGGGCGCGGCGGTGCCGTCGGTCTTCCGGCCCGGCCGCACCGATTATGAGATCCAGTGCGACCTCAAACATATCGCCGCCGAGCTCGGCTGCTATGGGCTCAACATCCAGCTGGGCAGCGATCCCATCCATCCTAAGATGAACCCGCCGGGCATGTACGGCCGCCGGGTGGAGGATGGCGACTGCATCTTCATCCTGCTCGAGGTCAGCGGACCGGGCGGCCTCTACGGCGAGATCGCCCGGGTGTGGAGCCTCGGGCGGCTGGATGAGGCGCTGGTGCGGGCGGTCGACAGCTGCTTTGCCGCCCAGGACTGGATTGCCGCCCAGGTACGACCCGGCGCCGATCCCGCCGAGCTCTACCGGCTCAACAACGAGTTCCTCGCCGAGCGGGGATATGGCGCGGAGAAGCGGCTGTTTGCCCATGGCCAGGGCTATGACATGGTCGAGCGGCCCGCCTTTGTCCCCGCCGAGCGGATGAAGCTCGAGGAGAATATGTTCCTCGCCATCCATCCCGGGGCGTCGAACGGGGTGTTCGCGGTCAACGGCTGCGACAACTATCTGGTCACCGCGACCGGCTGTGAGCGGCTGACCCATCTCCACCGCGGGGTCATCCTCGTCTGATGGGCGGCCGGACGCCGCGCCGTACAAGCCCTTTTGACCAAAGGGACGCGCGTCCCTTGTCCCCTTCCTACGCGGGTCGGGGCGGGACGGTTGGTCTTTGCTGATTTTGGGGAGAGACGGGCCCTGCCGCTTCGGCGGCGCGCGGGCCGGTCTGTCCGCTGTTTGGAGGATACATTATGCCAGCTGGAATCGTTGTGGGCGCCCAATGGGGCGACGAAGGTAAAGGAAAAATCATCGACATCCTCGCCTCGCAGGCGGAGGTGGTGGTACGTTCCCAGGGAGGCAACAATGCCGGACATACCGTCGAGGTGAACGGCGAGGTGTACAAGCTGCGCCTCATCCCGTCGGGCATCCTCTACGCCGGCACCCTCTGCTGCATCGGCTGCGGGGTGGTGGTCGATCCCAAGGTGCTGCTCGGCGAGATCGATTCGCTGCAGGCCCGGGGCATCGACTGTAAAAACCTGCGGATCGATCCCCGCGCGCATGTCATCATGCCCTGGCATCCGGCGCTCGACGGGATGAAGGAGAAGGCGCTGGGCGACCAAAACATCGGCACCACCCACTCGGGCATCGGCCCCTGCTATATGGACAAGGACGAGCGCACCGGCCTGCGGATGTACGACCTCTGCCATCCCGACATCTTCCGGGAGAAGGCCCGCCGGGCGGGCGAGGCGAAAAACGCCCTGATCGAGAAGATCTACGGCGAAGCGCCGCTCGATCTCGACAGCATCATCGAGGAGTATATCGCCTACGGCGAGCGGATCCGTCCGATGCTGGCGGATGTCTCGGTGCTCGTCTACGACGCGCTGAAGCAGGACAAACGGGTGCTCTTCGAGGGGGCCCAGGGGACGCTGCTCGACATCGACATCGGCACCTATCCCTTTGTCACCTCCTCCCACCCCATCTCGGGCGGCGCCTGCATCGGCACCGGCATCGGCCCGACGGCGATCGACAAGGTCACCGGCGTTGCCAAGGCGTACACCACCCGCGTCGGCTCCGGCCCCTTCCCGACCGAGCTGTTCGACGAGATGGGCGACCGCATCCGGGAGGCCGGCCATGAATTCGGCACCGTCACCGGCCGTTCCCGCCGGGTGGGATGGCTGGATACCGTCATCCTGCGCCACGCGGTGCGCACCAACGGGCTGACCGGCCTGTGCATCAACAAGCTCGACATTCTCGCCGGTCTCGGCACCCTGCGGGTCTGCACCGCCTACCGGCACAAGGACGGCCACCTGGTCGAGGAGTTCCCGCCCGCCCTCGAGGAGCTCGCCCTCTGCGAGCCGATCTACGAGGATCTGCCCGGCTTCGACGAGGATATCACCGGCTGCCGTTCGTTCGAGGATCTCCCCGAGAACTGCCAGCGGTATATCGAGCGGATCGAGGCGCTCACCGGCTGCCCGGTCACAATGGTCGGCGTCGGCCCCGCCCGCGACCAGATGTTTGACCGCTAAAATTGCATCGATCCATCCCCCGAGGCATCCCGCTTCGGGGGATGTTTTTGTTTCCTTTAGACGCTGGAAAATCCCCCTTCTGCCGGATGGGAAGTGAAAAGCCCCCGCAAAGGATGGGGGCAGCGTGCGGGAGCGATGGACAATCCTGTGTATCGGCCTGTGTATCGGCCTGTGTATCGGCCTATGTACCGGCCGGGCCGCACAGCATCCGCTTCCGCGTACAGGAGGAAAGGGGGCGCATACGGCCGCTCTTGGGCAGATGGATAGATGGATTGAGAGTTCGCAATCGGCTGACCTGTAGGTAGGTATCCCGCGTCCCGCCCCG
>CASGDD010000186.1 GCA_949300115.1 uncultured Oscillospiraceae bacterium | reverse complement strand
GTTATATCGATAAAAATATATCGATTATATCAGATTCATTCTTTCCTCCCGGCGAACGCTATGTTAAAATATTAACAAATGGAGCGGACGCTCTGTTGGGAAGGATCCAAAGGGAGGTGAGCGGTCTGCAGCAGACCATTTCCCGGGCGACAGCCGAACGGTTGCCGATGTATCTGCGCTATCTGCGGATGCTGCCCTGTCACCCGGACGACCGGATCTCCTCGTCGGCCATCGCCGGTGCGATGTCGATGGGGGAGATTCAGGTGCGTAAGGACCTGGCCGCCATCGCGGCCGGCGGCAAGCCGAAGGTCGGCTACCGGATCGGCGAGCTGATCGACCGGCTGGAGGAGAGCCTCGGCTACCGGGTGCGCAAATCGGCGGTACTGATGGGGGCCGGCCGCCTCGGGCGGGCGCTGCTGGGTTACGGCGGTTTTCGCAACTACGGCTTGGAGATCGTCGCGGCCTTCGATACCGACGCGGCGCGCAGGGGCTCGACCGAAGAGGGCAAGCCCATCCTGCCGGTGGAAGCGCTGCCCGACTTCTGCAGACAGCGGTCGGTGCGGATTGGCATCCTCACCGTACCGGGGGAGCAGGCGCAACAGGCATGCGACCTGATGGTCCAAAGCGGCATCCGGGCCATCTGGAACTTCGCGCCCGCCTTTCTTCGCGCGCCGGATACCGTCCTCATCCGGCAGGAGGATATGGCCCTTTCGCTGGCCTATCTATCCGGCCGGCTGACCGAACAAAACAGGCAACAGGATTCGAAAGAACAATCGATAAAGGAGACGGATTGATGAATACCAAAAAATATGATATCATCGACAGTGTAGACAAACTGGAAACGGCTCTTGCGGAACTCCGTGAGGCGCAGCGGAAGTTTGCCCGCTACTCCCAGGAGGAGGTCGACCGCATCTTTCTGGCGGCGGCCTTAGCTGCCAACAAGGCCCGCATCCCGCTGGCCAAGCTGGCGGTCGAGGAGACCGGGATGGGCGTGGTGGAGGATAAGGTCATCAAAAATCACTACGCCTCCGAGTATATCTACAACGCCTACAAGAACACCAAAACCTGCGGGGTGATCGCGGAGGACACCGCCTTCGGCACCAAGACGATTGCCGAACCGCTGGGGGTGGTCGCGGCGGTCATCCCGACCACCAACCCCACCTCGACGGCCATCTTCAAGACGCTGATCTCCTTAAAGACCCGCAACGGCATCATCATCAGCCCCCACCCCCGTGCGAAGGAGAGCACGATTGCGGCGGCCAAGGTGGTGCTTGAGGCGGCGGTTGCGGCCGGCGCGCCCGACGGCATCATCCGCTGGATCGACATCCCCTCGCTCGAGCTCACCCAGACGGTTATGCGGGAGGCGGATGTCATCCTGGCGACCGGCGGTCCCGGCATGGTCAAGTCGGCCTACTCGAGCGGCAAGCCGGCGATCGGTGTCGGCGCGGGCAATACCCCTGCCGTCATCGACAGCTCGGCCGATATCCAGCTGGCGGTCAACTCGATCATCCACTCGAAGACCTTTGACAACGGCATGATCTGTGCCTCCGAACAGTCGGTCATTGTGCTTGACGACATCTACGACGCGGTGCGCAAGGAATTTGCCGACCGCGGTTGTTACCTGCTCCGTCCGGATGAGACCGAAAAGGTCCGCAAGACCATCCTCATCAACGGCGCGCTCAACGCCAAAATTGTCGGACAGCCGGCAGCCAAGATCGCCGCGATGGCGGGGGTGACGGTGCCTGAAACGACCAAGGTATTGATCGGCGAGGTGGAAAGCGTCGACATCAGCGAGGAGTTTGCCCACGAGAAGCTCTCGCCGGTGCTGGCGATGTACCGTGCTTCCAGCTTTGAGGACGCCCTCGACAAGGCTGAGCGGCTGGTGGAGGACGGCGGCATCGGACACACCTCCTCCCTCTTTGTCAACGCCATCCGGGAGCGGGAGAAGATCGACCGCTTCGCGGCCCGCATGAAGACCTGCCGGGTGGTTATCAACTGCCCCGCGGCACACGGCGGCATCGGCGACCTCTACAACTTCAAGCTGAAGCCCTCGCTGACGCTGGGCTGCGGCTCCTGGGGCGGCAACTCGGTCTCGGAGAACGTTGGCGTCAAGCATCTGCTCAACATCAAGACGGTCGCCGAGAGGAGAGAAAACATGCTGTGGTTTAGAGCCCCCGAAAAGGTCTATCTCAAGAAAGGCTGCCTGCCGGTGGCGTTGGATGAACTGGGGAACGTCATGCACAAAAAGAAGGCGTTCATCGTCACCGACAAATTCCTCTATCAGAACGGCTACACCAAGCCGATTACCGACAAACTCGATGAGCTGGGCATCGCCCACGAGACCTTCTTTGAGGTTGAGCCGGATCCCACCCTCGCCTGTGCCAAGGCGGGCGCTGCGCAGATGACCGCCTTCCAGCCCGACTGCATCATCGCGCTCGGCGGCGGTTCGGCGATGGACGCCGGCAAGATCATGTGGGTGATGTACGAGCACCCCGAGGTCGACTTTATGGACATGGCCATGCGGTTTATGGATATCCGCAAGCGGGTCTATACCTTCCCGAAGATGGGCGAGAAGGCCTACTTCATCGCGGTGCCGACCTCGGCCGGTACCGGCTCGGAGGTGACCCCCTTCGCGGTCATCACCGACGAGCAGAGCGGCGTCAAGTACCCGCTGGCCGACTATGAGCTCCTGCCGAACATGGCGATTGTCGACGCCGACCTGCATATGACCGCGCCGAAGGGCCTCACCGCCGCTTCGGGTATCGACGCGGTGACCCATGCGCTCGAGGCCTATGCCTCGATGATGGCAACCGATTATACCGACGGCCTGGCGCTGCAGGCGCTGCGCGTCATCTTCAAATACCTGCCGCGCGCCTACGCGGACGGTGCGCATGACGTCGAGGCGAGAGAGAAGATGGCCAACGCCGCCACGATGGCCGGCATGGCCTTTGCCAACGCCTTCCTCGGGGTCTGCCACTCGATGGCGCACAAGCTGGGCAGCTTCCACCATCTCGCTCACGGCATCGCCAACGCGCTGATGATCGACGAGGTGCTCCGCTTCAACGCCTCCGAGACACCCACCAAGATGGGAACCTTCCCGCAGTATGACCACCCGCACACCCTCGCCCGCTATGCCGAGGTCGCCGATGCGCTCGGCCTGTCCGGCAAGACCGATGAGGAGAAGCTGGAGAGCCTGATTGCCGCCATCGACGCGCTCAAGGAGCAGGTCGGCATCAAAAAGACCATCCGCGACTACGGGGTGGAGGAGAAGGACTTCCTCGACCGCCTCGACGCGATGGTCGAGCAGGCGTTCGATGACCAGTGCACCGCGGCCAATCCGCGTTATCCGCTGATGCGTGAGATCAAGCAGATGTACCTCAATGCCTATTACGGAACCAAAGGGGGAACCGATTGTGAACTTTGATCGTGTCATTGCTGTCAGAACCTCCAAGACCGTCTATCGGGATGGGGATTTGGTAATCAAGGTCTTCGGGGAGGATTTCGCCAAGTCGGATATCCTCAACGAGGCGCTCAACCAGGCCCGGGTGGAGGAGAACACCACCCTCCACATCCCCAAGATCAAAGAAGTCACCTCGATCGAGGGAAAATGGGCGATCGTCTCCGACTTTATCAAGGGTAAAACGCTCGCGCAGCTGATGCAGGAGCACCCCGAGAAGAAGGAGGAGTATCTGAACCTCTTTGTCGATCTGCAGATGCAGGTCCACGCGATGCGGGTTCCGCTGCTCAACCGCCTGCGGGAGAAGCTCGACCGGCAGATTGAGGACGCCGATCTGGACGCGACCACCCGCTATGACCTGCACACCCGGCTCGATTCGATGCCCCGGCACAACAAGCTCTGCCACGGGGATTTCAACCCCAGCAATATCATCATCACCGAGGACGGAACCCCCTATATCCTCGACTGGTCGCACGCCGCCCAGGGCAACGCCTCGGCCGATGTGGCCCGCACCTATCTGCTCTTCTGGCTGGACGGGGATCTCAGCGGCGCCGAGCGCTACCTCGATCTCTTCTGCGAGAAGAGCCACACCGCCAAACCGTATATCCAGAAATGGATGCCGATCGTGGCGGCGGCCCAGTCCACCAAAGGTAATCCCAAGGAGCGGGAATTCCTGCTTTCCTGGGTGAATGTTGTCGACTACCAGTAAGGAGGGCATGCAAGAATGAAGATCACCATTTGTATCGGAAGTTCCTGTCATCTCAAGGGTTCGCGCCAGATTGTCGAGGAGATGCAGTATCTGATCGCGGAGCATAAGCTCCAGGATCAGGTGGAACTGGGTGGGACCTTCTGCATGGGCAACTGCAAAAACGGTGTCTGCGTCAAGCTGGACGAGCAGGAGTTCTCCCTCTCGCCGGCCACAACCAAAGACTTCTTCGAACGGGAAGTGCTGACAAGGGTGAAATAGGATGCTGTTTATCTTCGTATGTATCGGCAGTTCCTGCCACCTCAAGGGATCGTACGAGATGGTTCAGAAGTTTGAGGCGGCTATCGCGCGCTACAAACTGCAGGACGAGGTGGTGCTGGCCGGCAGTTTCTGTCTCGGCCGGTGCAACCGCCGCGGTGTGACCGTCAAGATCAACGACGATGTCTATGAGGGCGTGCAGGTGGAAGCGTTCGACGATTTCTTTAAGGAGCATGTGCTCACCCCGCTCGGCAGGAAGGCCGAGTAGAGAGGAAAAAGGGAAGCAGAGGTTTTGAGGCAATCGGCGACGGCCGAAGGGAAAGAAGGGGGAAAGGGATGTGGCGAGCTGCCTGAAGCTCAAAAAATCGAACTGTAAGAACTGCTACAAGTGTATCCGCAACTGCCCGGTCAAATCGATTCGGTTTTCGGGCAACCAGGCGCACATCGTGGACGAGGAGTGCATCCTCTGCGGCCAGTGCTTTGTGGTCTGTCCGCAGAACGCCAAGGAGATCGTCAACGATACCGAGAAGGTCCGGGTGCTGATCCAGAGCGGGGCACCGGTCATCGCGAGTGTCGCCCCCTCCTTTATCGCCAACTACAACGGCATCGGGATCGAGTCGCTTCGGGATGCGCTGCGCAAGCTCGGTTTTGCCGACGCCGAGGAGACGGCGCTGGGAGCTACCATCGTCAAGCGGGAGTATGAACGGCTGCTGCATGAGGAGCATCGGGAGATCCTCATCTCCTCCTGCTGCCATTCGATCAACCTGCTTATCCAGAAGCATTTCCCCGAGATGCTCGGCTATCTCGCCAACGTCCTCTCACCGATGCAGGCCCACTGCCAGCAGATCAAGGAACGCATTCCCGGCGCCAAAACCGTCTTTATCGGTCCCTGTGTGGCCAAAAAGGACGAAGCCGAGCGGTATGCGGGCCTGGTCGACGCGGTGCTGACCTTTGAAGAACTGACCGAGTGGATGCAGGAAGAGGGGATTACCCTCGAGCAGAAGCGGGATGACACCCCCGAGAGCCGGGCGCGCTTCTTCCCGACGACCGGCGGCATCCTCAAGACGATGGCCTGCAACGAGCCGGGCTACACCTATGTAGCGATCGACGGGGTGGAGAACTGTATTGCCGCGCTGCGGGATATCGCCCAGGGCGGGATGCAGCACTGCTTCATCGAGATGTCCGCCTGCGTCGGCAGCTGTATCGGCGGCCCGATCATGGAGAAGTACCACCGCAGCCCGGTGCGCGACTACATCAAGGTTTCCGACTATGCGGGGGAGAAGGACTTCGCGATCGGCCAGCCGGAGGCGAAAAAGCTTACCAAGCAGATGGACTACCTCGAAAAACAGCACGCGATGCCGAGCGAGGAGGAGATTATCCGCATCCTCCGTCAGATGGGCAAGACCAAACGGGAGGATGAGCTCAACTGCGGCAGCTGCGGCTATGAGTCCTGTAGGGACAAGGCGGTCGCCATCTACCAGGGCAAGGCGGACTATTCGATGTGCCTGCCGTTTCTGATGAAGCGGGCGGAGAGCTTTTCGGACACCATCGTCAACAACACCCCCAACGGTCTGATGGTGCTCAACGAGGACCTCGAGGTCCAGCAGATCAACGCAGCCGCCCTCAAGATCATGAATCTGCGGATGGCCTCCGACGTGCTGGGTTCACCCGTCGTGCGTGTGCTCGATCCCAAGGTCTTTATCGACGTCAAACGGACGGGACATTCGGTGCGCAACCAGCGGGTCTACCTTGCCGAGTATGAGCGCTATGTCGAGCAGTCGGTGATCTACGACAAGGAATACCGGGTGCTGATCTGCATCATGCGGGATATGACCGAGGAGGAGGTCCAGCGGGAGAAGAAGGAAAATATCAGCCGCCAGACGATCGAGATTGCCGATTCGGTTGTCGACAAGCAGATGCGGGTGGTGCAGGAGATCGCCTCCCTGCTGGGCGAGACGGTAGCCGAAACCAAAACCGCCCTCTCCCATCTGAAGGAGTCGATCCGCGATGAATAACTACTGTGTGGACGTCGGATACAAGAGCATCAACCATGTGGGCGAGGTGCTGTGCGGCGACCATATCGACTACATCGACCAGCCGGACACCAACTCCTCGGTGATCGTGCTGGCGGACGGTCTGGGCAGCGGCGTCAAAGCCAGCATCCTTTCGACATTGACATCCAAGATCATTTCGACTATGATTGCAGAGGGCCTGCCGATCGAGGAATGTGTCTCGACGGTGGCGGCAACCCTGCCGGTCTGCTCGGTGCGCGGGGTCGCCTACTCGACCTTCACCATCCTGCATATCGTGGAGAACCAGATGGCGGAAATCATCCAGTATGACAACCCGCTGGTGATCCTGCTGCGGGAGGGACGAAACTACGAGTACCCGATGACCGAGATGAATATCGAGGGCAAAAAGATCTTCAAAAGCACCATCGGCCTGCGGGAAGGGGACATCTTCGTCGCGATGAGCGATGGCTGTCCCCACGCCGGCATCGGCATGGCCTACAACTTCGGCTGGAAACGGGAGGATATCATCACCTTCCTCGAGAACATTGCCCACGTCGGATTTACCGCCAAGACGCTGGCGACCATCCTGGTGGACGAATGCAACAAGCTCTATGAGTACCAGCCGGGGGATGACACCACCGCCTGTGTGGTGCGGGTACGCAAGCGCTATCCGGTCAACCTCCTGTTCGGTCCCCCTTCCAACCGGGACGACTGCGACCGGATGATGTCCCTCTTCTTCTCGAAGGAGGGCAAGCACATCGTCGCCGGCGGAACTACCTCGACGATCGCGGCCAAATACCTCGGCAAGGAGCTCAAGGCCGATCTCAACTTTATCGACAAGGATGTTCCGCCGATCGCCCATATCGACGGGGTGGATCTGGTGACCGAGGGGGTCATCACCATCAACAAGGTGCTCGAGTACGCGAAGGACTATCTGGGCGGCAACGAGAGCTACGAGCACTGGAGCTGCAGCCAGGACGGTGCCTCGCTGATGAGCCGGATGCTCTTTGAGGATGCCACCGATATCAACATCTTCGCCGGCCGGGCCATCAACCCCGCCCACCAGAATCCCGACCTGCCCATCAATTTCAGCATCAAGATGGCGCTGGTGCAGGATCTGTCCGACTGTCTCAAAAAGATGGGCAAGCGGGTCAAGGTAAGCTATTTCTAACGGTAAAAAGTGAGGGACAAAGAGAGGACTAGATGATGAGAAAGTTTGATACCAAGGTTCAGGACTTGAAATACCGCGTGCTGCGTGAGGTCGCCATGCATGCCTGGAAGGGCGATCTCCTCGAATCCATCCACGATATCCCCAAAGCCATTGTGCCTGGTAACGAGCCGACCATGCGCTGCTGCGTCTATAAGGAGCGCGCAATCCTGGACGAACGGGTCAAGCTGGCCATCGGCGGAGACAAAAACAACCCCAATGTCATCGAGGTCATCGACATCGCCTGCGACGAGTGTCCGATGGGTGGCTTTGAGGTCAGCAACGCCTGCCGCGGCTGTCTGGCCCACCGCTGTGAGGAGGCCTGTCCCCGCGGCGCCATCTACTTCGACCATCATCAGCACGCCCACATCGACAAGACCAAATGCGTCGAGTGCGGACGCTGCGCGAAGGTCTGTCCCTATGGGGCCATCCTCGACCACAAGCGCCCCTGCCAGCGTGCCTGCAAGATCAAGGCCATTTCGATGAGCGAAACCAAGGCGGCCAGCATCGACAACGATACCTGCATCGCCTGCGGCGCCTGTGTCTACCAGTGCCCCTTCGGCGCGATCAGCGACAAGTCCTACATCCTCAATGTCATCGACATGATCAAAAAGAGCCAGAACAACCAGCGCTACAAGGTCTATGCCATCGTGGCGCCCTCGATTGCCAGCCAGTTTACCTATGTCAAGCTGGGGCAGGTGATCGCGGGCATCAAGGCGCTCGGCTTTTATACCACCGTTGAGGTCGCGCTGGGTGCCGACCTGGTGGCCATGAACGAGGCGAAGGAGCTGGCGGAAAAGGGCTTCCTCACCAGCTCCTGCTGCCCGGCCTTTGTCGATTATGTCGAGAAACAGTTTCCAACCCTGCGGGACCACGTTTCCCACAACCTCTCCCCGATGGGCGCCATCGCCAAATACATCAAGGAGACCGATCCCACCGGCAAGGTGGTCTTCATCGGCCCCTGCACCGCCAAAAAGGCGGAGGTGCTCAAGGACACCCTGCGCCCCTTTGTCGATTGCGCCATCACCTTCGAGGAACTGCAGGCGCTGTTTGACAGCAAAGAGCTCGACCTCGCCTCGATGGAGGAGGATGTACTCGACAACGCCTCCTACTTCGGCCGTATCTTTGCCCGCAGCGGCGGCCTTTCCGACGCGGTGCGGGAGGCACTGAAGGAGCAGGGACTGGACAAGGAATTCGAACTCAAGCCGATTGCCTGCGACGGCATCGAGGAATGCCGGACGGCGCTGCTCAAGGCGAGCAAAAAGGTGCTCGACGCCAACTTCATCGAGGGTATGGCCTGCATCGGCGGCTGCATCGGCGGCGCCGGCTGTCTGACCCACGGCGAGAAAAACCGGATGGGCGTCGATAAATACGGCAAAGAGGCGATGGAAAAGTCGATGGAGGATGCCATCCGGGTGATGGAAATCGGCGGCTCCACCCCCGATATCCGCAAGGAATCGGCCCTCTTCTGTCCGCTGGAGCCCCAGGACTAATGGGATAGCATAACAATCAAAAGCAAAAGGGAACCGTTTGCGGACATCGCAGACGGTTCCCTTGTTGTGTGTATAGGGTGAATTTGACAGGGCCAAACGGATCAGGCGGACTCCTCCGCCCGATGCAATAGCGCATAGAGCCGGTCGGGATAGTCGGTCATAATGCAGTCGGCGCCGATGCTCGCCAGATAGGCCATCTCCTCCGGATCGTTGATGGTCCAGTACTGCACCGCCATGTTGTGCCGGTGGGCATAGTTGACCACCGTCGTCGTACCGAGGTTGACGCCCCAGCGGAGGTACTCTTCGGTAAAGGGGATCTGCAGCACCCGGCAGGGTGGGGTATAGCTGTCACTGTCGGTCAGCGCCGCCAGCCAGAAGGCAGCGACCTCCGCGACCGAGGCGCTGCGCGCAAGCAGGGGATAGGCTTCGTCGAGATAATCGCTGATCTCGGCATGAAAGGTTCCCACCACCACCCGATCAACCAGTCCATATGCCTCGAGAATCTCCCACAGCCGGTCGACACTGCGCCGGCCCAGCTCCCCCTCATTTTTGATCTCGAGGATAAACTTGTATTCCCCCCAGTTTGCCAGATACTCGAAGGCGTCGGACAGGCTGAGGATGCGCAGATCCTCCGGGACCGCCTCGCCATGCAGACCGGCATAGGGCATCGAGCCGTCCGCCGCCACAAACTGCGCGCCCATGTTGAGGGTACGCAGCTCGGCATAGTCCTTCTCCTCCGGCCGGACATCCTGTTCACCGAAGACCACCGCACTGTCCGAAACGCGGTCGAGCGTCTCGTCATGCAGCAGAACCAGCACCCCGTCCCGCGTCAGGTGCAGATCAAATTCGAAGGTATCCACCGCGAAATCCCTGCTCTCCGCACAGGTGCGCAGCGCCCGCAGCGTCTGCTCAGGCGCAATCCCCCCGCCGCTTCGGTGGCTGGAAATCTCGGTTTCAGACACGATATGGGGGTTGTCGGTTGGATAATCCCGCAGATGGGCGGGGTCGGAGCGATAGCTGCCCAATGCCGGCAGCAGCAGAAAGAGAACCACCAGCACGATCAGCAGCAGAATGCCCACGATCAACAACATTCGGCGCAGCATCGTCATGCGTCTACCCCCTTCGCAGCCAGTTTCTGCGCATCGTCCGCATCGAGTTCGATGCCAAACCAATGCCGCAGACAATCGTTCAGGGCGGTGTCCGGAACAACCTCCCGCCGCTGCCGGCCCTCGGCGGCAACCACCAGCGCATGGCCCGTCAGATCGACAAAGCCGTCCGGCAGCATCCGGGTGACATGGCGCAGGCTGTAGGCGGTAGGACCCTCCGAACGCAGCAGGCTCTGCCCGTAAAAGTCGCAGAGATAGCAGGCAATCGGTGCCAGCTGCATCAGCGGAAGCTCCTTTCCACTGCGGGCGGACCGCCGGATCAGCGTGTACCAGCCGGAATTCTCCGCCCGCGAACGCGGATCGGTGGGGACGATGCCGCTGGCCCGAAAGAGAAAGGTCCCCTCCGCCCGTTGCTGGGGAAGGTCGGGCTGAAAAAGGAGACTGTCCCGCGGGACCGGACCGCCATACCCGACATCGCAGAAGAGCGTCTCACCCGCCAGGTGGACGAGGATGGCGCAGTGGGTTGCCGGCACCGGGCAGGGTTCCTGATGGCGCATCTGGCGGCAGGGGCAGAGCCAGGCGTCGAAGCCCAGCGCCACAAGCAGCAGCTGGAAGGCGCCGTTGAGCTCAAAACAGAAACCGCCCCGCCGCCGGAGGAGCAGTTTGTCCATCAGGCGCTCGGGCTCCAGATGAACCGGATGGCCCAGGTCGGTGGTATCCAGGTTCTCGAACGGGATGGCAAGCAGGTGGGCGCGGATGAGTGCATCCAGAAATGCCCGGGAAACCGGCCTGCGCTCGACGCCCAGGCGCTGGAGATACCGTTCGGCAAACCCGCTGGGAAGCCGGTAATAGTCGGACCAGTCGGTGTCTCTCGACCAGGCCATAGCGAGATTCCCCCTTTTGCCGGCGTCTTCCGGCAGACTACGGATGGATCTATTATAGAGGATTGCGGGTAAAAGGCAAGAGGCGGCGACACTTTTGTAATCAAAAGGCGCCGCACAAAAGCTGTGCAGCGCCTTGAGCTCAGACCGAGGGGATTATAGGCTTTTCCCGCGGCTTTCGATCGGAATCCGGTCGACAACCCTGCCGTTTCGCACCAGATAGAGGTAGTCGTAGAGGTTGATGGTGGTACAGCAATGTCCGGGAATCAGATGCAGACGGTCGCCCACCTGCACCGGAAGGTCTTCATAAACCGCGCAGTGCTCCTCGCTGAGTTTGACAGGATGCCCGAGATATTCGATAAATTCGGGCATCTTCTGGTCCATGCTGACCGATTTCCGCCCCGCGTCGGTGATCACAGCACCCTCCTTCCGGCGGATGACCGAGGTCAGCACGAAGAGCGCATGGGCAAACGGCAGGTCCAATTCCCGGTAGGCCATATCCATAAAGATGTAGCTGCCCGCCTGCACCTCGGTGTAGACGGTATCCTTGCCGCGGAACTGGATGGTGCCGGTGCTGGCGCCGCTGATCTCCCGGACGGTGACCCCTTTGGAAGCGAGGTATTGTACCAGCTCGGTCAGCCGTTCCTCCACCCGGAGCGACTCGGCGTCCCGTGTCGCGTAATCGGCCTCATGCGAAAGGTTGCCCGCGTAGGCCTGAATGCCCTCGAAGGTGAGATTCGGGCAGGCCTCGATCGTCCGGACCAGCTCGTAGACCTCTTCCGGCCGGTCAACCCCGCACCGCTTCATCCCGATCTCATACTCCACCAGACAGTGCAGCGTCGACCCCGCGAGAGCGGCTGCCTTCTGCAGCGCGAGGATGTTGTCCCGGTCGTCCACGCAGATGCTGAGCCGGCAGCAGGCGGCCAGATAGGCCAACCGGGCTATCTTGGCCGGATCGGTAATCTGGTTGGCGATCAGCACATCCTCGATGCCGGAGGCGATCAGATCTTCGGCTTCGCCGAGTTTGGCACAGGAGATGCCCTTGGCGCCCGCAGCGATCTGCATGTGGGCAATCGCCGGACATTTGTGGGATTTGTAGTGGGGACGCATCGCGGTATGGCTTCCGGCAAGCATCGTCTGCGCCAGCGCGATGTTTTTTTCAAGAACATCGAGATCGGCAATCAGAGCGGGCGTTTCAAGTTGTGCTGCAAGCATGTTTTGATCCTCCTGTGAAATCGGAAATCGTCAAGGGCCTAACACTTTCGTCTGATCAGGGTACCGCAGAAATCCTGGGTGGAAACGCCGTCCCGCAGCGCCTGTCTGCCGCTGACAAAGACCTGTTCGATGCCGGCCGGTTTCTGCTGTGGCTGGCTGTAGGTGGAACGGTCGGCAATGCGGTCATAGTCGAAAACGGTGATATCCGCCCGGTTGCCGGGACGCAAGACGCCGATATCCGAAAGACCGAGGGCCTTGGCCGGACAGCCGGTCAGCTTGTAGATGGCGATCTCAAGCGGCATCAGCTGCTCCTGCCGCACCATCTCCAGAAAGTGGGGGAAGGCGCCGAAATTTCTGCGATGCGGCTTGCCGGAAAGCGTCTCCTCGTAGGTGTAGGTCATGCCATCGCTGCCGACACAGATCCACGGCTGCCGCATGATGGTGCGCAGATCCTCCGGGCTGATCGAATGGGAGATGCAGCCCGCGCTGCCGTCACAACGGAGCAGAATGTCGACCGCCGCGTCGACGGGGGAGAGACCCCACGCGGCACCGATGGCATCCAGCGTCCGGTCTTCGATCTCGGGCAGAATCCCCTTCGAGTCGCTGATGCGGATACAGTCGGGACCGCCCCGCCGCTCGATTTCCTCCGCCATCTCGGCCTTGATCTGCGGCAGCAGATTGGGATCCCGCAGGCGCTTCACCATCTCGGACAGGCCGCCGGCATGCGCCCAGTTGGGAACCGTCCGGTTGAGGCTGGTACTGGAGGCGTCGTAGGGATACTGATCGGCGGTGATCTGAATCCCGCGTGCCCTTGCCCGTTCGATCGTCTCCAGCACCTGCTCCGCCCGGCCCCACACCCGCTTGCCCATCAGCTTCAGATGGGAGATATGGAGGTGGACACCGCTCTCCTCCGCAATGCGGAAGACCTCGCACAGCGCTTCGTCGATATGCTCGCTCTCGTCCCGCATGTGGACACTCATCATCCCACCGTACCGGCTGACAACCGCGGCAAGCTCGATGAGTTCTTCGGTTTTGCAGAAGATGCCGGGTGCGTAGACCAGCCCCAGCGAAAGACCGAACGCGCCCTGCTGCAGCATCATCTCAAGCAGCGCCTTCATCCGCTCCATCTCGCGGTCGGTGGCATCCCGCTTTTCGTAGCCGACCACCATCCCGCGCAGCGCGTTGTGGCCGACCAGAATCCCCAGATGGGTGGGCCCCGGTGTCCGGTCGACAAATGCGGCGAGCTCATCCAGATCGTGTACGCCGATGGTATCGGGGACGTAGGGCGCCGGGATGCACTGCAGCGTATTTTGCAGCATGATCTCCCGTTCATGGTCGTCCTGCGGCGCCGGAACAACCGAAAGGCCGCAGTTGCCGCCAATCTCGGTCGTGACACCCTGGTAGAGTTTGTTTTCCGCCCGGTTGTCGACGCGGCGGGTCAGGTCGGAGTGACAGTGAATATCGATAAAACCGGGGGCGACCACCTTCCCACGGGCGTCCACCACCGTCCGCGCCTGCAGGGTACCGGGGGCCGCAATTGCCGCAATGCGGCTTCCCTGGATGGCAAGATCGGCCGGCACCGGTTTTGCGCCCGTACCGTCCACAAGGATGCCGTTCTGAATCAGATAATCGTACATATTCGAATGTAACGCCTCCTTGCCGCTATGTCAAGATCCAAACGCCCAGGAAGGACCAGATGACCAGTGCGATGCACACCACACCGCAGGAAATCCAGAGTGCCTGCAGCACCTCTTTGGTGTTGTCCGAACGGCCGATGCCCATCGCGATGGCAAAGTTGCTGGTGGGGTAGACCGAGCCGGTCAGCCGGGTCGCTGCGATGATCGAAACGGCAAACATCGTCATCGGCAGCCCCGCCGCCACCGCCGAGCCCAAGAACATCTCGGCGATAATCTGAACCTCAGCCACCGCCGCGGCCTCGATGCCAAAACCGCCGACCAGACAGGCAATCAGCATGATTGCGGTGGGGTTGTTGCCGGCAAGGTGGCCCAGCAGGTCGCCCAGCGCGTCAAAGCCGCCGCCCGCGGTGACCATCGTCAGCAGGACGTCGATGGTGATGAAGACGAGCAGGATGTTGGCCTGCGAAGCGACGCCCTTCGCCAGATTTTTGGTAATCAGATCCGGCGCCATTCTGCCGAGAACACCGACGAGGATGGAGAGGATGAGCATGACAATCAGGGCATAGTTGGTACCCTGTTTGGTCACAACGCCGTAGACCACCAACCCGACAAAGGCGAGCAGGAAGATGATCGTGTTGACCTTATCCCGCTGGGCGATCTGGATGGTGTTGATGTCCTTCATATCGTCGCTGATGACAAACTGCTCGGTTCCTTCGGTACGCCGCTGGGTGCGCTTGGTGGCAAACCAGGCCGCGCCGAGAAAGACAAGGGTAAAGGGAAGCGCGGCAAAGAGCAAAAACTCCCCGTAGGACAGGCCGGTGACCTCGCAGGTAATCAGCGTGACACCGGTCAGCGGGCCCAGGAAAAGGCCCATCTCGCCGCTGATCTTAAAGAGAACCGCCGCGACACTGGGCGTGACGCCGAGCTGTGCGAGAATGGGGATGATGATGGGGGCAATCACCGAGTTGCCGCCGCCGTTGGTTCCAAGCAGGCCGCAGACGGTCAGCGAGCTGAGGATCAGAGCGAGCTTGCCCTTTGCCTGGGTGTTGACCCCGATCCCCTTGACAATCCAGTAGACCATCGTCTGGGTGATGCGGGCTTCGGTCATCAGCACCCCGAGTCCGGCGCCCAGCATGATGATAATGCCGATGAAGACGGTGGACGAACCCATACTGGTTGCGAAGATGTTCGCCATCATTTTGAGATCCTGCCCCATGATCAACGCGGCTACGATGATGCCGGCCGCGCAGGCGGTGGCCGTGCTTCTCCCGCGGATGGCCAGTACGATCATCACCAGAAGCGGGATCAGCGCCAGCAGCGAGGGCGCGCTGATAAGTGACCAGCTGCCAAGTTCCATAAATCGTCCCTCCCAAATGAAAAATCGATGTGTGTTGCAATACCTGCGCAGATATTGCAGCGGTTGCGATGGGCGCCATCGGTCACTTTTATTATAAAATGTTTTAATATGCTTGTAAAACGAATAATAATGCGATATAATATTAAAAATATCGATATCTTGTCGATGAAATCTCTAAAATATTTTCTGTAATTTGTGCAAAAATGATCGAACGATGAGGGGAAACCCTATGACCAGCGAGGAAATCCGCACCTTTTTGGCGCTTGTCAAGACGAAAAATATCAGCAAGGCGGCCGAACAGCTCTACCTCTCCCAATCCACCGTCAGCCACCGGCTCTCGTCGTTGGAAAAGGAGATCGGGCGGCCGCTCTTCCGGCGCGGCAAGGGCCAGCGGGACATCACGCTGACCCCCTGGGGGGAGGAGCTGATCCCGCTGGCCATACAGTGGGAGGACCTCTATCAGGAAGCGCTGGATCTCCATGTGCGCGATGAAACGCTGTCGCTCTCCATCGGATGTGTCCACAGCGTCAACAACTACCTCTTTCCGCCCTTCTACCTCCAGCTGCGCGAGGCGTATCCGACCATGCGCCTCTCCATCTATACCCACCACAGCTGGGAAATCTACGATATGCTGAGTGCCCGCAAGCTCAATGTCGGATTCTGCAACAACCTGGGGCATTACGCCAATCTGGCAACCGTCCCCATTTTTCAGGAACCCTTCTGCCTGGTCCACAGCCAGACCGGGCTTGCGGAGGAGAAGCAGCCGGTTGCCATCGGCCGGCTGGACCCCTCCGGCGAGATCTTCCACACCTGGTCGCCGGAGTATTTGGCCTGGCGGGAAACCCGGAGCAGAAAGGGATTTCATCCGCCGGTCACCATCAACAATCCCATCATGCTGGAGTATCTGCTGCTGCAGCCGGGCACCTGGTCGATTGTGCCCCAGTCCATCGCCCGGACCCTGCAGCGGCGTCATGCGCTGCAGGTCCATTGCCTGGAGAATCCGCCCCCCGAAAAGATCTGCTACATGTCCTTTCCCAAGCATCAGAGCTCCCGCCAGACCTTTGCGCTGGGCCTTTTTCAGTCCCAACTCCGGGAGTTTCTGCACAACCTCGACCGCACCTTCCGGTTGTTCTCCTTTTCCGAAACATAGCGAGCCTGCTCCCCACAAAAATCCCCCTTCCGAGGGACGTTCAGATTTTGAACCGTTCCAGGAAGGGGGTTTTTCATGCTTTGTGCGTCTTTCCGGCGGCAATCGCCCATCCGGACCCGTTGTTAAAACATCAGTTCCTCCACCACCTCCCGCAGGTGATAGCGGCTGACATCGTCGAAGGTGAGCCGTTCGACCAGGCAGAGTGCCCGGGCGTGCCGGCCGGTGAGGTCGGGGAGCAGGGTCAGACGGCCCTCCTCCTCCATCAGCAGTCCATAGCGGGCGGACTGACCGTCCGTCCCGGGCGTTTCTACCAGATGAAAGGTCCGTTTGGGATGGCACGAGCAGGTGCCGGTACAGGTATGCATGCCGCAGTCCTCCTTATGTAACTCGAAATCGCCCGCGCGCGGGGGCCCGCGGGAGGGAAAACGATCGATTATCTTTATCATGGACCTTTTGGCGGCGGGATGCAAGCTGTAATGGTTGGCAGGAAAGGAAAGATTTACAGCCGAACGCACATCCTGCGCGAGGCTGCGTATAATGGACTGTTGGCTGCACGGGGATGGGATACAAAAACAAGTACGAAACGGAATGGGGAGGCGATCCTTCTCTTTCCGGATGACGAACGGAGGACGGCCATGCGTGAAATTGTACGCCTGGAGAATCTCGACGAGATCTACCAGGCCGAAAATGGAGAGATTACCGCACTCGAGGGAATCAGCTTTTCGGTTTATGAGGGGGAGCTGCTCGGCATTGTCGGCCCGTCGGGCTGCGGAAAATCCACCCTGCTGTCGATCGTATCGGGGCTGGTCCAGCCGACCCATGGCACGGTCTGGATCGGCGGCGAACCGGTAAACGGGGTATCGGATAAAATTGGCTATATGCTGCAGAAGGATAGCCTGCTCGAATGGCGGTCGATCTACCGCAATGTCCTGCTGGGGCTTGAAATCCGCGGCCTTGTCTGCGAGGAGACGGTCCGCTATGTGGACCATCTGCTGACCACCTATGGGCTGCACGATTTCCGCGACAAATACCCCTCCCAGCTGTCAGGCGGCATGCGTCAGCGGGCGGCGCTCATCCGGACGCTGGCGGTACGGCCCGATCTGCTGCTGCTCGACGAGGCGTTTTCCGCGCTCGACTACCAGACCCGGCTGGCGGTGACCGAGGATGTCTGCCGCATTCTCCAGCAGGAGCGGGTGACCACCCTGATGGTGACCCACGATATCTCCGAGGCGATCAGCATGTGTGACCGGGTGGTTGTCCTCAGTGCCCGGCCGGGCCGTATCCGGCAGATCCATACCCTTCGATTTCCGACCGGAGACGGACAGCCGCTTTCACCGCTCGAGCGGCGCAGTCATGAGAACTTCAAAACCTATTTCAATACCATATGGAAAGAGCTTGATGTGCATGTGGAAGATCAGTAAAGAACCCGGCCGGACGGTTTCGGCCGAGCGGCAGATCTATCTGGCGCGCAGAAGGCGGGACCGTGTGCTCGTCCGGATCTGCCAGCTGTCCGGTGTGGTGGTGCTGTTTGCCCTGTGGGAGCTCCTCGGCCGGCTGGGGATCATCGACACCTTCATCATGAGCCAGCCGAGCCGGATGCTCGAGACCCTGTTCCACCTTCGGGAAAACCAGCTGCTGACCCATGTGGGTGTCACCTGTCTGGAAACCCTGGTGGGATTTTCGCTGGGCTTTCTGCTTGGCAATCTGCTGGCCACCCTGCTCTGGTGGTCGGATTTTCTCTCCCGGGTCGCGGCGCCCTACCTGGTGGTCCTCAACGCGCTGCCTAAAATCGCGCTGGGCCCGGTCATCATCATCTGGGTGGGCGCCGGCATGCAGGCCATCATTGTGATGGCGCTCGCCATCTCGCTGATTGTCACGGTGCTCGAGATGCTAAACGGCTTCTGCAGCACCGACCCCGAACTGATCAAGATGGTCCGCACCTTTGGCGCCAGCAAATGGCAAACCTTTCAGACGGTCGTCTATCCGGCCAACCTGCACACCCTCTTTAACTCCCTCAAGGTCAATATCGGCCTGTCGCTGGTCGGGGTCATCGCAGGGGAATTCCTCGTCTCCAAGGCGGGGCTCGGCTATCTGATCGTCTACGGCGGCCAGGTCTTTCAGATGGACCTTGTGATGACCAGCGTCCTCATCCTGCTTGTCGTCGCAGCGCTGCTCTATTGGGGCGTCAGCCTGCTCGAACGCTTTGTCATTCGGGCTGTCAGCCATATACATTCGCGCCGGGGTCCGGAAGAACCGGCGCCGTCAGGAGGTAATCGATAGCATGAAAGCGGTACGAATCAAGGGGATCCGCATCCTTCCGCTGCTGCTTGCACTGGCAGTGGGCCTCGGCCTGCTCGCCGGCTGTGGGGAGGAGGCCGAAGCGCGCACCACCGTCCGGCTCAGTGAGGTGACCCATTCGGTCTTCTATGCCCCCCAGTATGTCGCACTCGAGCTCGGATTTTTCGAGGAGGAGGGACTCGACATCGAGCTCAGCACCAGCGAGGGGGCTGACCATGTCATGACGGCGGTTCTCTCGGACGCGGTCGACATCGGCTTTTCCGGGCCGGAGGCTGCCATCTATATCTACAACGAAGGCAAGGAGGACTACGCCAAGGTCTTTGCCCAGGTGACCCAGCGGGACGGCAGCCTGCTTGTCGCCAGGGAACCCGACCCCGACTTCCGTCTCGATAAGCTCGAGGGCAAGCATGTGCTGCCCGGCCGCAAGGGCGGTGTTCCCTACATGACCTTCGAATACATCGTCCGAGAGGCGGGACTGACACCGGGTGAGAATGTCAACTTCGACACCTCCATCCAGTACGCGGCGATGACCGGCGCCTTTCTCGGCGGCACCGGCGACTATGTGACGATGTTCGAGCCGACCGCCTCCTCGGTCGAAGCGGAGGGACGCGGTTATGTCGTGGCCTCGATCGGCGAGCTGGCCGGCGAAATCCCCTATACCGCCTACTATGCCAAGTCGAGCTACCTCGAGGAACATGGGGATACCGTCCAGAAATTTGTAAATGCCCTTGCAAGGGGACAGCAGTGGGTTGCCGAGCACAGTCCACAGGAGATCGCCGAAGCGATCCAGCCCCAGTTCCCCGATTCGGATGTCGCCCTGCTTGCCAGCGCCATCGAGCGCTACAAGTCGATCGATGCCTATGCGTCCACCCCGGTGATGACCGAGGAGGGCCTCAACCGGCTGATGGATGTGATGGAGTCGGCGGGCGAGCTGACCGAACGGGTGCCGTTCGAGACGCTGGTCGACAACAGCTTTGCAGAAAAAGCGCTCTCCTAAATCCCCTTTTTCATAAAACAGCCCGGGAACTTCGCGTGTGAGGTTCCCGGGCTTTCGGCGTTTCAGATCAGATTTTTCGGATAGGGCAGCTCGCTCTCTCTGATATGGGCGGACAGCGCCCGGATGACCGCGAGCTCGGACAGAAAGCCCCCCTCCTCGCCGGCGGCGAGCAGCGGGAGCAGCCGGGCGACCGATTCGTCGATCCGCTCGAGCGCGTGGTGCTGAACAAGCGAAGCAAGCTGGGCCTCCCATCCCTCCCAGTCCTGACAGAAGGATCGGGTCAATCGGAAGGTCGCTGCCCCATCGCCGGAAAGGGCGGCCTGCTCGATCTCCTGCAGCCGCTGCCCGATTTCCCCCTCCAGGGAGACGATCCGATGGAGGGAAAAGCCGCAAAAGGCGAGCAGCAGGGTGAGAATGATGCCCGCCAGCAGAACCCGTTTCATCGGCGCATCCCTCCCTCTGCCGGCCGCCGGGGCAGGCGGCCGCGCGGCGGCGGGTCCTTGCGTACCAGGTAGGGGGTACCCTCCGCATCGATGGTCATCAGGAAGATCTCGCGCAGCTCCACCTCCTGCGCCTGCAGATAGCCTTCGATCCAGCGGCGGTCCTTACAGCTGAGCCGGATGCCCTCCGGTACCAGATGGCCGTCGTTGACCACCAGCGCGGGCGGCGGAGCGGGGGAGACCCTCTGTCCCAGATCGCGCGGCGTAAGCGGCTGTGCCTCCGTCTTGAGGGCGGTACTGATGCTGCCGTTGGTTTCCACCACCGCCATCTGAACCTCCCGGAGATCAAAGATCCCGGCTATCCGCAGCTCCTCCATCAGATCATCCACCGAAAAACGCAGGTTGCGCAGCTCCCGCTGGTCGATCACGCCGTCGCGGATGATGACGCGGGGGGTACCGCCGACGATCCGGCGGGCGGCCGGGCTTTTGAGGGTGATGGCCGAAACGAGCACCTCAAAACAGACGAGCGCCAGAATGGGAACCACACCGGCAATCAGGGGAATTTCGCTGTTCTCGACCGGAAGAGAAGCGATGTTGGAGATGAGGATGGTGATCACCAGTTCGGAGGGCTGCAGTTCCCCAATCTGCCGCTTGCCCATCAGCCGGACGGAAAAGATGATGAGCAGGTAGAGGATCAGTGTGCGGAACAGGGTGATGGTCATGGCGTATCCTCCGATCGCAGCTGCCGGGTTTGGCGCTAGTATGCGCCGCCCGTCCGGCTTTATGCGGCGCCCGCCCGCATGTATGACCGGCGGCCGAATGGGGCATGCTGGAAAGGAAAAAGGAAGGGGAGGGATGCCGATGAAACGGCGAAACGATCCCTATCAGGGGGACGGCGAGCGGCAGCTTAGGGGCAATCACCCCGAGCAGTTCGGCCGCTCGCTGGAGGACAACCTGATCGCCCTAAGACGGCTGTTTGCCGACAGCAAGGATCTGCACATCAATCGGATGAAGGTGGGCGCGGTGGCGATTGCGATGATCGACATCGAGGGGCTGACCAACCGGCAGCATGTCCTGCAGGGGATCGTCCGGCCGCTGATGGACCTCCGCCTGCGCGACCCCTCCGACGCCCACGAGCTGCTCGACCGGATGCGCTGGGGGATCATCTTCTCCACCGATCAGGCGGCCATCTGGACGTTCGATGAGCTCTGTGCCCGCATTATGTCGGGTTTTGTGGTGCTGCTCATCGACGGCATCACAATGGGACTTGCCCTCGGCATGCAGGGGTATGCCAGCCGGTCGGTGAGCGAACCGACCACCGAGGCGAACGTCCTGGGGGCCAAGGAGGGCTTTACCGAACCGATCCGGGTCAACATGTCGATGATCCGACGCCGGATCAAAAACCCCCATCTCAACTTCGAGCTGATGACGGTGGGGGAGCGGACCCGGACGGACGTCTGCCTCGTCTATATGAACGATGCGGTTCCGCAGAATCTGCTGCGGGCGGTGCGCCGGCGGCTGACCCAGGCGAAGGTCGATGCCGTCCTGACCGCCGGTACGCTGCAGGCCTTTTTGGAGACCGGCCCGCTCTCCTTCTTTTCGGGTGTGGGGGTCACCGAACGTCCCGATACCGTCTGCGGACGGATTCTCGAGGGACGGATTGCCATCCTGACCGACGGCGTCCCCTATGCGCTGGTGGTGCCCTCCCTCTTCATCGAAAACTTCCAAAGCATCGACGATTACGCCTACCGACCCTTCTATGGCAGTTTTCTGCGCTGGCTGAAATATGGCAGCTTTCTCTTTTCCATCCTGCTGCCCGGCCTCTATGTGGCCATCTGCCTCTTCCATCCCGAACTGCTGCCCCGTACGCTGGTGGCCAACCTGGTGGTATCCCAGGAAGCAACCCCCTTTCCGCTCATGTGGGAGGCGGTGGCGGCCTATCTGATCTACGAGGTGATGCGGGAAGCCGGACTGCGGCTGCCCTCCTCGATGGGGCATGCGGTCAGCATTATCGGCGGACTGGTGATCGGGGAGACGGCGGTACGGGCAGGACTCATCTCGGCGCCGATGATCATGGTCATCGCGCTGACGGCCATCAGCTCCTTTGTCGTTCCCCAGCTCTACCCGCAGGCAGCGGTGCTGCGGATCATCCTCATCTTTATCGGCGGCGCGGCCGGACTGTTCGGACTCACCCTCTCGATGGCGGTGCTGGCGGTCAACATCGCGGCCATCCAGCCGTTCGGCATCCCCTATACCGCGCCGGTTTCACCGCTGGACATCGGCCAGCTGCGCGATGTCTTCATCCGGTTGGGCTGGAAACGGCTGGGACGGCATCCCGCCCGGATTGAGGATCTACCGGGGGTTGACCGGCAGGAATCCAGCCCCAGGGCCAACCAGCCCCCAACCCCATAAGGAGGTGATGGCGATCAAACCGGTTCACATCAGCTGCCGTCAGCTCTATGGGATGGTGTTCCTGCTGCGGCTGTGCAACTTCATCACCTATCTGCCCAGCGAGACCTCGGAGGATGTCACCCTGCTCGGCATCCTCAGCCTGCTGCTCGGCAGCCTCTGGATTTCGCTTCTGCTCATCCCCTTCTACCTGCTGCTGCGGCGCTATCCGGGGGAGGGGATTCTCGAATGCGGGGCGCACATTTCCCCCCTCTGCGGCCGGGCCACCGCCGCCCTCCTCTTTGCGGCCTTTCTCTTCAACACCAGCTATACCCTCGCGCAGGGGGAGATCTTTTTTACCTCGGTGATCGCGGTGGGGACCTATCCGCCCTTTATCCTCGCCTGCTTTGCCGTCGCGGCGATGTACGCCGCAAAACTGGGGATCCAGGCGATCTGCCGCACCGCGATGGTGGTACTCGGCTACTTCCTGCTCACCATGCTGCTCATTCTGATCACCCTGATTCCCTACCTCGAGCCGCTCTACCTCAGTCCCGTCACACCGGCAGGTGCTCTGGCCAACGGGGATTACCTCGCCAGCGGTATCCTCTCGGGCAGCTACCAGCTGACCCTCCTGCTGCTGATGGTCCCCTACGTCAAGGAGGGGGCCGTCCGGGGGTTCCCCAAATATCTGCTGGTGCATTTTCTGCTCATGAGCGGGCTTATCCTGATGAAAGGGATGGTGCTGGGCGACTATGCGTCGGTCAAAAGCTATCCCTTCTACGCCATGGTTTCGATCGCCCGCCTGAGCTTCTTCGATCGGATGGACGCGCTGCACATGGTCACCTGGCTGTCGATGACCTTTGTCAAATCGGCCATCCTGCTCTTTTTCACCGCCCAGTGCCTGCGCAGGCTGCTGCCCCGGCGCTGGGGCGGTCTGGCCCTGCCGCTGTCGTCGGCGGCCTCGCTGCTGCTCGCCGTCCTCTTCTCCTGCCGGATGGACATCTTTACCGCTGTACGCGCCCTCGGCAGCTCGCTGGGACTGACCACCGCATTGATCTGCGGCCTGCCGCTCGCCATTCTGCTGCTCGATACGCTGCAAAAACAAAGAAAGCGGGGAAATGCGGATGAAATTGCCTAGTGTACCGCTGCTCGCGCTGGCCGCGGCATTGCTGCTCGCCATCCTGGGTTTTGCCTCTCCCGTGCGGATGGAGCTGAGCCAACGCAGCTTTGTCACCGGTATGGCGGTCGACGACAACGGCCGGGGCGGATACCGGGTCACCCTCATGCTCTTTCAGCCCGAATCGACCGCCGGCGGCCTCGAAATTGCCGGGCAGAACAGCCGGCTGGTACAGGCGGAAGGGCAGAGCATCACCGAAACGATCGATCACTTCGGTGAAATTCTCTCCCGCCGCCCCTTTTTTGGGCTCAACGGCCTGCTGATCATCGGCCGCGAACTCGCCCAGCGCAGCCTCTACGATCTCTTAAACTTCTTCGAGGCGGACAACCAGACGCGGGCCGATCTGATGGTGGTGATGGCCGACGGGGAGGCGGCGGACCTGCTCCGCTATGAAACAACCCAGGATATCACACCAGCGGATGACCTGCAGCAGGCGGTGATTTCGGGCGCGAGGCAGGGGCTCAACACCTGTACCCGGCTTATCGATATCAAGCGGACCCTCTACAACGAGATGGACAGTGCCTGGCTGCCGGTGGTCAGCGTCGAAACCGATCCATTTGACCGCGACCAGGTCCGCCTGAAGGGAACGGCCCTCTTTTCCGACGCCCGCCTGTGCGGTTTTCTCAGCCCGGAAGAGACCCATTTTTTCCTGATGCTCGATGACACCCTCTCGGAGGCCACCCTGCTCTGCGAGGTGGAGGGCATCGGTAAGGTAACCGTTTCCCTGCTCCACTTTGACCCCAGCTGGCGAACCTCCGTGCTGGCAGGCGGTCCCCATATCGAAATGGGCCTGTCGGTTCAGTGCAGCATCGCCGAAACCGAACCGGGACGGCCGGAAGGTCTCGGGGAGGCGGATCGGAAGAGGGTGGAAGCGGAGGTGAATCGAACGCTGCAGGCTGGGATCGAACGGATGCTGGACCGCGCCTATGGCCGCTGGCACTGCGACCTGCTCGGGCTTTCCCGAAGGATCCGATGGGCCGACCCCGACTACTGGCAGCGGGAAGGGGAGGATTGGGCCGCCGTCTGTGAGGCGCTGACCCTCTCGGTCACGGTGCAGGCGCAGATCAACCGCACCGGGCTCGCAAACGGCCTGATGCTCTAACAGCCCAAGCCGCCGCCCGCTCTTGACATCATCCGCAGGGCGGGTATAATGGAGCTGGACCGAAGGAAAGGCGGGATACAGCTTGATTCGCGCGATGATGTTTGACCTCGACGGCACCCTGATCAATTCACTGGCCGACCTCGCGGCGGCCGGCAACCATATTCTCGAAATGCACGGCTATCCGACCCACCCGACCGACGCTTTCCGGCTGTTTGTCGGGGATGGAATGCTCAACCTGACGCGGCGGATGCTGCCGAAGGAGCTTGTTCTCGAGGAGGATGCGGTGATCCGGCTGAAGGAGGAACTGCAGGCCTACTACTACGACCACAGCCTCGAACGCACCGCACCCTATCCGGGCATCGAAGCGCTGCTGCGTTTCTGCAAGATGCACGGCCTGCGTCTGGGCGTTTTTACCAACAAACCGGATGCGGCTGCCCATCGGGTGGTTGCGGCACTGTTCGGCGCGGATGTCTTCGACGCGGTGATCGGACACCGGGAGGGACGGCCGCACAAACCCGACCCAACGGCGGTGCTCGAGGAGCTGGAGGCGTTTGATATCCGGCCCGCCGACTGTTTCTATGTGGGCGATTCGGGGGTCGATATGCAGACCGCCCGCAACGCCGGCTGCATCCCGGTCGGGGTACTCTGGGGCTTCCGCGGCTATGAGGAGTTGGTGCAGAATGGTGCAAAATTCCTAATGGAAAGCCCGGAAAAGCTCAAAAACCTTGTAGCATCTGCTATTGACGAAGCCTGTCCGCTTCGCATAAAATAAAAGCAAGCAGATACAAAAAGGCTGTGACGGAGACGGCCCCCTCCACGGGATCCTCTACAGAGAGCGGACGGTTGGTGCGAGTCCGAGGGGATGGAGAAGGGACCTATCACTCCCGAGCCGGGTACCGAAACCCATGCGGCGGATGCGCCGCAGGTGAGTAGGCTGTCCCCGTGGGATCGCGTTAAGGTCGGGAGTTTGCTGGAACTCCGCAGAGCGGCGTCCTTCCGGACGCAAATTGGGTGGTACCGCGGGATCAACGTCTCGCCCCAAAGAGGGGCGGGACGTTTTTTGTTGCTTGCAGGCGCCGCTGCCCATCCCAACGCAGCATCAAAAAGGAGGATTATCTGATGGAATACCGTATTAAAGAGATTGCCGAACGCATCCATGCCCTGCGTGAAATTCTCGACATTCCGGTCGAAACGATGGCCGAGGCCACCGGCACGACCCCCGAGGAGTACCGGCAGATGGAGGCGGGGGAGACCGATTTTTCTTTCACCTTCCTCTACCATGTGGCCGATACCCTTGGGGTGGACCTGACCGAGATTGTCACCGGTGTCGCGCCCCGTCTGTCCTTCTACACGGTGGTGCGCAAAAACCAGGGCCTGCCGATCCAGCGCAGGGAGGGGTTCAGCTACCTGCACATGGCCCATCTGTTTAAAAACCGCCTGTCCGAGCCGTTCATCGTGACCGCGCCCTACCGGGAGGAGGACCAGAACAAACCGATCCGTCTGTCGGTGCACGAGGGGCAGGAATTCGACCTCATCCTCAAGGGTAGCCTCAAGGTTGTGATGGAAAACCACGTCGAGGTACTGCACGAGGGCGACGCCATCTATTACGATTCGGGCCATGGTCACGGCATGATCGCCACCGGCGGCGAGGACTGTGTCTTTCTGGCCGTTGTCATGAAAAAGGAGGATTAACAGGATGGACGCAAAACGGATGGTGGAGGAGCTCCACCTGCAATACTGCAAGGAAAGCTACGACAAGGACGGGGTGCTTGCCTCCTTTGATGTCATGGCGCCCGAAAACTTCAACTTCGCCTACGATGTGGTGCGCAAGATCGCCGAAATCGAGCCCGACCGCCGGGCGATGCTCTGGTGCGATGAACAGGGGAAGGAGCATACCTTCAGCTTTTCGGACATCGAGCGGATGAGCAACCGGGCGGCCAACCTCTTTCAAAGCTACGGCATCGGCCGGGGCGACAAGGTGATGCTGGTTTTAAAACGTCACTACCAGTTCTGGTTTGCCATCCTCGGGCTGCACAAGCTGGGCGCGGTCGCGGTGCCGGGCACCCATCTGCTCACCGAGAAGGATCTGCGCTACCGCTTTGAGATGGCCGAGGTCAAGGCGATCGTTTGCACCTCGGACGGCGATGTCAGGGCCTATGCCGACGCGGCACAGCAGGCCTGCCCCTGGATGGGGGTCAAGATGAGCGCGGGCGGCTACGGCGAACCCCGGGAGGGATGGATCGACTTCGACCGGGCGCTGGAAAGCCAGCCGGACACCTTCGAGCGGCAGGAGAGCCATATCCACGATATGATGCTGCTCTATTTCACCTCGGGCACCACCGGCCAGCCCAAGATGGTGGTCCACAACTACGAGTATCCGATCGCCCACATTGTCACCGCCAAACACTGGCACTGTGTCGATCCAAACGGGCTGCATCTGACACTGGCCGAAACCGGTTGGGCCAAGGCGGTCTGGGGCAAACTCTACGGCCAGTGGTTTTTGGGCGCCGGCATCTTTGTCTACGACTTCGAAAAATTTGTGCCGTCCGATCTGCTCGAGCGCATCCAGAAGTACCGCATCACCACCTTCTGCGCGCCGCCGACCGTCTTCCGCTTCTTCATCAAGGAGGATCTCTCGAAGTATGATCTGAGCTGCCTGCAGCATACGACCATCGCCGGTGAGGCGCTCAACCCTGAGGTTTTCCAGCAGTTCTACAAGGCGACCGGGCTCAAGCTGATGGAGGCGTTCGGCCAGACCGAGACGACCGTCCAGTGTGCAACCCTCCGCGGGATGAACCCCCGGCCCGGTTCGATGGGCAAGCGCAATCCGGTCTATGACCTCGACCTGGTCGACGAGGACCTCCATCCCGTCCGGACCGGTGAGGTGGGCGAGATCATCATCCGTCCCCGAGAGCATCAGGTCGGTATCTTCGGCGGCTACTACCGCGATCCCGAGCTGACTGCCCAGGTCTGGCGGGGTGGGGTCTACCACACCGGCGATACCGCCTGGCGGGATGAGGACGGCTACTTCTGGTATGTCGGCCGCACCGACGACGTCATCAAGGCTTCCGGTTACCGCATCGGCCCCTTCGAGGTCGAAAGCGTCCTGATCGAACACCCGGCGGTACTCGAATGCGCCGTCACCGGCGCCCCCGACCCGGTTCGCGGCCAGGTGGTCAAGGCAACCGTCGTGCTGGCCAAAGGTTATGAACCGAGTGATGCGCTGGCCAAGGAGCTGCAGAACCACGTCAAGCATCAAACCGCACCCTATAAATACCCCCGCATCGTCGAGTTTGTCCCCGAGCTGCCCAAGACGATCAGCGGCAAGATCCGCCGCACCGTCCTGCGCGGCAACGCGAACGGACAGAAGCAATAACCACAGCGCCAAACAAAAGGGCTGTCCTTAAAAAGGACAGCCCTTTTGCATAGCTGAAATCCGAGGTTGGATAGCCGCCCGACGGGCAGCGTGGTTTATCCGAGCAGCTGCTGCAGCGCCGGCAGGATCCCCTCCGCCTCGATGGCGTCGAGGTGGGCGGCAACCAACTCCTGGAGACCGGGCAGGCGGGTAAGATCTTCCCCCCACAGCGCGGTGTTGGCGAGGGCCGCCCGGGCAACCGTGGTGCCGGTGGTATCGCCCTGCCAAAGCGCGGAAAAATAGCGGAGAATCGCCTCATCCTCCCGCACCGGATAGGGTGTATCCCCCCGCATGCCCCGATAACCGCCGCTGCCATCCGGTTCGACCCGGTAGAAGCGGAGAAGAGCCGCTAGGGAAAAGGCCAGCAGCGGGGTTGTCCGTCCGGCATCGGCCGCCGCCTGGATGGAGGGAAGCAGCCGGACGGTAAACTTCGAGACCGAATGCAGCGCAATATCGAGCAGCCGGTGGCGGATGCTTGGATTGAGAAAACGGTCGAGGATGGCATCCTTAAAGGCATGCAGCTCGTCCGGATCCATCGGGACATTGGGGATAATCTCCTCCTCGAGCGCCCGTTCGAGGAAGCGGCGGAAAATAGGATCGGTGATGCATGCGCGCACCGTATCGTGTCCGGCAAGATAGCCAGCCGCCACAAGGGTTGTGTGCGCACCGTTGAGCAAGCGCACCTTGCGCATCCGGTAGCGGCTGATGTCCCGTTCGACGACGACATCAAAGCCGGCTTTTCGGGCGGGGAAGCGGTCGGCCAGCTGGGGATCCCCCTCAATGGCAAAAAAGCTGAACGGTTCACAGGTAGTGAGCAGCGGGTCGGTATAGCCGAGCTTGTCAAAGAGGGCGGTATCCTCCTCGGCCGGATAGCCGGTGACAATCCGATCCACCAGCGTATTGGCAAAGGTGCAGCCGGTTTCCAGCCATCTGCAGAAATCCTCCCCCAGCTGCCAGTCCCCGGCATGACGGAGAACGATCGTTTTGAGCCGGTCGCCGCCCTGGTCAACCAGCTCGAGCGGCAGGATCAGCAGGCCGCTCGCATCCGATCCGCCGAAGGCGGTAAAACGGCGATACAGCAGGGCGGTGAGTTTGGCGGGATAGCTGTGGGGCGGGCCATCCTCGAGACGGCAGTCCGGTTCATAGACCAGTCCCGCCTCGGTGGTATTCGAGAGGACGATCGCCAGATCGGGATTTTCCCCCTCGGCAAGAAAACGCGCGTAGTCGGTTTCGGTGGAGATCGCCTCCCGCACCGAGGTGATCGGAAGCACCTCCTCCACAAAGGTGCCCCCCTCGATGCCGCGCGAAAGGACGGTATAAAGGCCGTTCTGGGCATTGAATCGAGCGGCCGTGCCGCTTCCCTGGGTCTGCACCACCTTGTAACTGCCGCCGAAAAGCCCTTGTGCATTCATCCGCTCGATCATCGGGCCGATGAAGGCACGCAGGAAGTTGCCGGTACCGATCTGCAGCAGCTTGACCGGCAGCTCGCCGAAACGCTTGGGTACAGCCTGTTGAATCTTCTGCATCATCGCTGCCTCCTTAACAAAAGCGGATGAGGACTTTCAGCAGATTGGCGCCATTTTCGGCGAAATCCTGAAAAGCTCGGGGCGCCTCCTCCAACGCGTAGACCGCCGACACGATCGACTTGACATCGAATTCCCCACGGCCCACCCGTTCGATCAGCTCGAGGAAATCCTCCGGCAGCGCGTTGCGGGACCCGCGGATATCGAGCTCCTTGGTCTGGATGACCGAATAGAAGAAGTCGAGACTCTGCTTGCCAATGCCAACCACCGCCACACGGCCGCGGAAGGCGGCGGCGTCGACCGCGTTCTGGAAGGTGGAGGGAAGCCCGACCGCCTCGATGCAGACGTCAAAGCCCCGTCCGCCGGTAATCGCGTCCACCCGCTCTTGAAAATCCTCCCCATTGAGAAAGCTGCCGGCAAGCCCCATCGGCCGGGCCATCTCAAGCTTGTGGGCTGAGATATCGGTCATCCAGACCTCCCCGCCCAGCATCCGGGCAGCCGCCGCGGCGAGATGGCCGATGGTACCGGCGCCGATCACCAGCACCCGGTCACCCGGCTTGATCTCCACCCGCTTGGCGGCGTGGTAGCTGATGCAGAACGGCTCAATCAGCGCGAGGCTGATCGGATCGAGGCCTCTGCCGTCGTAGATACGGTCGATGGGCATCGTGATATACTCCCGGAAGGCGCCATCCCGCTGAGCGCCCATCGTCTGGTTGGAGGTACAGCAGTTGCGGAAACCCCGCTGGCAGGAATAGCAGTGCCCGCAGTTAAAATAGGGATTGGCGGTAACGACCATGCCGGGGACAAGTCCGCGGTCGTTGGGGCCGATTTCGACAATCTCGGCGGAAAACTCATGTCCGGGGATGCGCGGGTAATCGGCATAGAGGAAGGTGCCCCTGTAGGTACCGAGATCCGAGCCGCAGATGCCGCCATAGAGCAGCTTTAAAATCGCATGGCCCTCGCTGAGAACCGGGCGTTCGGCCTCTTCGACCCGAACGTCACCCGGAGTATGGATCACAATCTGTTTCATGCTGCTGCCTCCTTCAAATGGGAAAATCCCTCTGTCAGCCGGGGGATGGCGTCGGCCGAACCCCGGTCCGCTGCTTTCATTATAAGAGAGGTGCTATGGAAAAGCAAGAACCCCATCTCGTTGGATGGGGGTTCTCTCGATCATCTGGAGGGGGTGTAAAGCTTGTGCGGCATACCGGGGAGGGGCAGGGGATGGGGTGCACAGTATTTGAACCGGACAGCCGAACGCAGCAGCGAATGGGGCAACCATCGCAGCGCCAGCGCATAGAATCGGTAGATGCCGCCGACCGGCAGGAGGACGGGCGGACAGTCCCTCTCGGTCAGCTGTGCCAGCCGGCCGGCCAAGGTATCCGGGCGCAGCCCGGTCTGTTCCTCCCATCCCAGCCGGTCATACACCCGGCGGCAGCGCGCAGCGGCGGATGCATCCGGCGGAGGGTAGCATCTGCGCTTGCGGGTGAAGTCTGTCCGGACCCCGCCGGGCATCAGAGCGGTGACACGGATGCCATAGGGACGAACTTCGTCATCCACCGCCTGTGCGTAGGCAAGCAGGGCGGCCTTGGAACTGCTGTAGAAGCCCAGATAGGGCAGGGGAATCAGGCCGGTAAAGGAGGAGAGGATCACAATCCGTCCCGACCGCTGCCGCTTCATCTGCCGCAGCACCCGTTCCAGCGGATAGACCACCCCCCAGAAGTTGACCTCCATCAGCCGACGGGCAGCCTTCAGCGGGATACGATCGGCAGAGGAAATCAGACTGACCCCCGCCGAGAGGATCAGCAGATCGATCCGGCCCCATCGCCGCACAATCCCGTCCAGGGTACGGTTCACCGCCTCGCGATCCGTCACATCCACCCGCCGCTCCCGCAGGCCGGGCAGATGACAGCAGCCGGTCGACAGGCCGTAGACGGTGGCGCCCCGGGCGAGCATCCGGCGGGCCACCGCTTTGCCGATGCCATCGGAGGCACCGGTAATCACCACCACCATCCGAACAACCTCCTTTTTCGGTTAGTATGTCCCGGATGTGACGCCCGATCCCGGCCTCGAGCTCCTGTATGCGCGAATCTTCTATTTTCCGGCCCTCAGGGATTGGAATAGAAAAAACCGAAGCGATGATACGCTTCGGTTTCTCTTTGGTTGCCCGACTAGGATTCGAACCCAGACAAACAGAGTCAGAGTCTGTCGTGCTACCATTACACAATCGGGCAATCTTTCGTTGTCAACGAAAGCTATTATAGCGCATCCGATTGGAAAAAGCAAGATGTAATTTGCGATTTTTTCAAATTTTTTTGCGGAATATCCCGCGATCGAAAACAGGGGCGGACCATCCGCTATCCCTCCGCCCCATCGGACAGCTCGGTCCAGCGGTCGATCGCCTCGGAGAGTTCGGGGCGCAGCCGGTCGAGCTCTTCGCAGCGCGCACCCAGCGCAAGATAATCGGACGCAATCACCGGGTCGGCAATCTCCCGTTCGAGTTCGGCAATCCGGCCCTCGAGCGTTTCGATCGTCCGTTCGAGTTCACCGATCCGCTGCCGGCGCTGGGCCTCATCCCGCCGACGGGCCTTGCCGCGGGCGGCAGCGGAGGGCGCCTTGACCGCCGCCGGGGCCGTGGCGGCCTCCCGCTCCTCCCGCAGCCGGCTGGCTGTGAGATACTGGTCAAATCCGCCCTGATACTCCCGTGCCCCCTGACGGGTCAGCTCCAGGATGCGGGTGGGAATTTTGTTGAGCAGGTAGCGATCGTGCGAAACGATGAGCAGCGTTCCCTCAAAGTCGAGCAGCGCCTCCTCGAGCGCCTCCTTGGCCATCAGATCGAGGTGGTTGGTCGGCTCGTCGAGCAGCAGCACGTTGGCGTGCTCGAGCATCAGCTCGGCCAGGCGCACCTTTGCCCGTTCGCCGCCCGATAAATCGGCAACCGCCTTAAAGACATGGTCGCCGGTCAGCCCCACCGAACCGAGCAGCGAGCGCACCTGCAGCTCGCTCATCCCCGGATGGCGGTCCCAGATCTCATCGATCACCCGTTTCGAGCGGGAAAGCTCGCGGATCTCCTGGTCATAGTGGGCCGTCTGGACGTTGCGTCCCCAGTAGATTTCCCCCGGTCCCTTGGGGATTTTATCCAGCAACAGCTTGAGGAAGGTCGACTTGCCGACGCCGTTCTCCCCGATGATGGCAATCCGATCCCCCCGCTTGACCTCGAGGTTGACATCCCGCAACAGCGTCTTGCGGGCCGGCGGTTCACCCACCACCAGATCGAGATGCTCGACATCGAGAACCTGTTCGTAGGACTTAAGCCCGGTGGTAAAGCGGATATGAGGCGGCTTCTGCCCGGCGTGCGGCCGTTCGATCCGTTCGAGCTTGTCCAGCTTGAGGATCCTACTGTGCGCCCGTTTGGCGGTCGAAGCGCGCACCCGGTTGCGGTCGATATAGTCCTGCAGATCGGCAATCTCCTGCTGCTGCAGC
>CASGDD010000185.1 GCA_949300115.1 uncultured Oscillospiraceae bacterium | reverse complement strand
CAGCGTCATCGCGGGACGGCGATCAAAAAGGAATAAATTACCAGATTTCGGCAAAAATGTCCCGCCCCACCCGCTACAATGGAGAGGAAGCCGCCCGGAGGCGGCCCGGACTGCATGTGGGAGGGACAGAAGATGAAGATCGGTACGGTACGTACACAGCAAGCGATACCGGACAGGCTGTGGGAGGCCCTCCGGCGTTACCAGCCGCTCTGGGGCGGCGCCGCCGCGCTGCTGTTCGGCGGGATGATGGCGGGGGCGGAGGTGTTCGGCATCCTCCATCCCTTCGCGGCCGCCTTTGTGGGAGCGCTGCCGATGCGATGGGGCCTGCCGGGACTGGCGGGGGTTGTCTGCGGCTCCTTCTGGCTGGCGGCGGGAACACCGGTGCAGATGATCGCCGTCTGCCTGCTGATCTACGGGGTCCGCTGGGTGCTCGGCGCCTACGACCGGGAGGGGCGGATTCTCCGGACGATGTGGTTTTCACCGGTTGTCGTCTTTCTTTCCTCGCTGCTAATCGGGATCTATGTCATCCGGGCGTTCGGCTACGCGGAGGGGGAGCTGGTGACGGTGATCAGCGAGTCGATCCTGTCGGGGGCGAGCTGCTACTTTCTCATGCAGGGTTTCGCGCTGGCCGGGCGGGAAGGCGGGCTCCGAGGGCTGGATACCGGCCGGCTTGCCTGCGCGATTGTGGCGGCGGGTATCCTGCTGATTGCGCTGGCCGGGGTGACCTTCGGCGGTTTTTCGATCGGCCGGATGCTCGCCTGCCTGATTGTTCTGGCGGCGGCCGGCGTAGGCCGGGAGAGCCTCGGGAGCATTGCCGGTCTGGCGGCCGGCCTGGCGATGGGCATCCTGCGTACCGACAGCTTCTATCTGCTCGGCGCCTACGGGGTGGGCGGGCTGATGGCCGGGATTTTCGGCGTCTTCGGCCGCATCGGGACGGCCGCGGCCTTCATCCTGGTCAACGCGATGGCGGCGCTCTTCACCGGGATGCGTCTGATGCCGCTCTACGAGGTGATGGCGGCGTCGGTGCTCTATATGCTGCTGCCGCAGCGCTGGCTCGCCCGGATAGCCCCCCGCAGAGAGCCGATGGCCGGAGCAGCGGATCGGACGGGGGAGGCGGCGGCCGGCCGGCTCAGCTTTGCGGCGGGGGCGCTGCGCGATCTGTCGGCGACGGTCGACGAGGTGGCCCGCCGGATGGACCGGATGCGGGCGTCGGGCGATCCGAGCGTCGTTTTTGAGCGGACGGCGGAGACGGTCTGCCGCTGGTGCGCGCTCCAGAGCTGCTGCTGGGGCCAGGATTACAACGGGACGATGGATGCGCTCGGCCATCTGCGGGGGACGCTGGTCGAGCAGGGACGGGTGACACCCGACGATCTGCCCGAATCCTTCACGGCACGCTGCCGCCGCCCGGAGGAGCTGACCGGACAGATCAACCAGGAATATCACGCCTTTCGGGCGAAGGAGGGGGCCTGCCGCCGGGTGGGGGAGATGCGGTCGGTGGTGGCCGAACAGTTTGACGCGCTGTCCATCCTGCTCGATTCGCTGGCGGACGAGTTCGCCGGTGCCGCCCCCTGCGATCGCAGGACGGCCGAACGGATCGCCCAATTTTTAACCGCCCGGGGGATGCCGCCCGAGACGGTCTTCTGCCGGGTGGACGATTTTGGCCGGATGACGGTGGAGATCACCGCCCGGGCGGAGGGGATGGCGGTCAGCGGCCCCAAGCTGGCGGTCGAGCTGGGGGAGCTGTGCGACCGGGTGTTCGACCAGCCGGCCATCCTCCGTGCCGACGGCCGGCTGCGGATTCTGCTGGCGGAAAAGCCGACCTTCGACATCGGATGGGGCGGCGCCCAGCACATCTGCGCCGGCAACCGGCTGTGCGGCGACAGCTTTGAGAGCTTTCTCGACGGCAGGGGCTACGCCTATATCCTGCTCAGCGATGGCATGGGTACCGGCGGCCGGGCAGCCATCGATTCGGCGATGACCGTTCAGCTGATGCGCCAGCTCATCGAGGCGGGCTTCGACTGCCAGTCGGCGCTGCGGGTGGTCAATGCCGCCCTGCTGGTCAAGTCGGGCGATGAATCGCTGGCGACGGTCGATATCTGCCGGATCGATCTCTTCGACGGCCGGGTCGAGCTGTTGAAGGCGGGCGCCGCCCCCACCTTTCTGCGCAAGGGCGGCCGGGTGGGCCGGGCGGAGGCGGCCAGCCTGCCGGCGGGCATTCTCGGCGGTGTGAGCTTCGAGCGGTCGAGCATCACGCTGGGGGTGGGGGATCTGGTGGTGATGCTGTCGGACGGCGCGGTGGCCTCCGGCTATGAATGGATTGCGGCCGAGCTCGGCAGCTGGCAGGGGGAGGATCCCCAGGCGCTGGCCGGCCATCTGGTGGAGGAGGCCCGCCGCCGCAGGCTGGATCATCACGAGGATGACATCACGGTGGCGGTCGGGATGCTCCGCAGGGGGATGTAGCGATGCAGGTTCTTTCGATGATGCTCTATTTCTACCGCTGCCTGCCCCTCTTCCGGGTCCGCCTTGCCCACGCCTCCCGCCGCAGAAAGGGAAACTGACGCAAAAAAACAGGCGGATGCCTCCCCATGGAGGCGTCCGCCTGTTGTGCCATCCCAGGATGTGCCGGCTATCGTACCCGTTTGGCCGCCGCGACAAATTCGCGGAAGAGGGGATGGGCGCGGTTGGGCCGGCTCTTGAATTCGGGATGGAACTGGACGCCGACAAACCAGGGGTGGTCGGGGCATTCGATCGCCTCGACCAGCCGTCCGTCGGGGGAGAGGCCGGAGAGCCGCAGCCCCCGCTCGGTGAGCAGCGTGCGGAATTCGTTGTTGAATTCATAGCGATGGCGGTGCCGCTCGTCGATTTGGGCGGTGCCGTAGGCGGCCATCGCCAGGCTGCCGGGTACAAGCTGGCAGGGGTAGCGTCCCAGCCGCATGGTGCCGCCCAGCTGGGTGATGCCCCGCTGTTCGGGCATGAGGTCGATCACCCGGTGCGGACAGCCCGGCTCAAACTCGGCCGAGTGGGCGTCGGCCAGTCCGGCCACATGGCGGGCGAACTCGACCACGGCCATCTGCATGCCGAGGCAGATGCCGAAAAAGGGAACCTGCTGCTCGCGGGCATAGCGGATGGCGGTGATCATCCCCTCGATGCCCCGGTCGCCGAATCCGCCGGGGACGAGGACGCCGCTGCAGCCGGCGAGCGCCTCGGCGACATTTCCCTCCTGGAGCTTTTCGGAGTCCACCCAGCGGATGGCCACCCGCACATCGTTCTCGGTGCCGGCATGGCTGAGCGCCTCGGCCACGCTGAGGTAGGCGTCGTGCAGCTGGATGTATTTGCCAACCAGCGCGATCTCGACGGTATCCCGGGCGGCGAGGGTGCGTTCGACCATCGCCAGCCAGGTCTCCATCGCCGCTTCGGGGGTATCGAGGCCCAGTTTGCGGCAGACCACCCGGTCGAGCCCCTCCGCCTGCATATAGAGCGGCACCTCATAGAGCGAGCGGGCGGTCCGGTTTTCGATGACGCAGTCGGGTTCGATGTTGCAAAACAGCGAGATCTTGCGCCGGATCTCCTCGGAGATGGGGGCATCGGTGCGGCAGACAAGCACATCCGGCTGAATGCCGGAGGCGAGCAGCTTCTGGACCGAATGCTGGGTGGGCTTGCTCTTGAGCTCATCCGAGCCGGGGATCTGGACGATCAGCGAGACGTGGATAAAGAGCACATTCTCCCGCCCCAGCTCGTTGGCAATCTGCCGGATGGCCTCGAGATAGGGCTGGCTCTCGATATCCCCCACCGTGCCGCCGATCTCGGCGATGACGACATCCCGTCCGTCGGCGACCTGCAGCAGCTGGTTCTTGATCTCATCGGTGATGTGGGGGATGATCTGCACCGTCCGGCCGAGGTAATCGCCCGCCCGCTCGCGGGTCAGCACATTCCAGAACACCTTGCCCGAGCTGACGCTCGAATGTCCGGTGAGATTTTCGTCGACAAACCGCTCGTAGTGGCCGAGATCGAGGTCGGTCTCCGCCCCGTCATCGGTCACGAACACCTCGCCGTGCTGGAAGGGGCTCATCGTGCCGGGGTCGATGTTGAGATAGGGGTCGAACTTCTGCATGGTGATGCGCAGTCCCCGCTGCTTGAGCAGCCGTCCGAGCGAGGCGGCACAGATGCCCTTGCCCAGACCGGAGACGACACCGCCGGTGACAAAGATAAATTTGGTCTGCATGATGAAAAACCTCCCAGGGAAAAAGTCACATGGCGCGGAGACGACATCCGGCGCAGCGAGGCTAGAGAAGATCCTCCGGCCGGATGCTCACCGGGATGAGCTCGGGGGCGGACATGCCGCCGGTGGCGCGGCGATGCTCGGCTTTGGCGGCCTCGACGAGCTGCGGATCTTCGAGCAGCTTGACCGCGCCCAGCGCCATCGCTTCGGCCGCGCAGAGCATCCCCTTGTGGGTCAGCGAGGTGCCGGTCTGGGCGGTCGCCTGCCAGGAATGGCCCGCTGTGCCGTTGGCATAGCAGGCGGTCGACAGCCAGCAGGTGGGGACCACGTAGCTGACATCGCCCGCGTCGCTGCCGCCCGGCCGGGTGATCGATTTGCGGACATACGGCCAGATGTCGGTGACCAGCGGCTGGCTGAGGTAGGGGGTGGGGTCCATCCCATCGGTATAGTAGAAGACATCGTTTTTGATGCTTTCAAAGTTGGATTCCCCGTAGTTTTGGAAGAAGCTCTCGGCCAGCTTGTAATCCGCCTCGTCGAACGCGGGCGGGCCGACTTCGATGAGGCTTTCGCCGACCACCTGGGAGAGGACATCGTTGGGGATGAAGTCGCCGAAACCACCGGTGGGGGAGATGGTGACCTCGGTTCCGGTCATCAGCGCGGCGCCGCGGGCACA
>CASGDD010000184.1 GCA_949300115.1 uncultured Oscillospiraceae bacterium | reverse complement strand
TTCGATGGGGAGGAGATGGCGGCCCTTGTCGAGACGGCGCTCGACTTCACCCTCACCGCCGGCCGTTTTGCCGAGGCGTTTGAGCGGCAGTTCGCCGATTTCATCGGGGTGCGCCACAGCCTGTTGGTGGGCTCCGGTTCGTCGGCCAATCTGCTCGCGCTGATGGCGCTGGCCGACCCTGTCTGGGGCGCGCGGCAGCTGCGGCGGGGGGATGAGGTGGTCACGGTGGCGGCCGGCTTCCCCACCACCGTCGCCCCCATTCTGCAGTATGGGGCGGTGCCGGTCTTTGTCGATGTGGCCCTGCCCGATGGCAATCTCGATGTCTCCCAGCTGGAGGCGGCCCTCTCCGAACGGACGCGGGCGGTGATGGTGGCCCATACCCTCGGCTTCCCCTTCGATCTCACGGCGGTGGGGGCGTTCTGCCGCCGGCATGACCTCTGGCTGATCGAGGACAACTGTGACGCGCTGGGCGCCGAATGGCGGACGGAGACGGGCTGGCGCCGGACGGGGAGCTTCGGCGACCTTGCGACCTCGAGCTTTTATCCCGCCCATCAGATGACGACGGGGGAGGGCGGCGCCGTCTATACCGACGATGACCGGATGGCGGCGGTGCTGCGTTCGCTGCGCGATTGGGGACGGGACTGCCTCTGCCGGCCGGGGGAGGACAATCGCTGCGGATGTCGTTTCGGCCGGCAGGACGGCGAGCTTCCCTTCGGCTACGACCACAAGTATGTCTATGCGCGGCTCGGCTACAATCTCAAGGTGACCGAGATGCAGGCGGCGGTGGGGCTCGCCCAACTTCGGAAGCTCCCCCAGCTGATCGAGCGACGCCGGCAATATCACGCGCGGCTCACCGGGCGGATGGCGGATCTGGGGGATCGGGTGCTCCTCTCCACCTGCCGCACGGGGGGACGCCCGAGCCCATTCGGGTTTCTGATGACCTGTAAAGAGGGGATCTCCCGCGGGACGCTGGCCGCCCGGCTGGAGGCAAGGGGGATTCAAACCCGCCCGCTCTTTGCCGGAAATCTGCTGCGCCAGCCCTGTTTTGCCGCGCTGCGGCCGGGGGTGGACTACCGGGTGGCTGGGCCGCTGACCCAGACCGACCGCATCCTGCGGGACAGCTGTTGGGTCGGGGTTTACCCGGGACTGTCGGAGGAAGAGTTTGCCTATGAGGAGGCGGTGCTCTATGAGACGGTCGCCGGCTACTAGCGGAGCGGTGGTGACCGGCGCGGGCGGCTTTATCGGCCGGGCGCTTGTCCGCCGGCTGTTGGAGGCGGGCGATGAGGTCTGGGCGGTTGTCCGCCCGGGAACGGTGGACAGATTGCCCCTCCATCCGAGGCTGCATCCGGTCGAGGGCTTGCAGGCGCTACCGGAGGCGGTGGACGGCACCCCCGCCGTCTGCTACCACCTCGCCTGGCGGGGAACGGCGGGGGCGGCGCGGGAGGACGCCCTGCTGCAGGCGGAGAACATCCGAATGACGCTGGAGACGATCGAGTGGACGGCCCGGCTCGGCTGCAAAAGATTTCTGCTCAGCGGCAGCCTGCTCGAGGAGGAGGTCCGTCGGCGGTGGGCGGCGCGCGGCGACCTGCAGCCGGGGGACAGCTATGCCTTTGCCCGGGAGGCGGCCTTCCATCTCGGCCGCTGTGCCGCCGGCCGGCAGGGGATGGAGATGATCGGCTGTCGGATCACCCATGCCTATGGGCCGGGGGAATGCTCGGAGCGGCTCATCAGCCGCACGCTGCGGCAGATCCGCCGGGGAGAGCGGGTGGCGCTCACCGAGGGGCGGCAGCTCTACGATTTTCTCTATATCACCGATGCGGCCGCGGCGCTGGCC
>CASGDD010000183.1 GCA_949300115.1 uncultured Oscillospiraceae bacterium | reverse complement strand
CAGGTGATCGGCATCCTCACCCTGCGATGGGAGGATCAGCTGCATCACGCCGCCCGGATTGCCGAAGCGATGGAATTTGCCATCGATCCGGCCTATCGCGGCCACGGAATCGGACGGGAGATGTTCACACGCATCTGTCAGCTGGCACGGGAGGCGGGCTGTGTCCAGATCGAACTTGCCACCAACCAGCTGCGGACCGACGCCCATCGGTTCTACTACCGGGAGGGCATGCACAACTTCCACTTTAAATTTTCCAAGCCGCTGGTGGGCGAGGATGCCGCCGAAAATGGTATCGGCCGCTGATCCGCCAACGCAAAAGGACACCATCCCCTCTGGGATGATGTCCTTTTTCTATTTTCATGTTGATGGGAAGCGATCAGTCGACCTCACAGACCTTGTTGGGATTGAGAATGTTGTTGGGATCGAACACCCGTTTGATCCCACGCATCAGCGCCAGCTGATCCTCTCCCAGCCGTTCGAGCATATACCGGCGTTTGGCAAAGCCCACCCCGTGTTCACCCGACACGAGGCCGCCCATCTCAAACGCGCGGGTATACATCCGGCCAAAGACGGTCTCCTTGCGTTCCGCCCAGCTGGCGTCGTCCATCCCATCCCGGCAGAGATAGATATGCAGGTTGCCGTCGCCCGCGTGTCCAAAGCTCGGCAAACGGATGTCATATTCCCGCTCGAGCTCGTGGGTAAAGCGGATGTACTCGGCCACCCGGGTGCGGGGCAGCACGACATCGCACTCGTCCATCTCGGTGGTCGAGCCTTTGATCGCCTCAAGGAAGGCGCCGCGGGCGGTCCAGACCACCGACTGCCGCTCCTCGGTATCGACAATGAGCGCGTCGACCGCCCCCATCTCGATGCAGAGATCGGCCGCCCGGGTCCAGTTCGCTTCGACCGCCTCCGCGCTGTTGCCGTCGTAGGTCAACAGCAGATAGGCGTCGTGGTTTTTGTCGGGGAAACGGCTGCCGAGATATTCCTCGGTAAAGAGGATGACATTGCGGGTCATAAACTCGATGGCGGTCGGACCGGTACCCGAACGGATCAGCTCGGGGACACAGCGCAGCGCCGAATCGATGTCGGCAAAGGGGATGAGCAGGCTGACGGTACAGGCCGGCTGAGGAACCAGCTTAAGCACCGCCTCGGCGACGACCGCCAGCGTCCCCTCCGAACCGATGATGAGGTCCTTGAGGCTGTAGCCGGTCGAATTTTTGACCACCTTGCCCGAGAAGGTCTCCACCCGGCCGTCGGGCAGCACCACGGTCAGCGAGCGGACATAGTCTCGGGTCACGCCGTATTTGACCGCCCGCATGCCGCCCGCGTTGGTCGAGATGTTGCCGCCGATCGTGCCGGTCTTCTCCCCCGGATCGGGCGGGTACATGTAGCCGCGGTCGGAGGCATACTGCTGCAGATCCATCAGCAGCACCCCCGGCTGGACGGTGACGGTGAAATCCTCCTCATCACAGTCGAGGATGCGGTTCATCAGGGTGGTCTCCAGCAGAATGCCGCCCATCACCGGCAGCGCACCGCCCACCAGCCCGGTTCCCGAGCCGCGGGTGGTCACCGGGATACGCTCGGCGTTCGCGTAGGCGAGCACCCGGGAAATCTCCTCGGTGGAGGTCACCCGGATGAGCAGCTCGGGCATCATCTTCTCCCCCACCAGCTCATCGTGGCTGTAGTCCTCGCTGATCGCGTCGCCGTAGAACAGCCGGTCGGCGGGCAGGAAACTTTTAAAATAGTCGAGATGGCGTTCGTTTACCTTCTGATAGCTCATGCCTGCACCTCCCCGATCCTTTCGAGCAGCTTCGGTACAATTTCGTAGAGATCTCCCACCAGTCCGATATGGGCCACCTGGAAGATGGGGGCACGGGGATCCTCGTTGATCGCCACAATCAGATCGGACGACTTCATGCCGGCGCAGAACTGCACCGAACCGGAGATGCCGACCGTCAGAATCAGCTTGGGTTTGACCGTGCGGCCGGAGAGGCCGATCTGCCGTTTGGGATCGAACCAGCCGCATTCAACCAGCGGACGGGTACTCGCAAACTGGGCGCCCAGCCGGTCGGCCAGCTGTCTGATGAGGGCGAGATCCCCCTCCCGTTTGACCCCGCGGCCGACCGCCACGATGACCTCCGCCTCCGAGATATCCATCTCGGTCGGCTTTTTCTCGACCGCAAGGACCTCGGTCCGCCCGTCGAGCGGCGGAATCGCCATCCGCACGAGCTCCCCGGCGGGATGCGCCTGTGGCTCGGGCGCCGAGAAGATCTTGTAGCGGACGGTGCAGAATTGCGGGCGGTGGTTGGGGGTGATGATCTGGGCCATGATATTGCCGCCGAAGGCCGGGCGGATCTGCACGAGATCGGTGTTTTCCCGCATCTCGAGCGCGGTGCAGTCGGCGGTAAGGCCGGTGCCCAGCCGGGCGGCCGCCCGCGGCGCCACCGACCGGCCGGCCGAGGTCGCACCCACCAGGATGGCGGAGGGATGGACCTTCTCTACAAAATCGCAGAGCACGTCGGTATAGGGCTCGGGGACAAAGTGTTCGAGGGCGGGCGCATCGTAGAGATAGACCTTGTCGGCGCCGTAACGCAGCAGCGTCTCGGCCGCTTCCTCCACCTGTGAGCCGATCAGCAGCGCATAGACCGGCTGCCTGGGGCACTGTGCCAGCTCGAGCGCCTTGCCGAGCAGCTCGAGGCTCACCGGGTGCAGACGGCCATCCGAACAGTCGGCGTAGACGGTGATCCCCTTCCACTGGGACTTGTCGATCGAAACGGTATCCGCCTCCTCGACCAGCTCGATGCATCCGGCCGGGCCCTTTCTCGCGCAGATCCCGCACATCCGGCAGCCGGCACCGACCACCAGCCTGCCGTTTTCTTCGCCGATCGCGCCGAACGGGCAGAGATCGATCAGCGCCTTCCCTTCCGCCTCTCCGATGCGGTCATGATGGATTACCAGCTTTTTGGCCATGTCGATCCCTCCCTAGATAAACTTGCGCGTCCGCAGCAGTGTATACAGCCGGTCGGCCAGCTCGTCGGACGTACCCTCGTAGATCGTCTGCTCGGTGTTCCCCTCGGGCGGAAAGATCCTCTCCACCTGGGTGGGCGAACCGGCCAGCCCGTAGCGCCGCTCGCTCTGGTCGGCGAAGTCGTCGCGCGAGAGGACATGCAGCTTGGAGGGATCGAACGCCTTGCGCCGCAGATAGGAGGGCAGTCGGGGGGTGTTGACATCCTTATCCATCGAAAGCAGCGCCGGCAGCGGCATATGCTGGGTCTGCAGCACCGTCTCCAGCTGCATCCGCACGGTGATGCCCTCCCCATCCAGCGCGAGGACCGCCTCGACGTTGGCGGCGTGCGGGATGCCGAGATGCTCGGCGATCTCGGGACCCACCTGGGCGGTATCCCCGTCGGTCGTCTGCTTGCCGGTCAGGATCAGGTCGAAATTCCCCGCCATCCGGATGCCCTCGGCGAGGGTATGGCTGGTCGCCAGTACATCGGCGCCGGCAAAGCGCCGGTCGCTGAGCAGATAGGCCTCCTCCGCCCCCATCGCCAGCGTCTCCTCGAGCGCTTTGGCTGCCTGGTTCGGCCCCATCGTCAGGGTGGTCACCCGGCCGCCATATCGTTCGGCCAGCTCGAGTGCCGTCTCAATTGCGAAGAGGTCGTAGGGGTTGAGCTTGGCGCTGGCGCCCTCCCGCTTGAGCACACCGGTCTCGGGATCGACCTCGACGTTGTTCGAGCTGGGCACCTGTTTGATGCATACGAGGATATTCATGCTATCTCTTCACCTCCGTGGCCATATCGGTCGACGCTTCCGGTTCCGGAGAGGTCACCTCTGTGTGTGAAAGAATCGCCCGAACACGCCGGATGGTATCCAGGATCGATTCATGCCGTACCTTTTTAAGATCGAAACGGACGATACCGCAGACCAGCTGCAGCGAGATGCCGCCGACAAAGGCGGCGATGAAGGTGCCGATGCCGAACTTGCCGCTGAGCAGCAGGCCGATCACCGTCACGATCACCTCGATGCCGATACGCGCCGTACCGACCGCGACCTTCAGCTTGCGGGCTGCCATCACCATCAGGCTGTCGCGGGGACCGGCGCCGAAGCCGCTGCCCACATAGAGGTAGGTGCCGATCGAGGAGACAAAGAGCCCCCCGACGAGCATCAGCAGCCCATCGATCCAGCCGCCCATCAGCGGCAGGAAATCCAGCGCGTTGATCAGGTTCATAAACACCCCGACGAGGATGCTGTTGGCAATCGTACCAAAGCCGATCGCCTCGCCGCCGATCCAGTCGGCGATGACGATGATAAAGCTGACGACGATCGAGACGGTGCCCACCTGCATCGGCAGATGGTTCGCGAGTCCCGAGGTGAGCACCTCATAGGGCGAATTGCCGAGGTTGGCCTGGTAGGTCATCACCACACCGAACGCAAAGACGAACAGCCCCACAACCAGTCGGACACTCCGTTTCAGATAGTCAAGCACGACGATTCTCCTTTACCGCCGGAAGGGGCATGCGCTCCTCCGGCCCGCTTGTTGGGGTGGCGGTCCGGGATCGTTCCCTCCGCCGCCCGTATTGCCCGGAACCCCTCCGGGCAGGATCGATCCTCGGGATTTCTCACAAAAAATACCCCCGCATCCGATCCTTTCTCCGCTATTATACCGTCTTCCTCCGCCCCGCGTCAATGGAGGATTCCACATTCCCTCCGCCGGCGGCATAAAGGAAGCCCCTGCACAGCAGGGGCCCCTGATTGCCGGGATACTGCCGGGGGAGCGGTCTTCCCTCCCCCGTTCAAGGATTACTGCTTGACCGAGATGGTGCGGAAATCGACCATCTGATCGGGCGCAGGATAGAACCCGTCGAGGTAATCCCAGTAGCCGTAGGAGATGACGCGGACAAAGAGCGGAATCTGCAGGACATTGTCATAGACATACTGCTGCAGCTCGGCATAGATCTCGCCGCGCTCGGTCGCGTCCATCGCCGACATGCCGGCATCGTAGAGCTCGACATACTCGGGATCGTCGATCTTGCCGGTCACCGTGACGCCGCGGGTGCTGTTGAGGGTGTGGGCGGGGTCACCGGTCGAGGCGGTCATGTTGCAGATCGAGACATCCGAGGTGCCGTTGTTGTTCGACTCGATCCAGGTCGCGTTGTCGACCACCTGGATGTTCATCGTCACGCCGACCTCCGCAAAATACTGCTGCATGATCTCCAGCAGGCGGACGGCCGCAGGGATCTCCTCGTTGATCGCATTGATGGTAAAGCCGTCGGCATAGCCGGCTTCGGCCAGCAGCTCCTTCGCCAGCTCGACGTCGTACTCATAGACGCCGATAGGGGTGTAGTACTCGACCGTCGGCGCGATGCAGCTGTCGGCCAGCTGGAAGACCACGCCGCCTGCCGTCTCAACCGCCGCCGCCCAGTCGACCGCGTGGGCCAGCGCTTGGCGCACCCGCACATCGGCCAGCGGCTCGACGTTCATGTTGAAGGCAAAGTAGTTGACCTGCATGCCGGGGACGAGCAGACCGTTGATATGCTCCCGTTCGCCGTTTAAGAGGATCTTGATATCGCTGTCCTGGATGCCGAGCGCCAGATCCAGCTCGCCCGTCTCCAGGGCGATCATGCGGGCCGAGTTGTCGGCAATGAAGCGGACGGTGAGGTTTTTAAAGGCCGGCGCACCGCCCCAGTATTCGTCGTTGCGCTCCATCGTACAGTGGCTGCCGACCACCCATTCGACAAACTTGAAGGGGCCGGTGCCGATCATCACCTGGTTGAGCGCCTGTTCGCCGTTCTCCTCCATATATTCGTGGGGAACAATGTAGGCACGGCCGTTGGTCAAAAAGTTCAGCGCAGGCGAGAAGGGATAGTAGAAGGCGATGGTGACCTCGTAGTCGCCGTTTGCCACCGTATTCTCCGGATCGAAGGCCGCATAAAGCGAACCGGTCGACGAGCCGGTCGGGAACCGGCCGACGGTATAGACGACATCCGCGGCGGTAAAGTCCTGACCGTTGTGGAACTTGACACCCTCCCGCAGGGTCAGCTTGAGGTGGGTATCGTCCACCCACTCCCAGGCGGTCGCCAGTCCGGGCAGGAATTCGCCCGTCTCGGGATCCTTGTTGATGAGCGGATCATAGACCTGTTTCTCGACGGCCATACCGCCGAGCTGGGCGTTGTTCTGCGGGTCCAGCTTGCCCGGTTCGGAGTCGAAACCGAAGACGATCGTGTCGGGATCCTCCTTGACACCGACCTCGCCGCCCGACGCGGCTTCCGACGCGGTGGAGGAGACGGCGGTGGAATCGGACGCGGCCGAAGCGGCCGAGCTGTCCGCCGTCGTGCCGCCCGAGCAGGCACAGAGCAGCATGGAAAGGGCCAGGAGCAGGGCAATGAGCTTGGCAGTTCGTTTCATGAAGACTCCCCTCTCTTTTTCGAGCTTCCCTTGCAGGTTGATTTCCGTTCCGCAGAGGCCATTCATTCGGTGAAAAGAAGCTTATCGATTGAATGATTGTCCATCTACCTTTTCATACTAGCGCAGAACTTGGGTGATGTCAATGATTTTACCCTCGTTAAAATTTTATTTTTGTACAAAATAACGGTAGATTTTTGTCTGGATTGACAACAAAAAATCCCCCACATGCAGGGGGACCCCTCCGTCTTACAAAATATACCCCCACGCCCCATCCCTCCTGGGGCGGACGAGAATGGGGGATCGCCCTACCCCTTCAGCATCTCCACTCGGTCGCTGAGCAGTAGGATGGCGCCCAACAGCAGGGCGGTACGGGGATGGCGGAGTGGCGGCATCGGAATATCGGCCGGTTCATACCGCCGGCCGGAGAGCGATCGGATCGAACGCTGCAGCGAGAGCATCGTCCCCTCCTCCCGGCGGGAGGCACAGGTCAGCGTGTCGGTTCGCCCCAGCCCCACCGTCACCGTCTTGAGCCGCAGCCGTCCGGCCAGCGCGAGGGCCTCCCCATCGGCCGAATCGACCAACGCCACCGCGCCGGAAGCGATCCGCGGACAGACCGGTCCCGCCATCCCGCCCGCCAACACCAGAAGCAGCTGCGGCAGTTCGATCGTCGCCGGCATCCCGCCGGTCAACAGGAGATAGTCCGGACGTCCCGGCCGGTTTTGCCGGATGCAGCCATTCCCCATCCGCAGGATCACATGCTGCCGTCCAAGCGCCGCCTCCAGATCGTCAACCACCCCATCGAACCGTCCGCAGAAGAGGATTGTCACCATCCCGCTCGCCTCCCTGTCTTCCCGCCACGTTTTTCACTGCATACCGCTCTATTAAGATGTGCTTTTTGGCGGAAATTATCAGCCGCGGTATTCATCCCTCCGGCATCCTTCTATCGCCGGCGGCGCCGGCCGCGCGGTGGGCGGCTTCCGGCAGACCCGAGCAGCAGCGCCAGCAGGATGCACAACAGGCCGGCCGCCACCAGCTGCACAACCGGCGGCATCCCCTCGATCGGGCGGTCGAGCGACCGGCCCACCGCCCGCGCCACCCGATACAGCGGGTCCCGGTGGGCCAACACCCCCAGCCGCACCAGCCCTGCGCCAGTCACACCAAGCAGAAAAGCTGCCAACCGTCTCATCCCGATCCACCCCCATCATCCCAGCTTATGAGCCGTCCGGTGGCGAGATGCCGGAGGGATCTTTGAACCGTCCCAGATGGTACAGACGGCACAAACAAGAGCCCCGGTAGGAAAATATTGAGTTTTAGGCAGAGAGGCGCCGCGCCGACACACCCCTACCATAGGTTTTGGAAAAAGAAAAAATCCACCCTTTACAAACGGCAGAAAATGATGTATAATAGCACCTGTCAGTTTTGGAGGCATAGCTCAGCAGGATAGAGCGCTTGCTTCACACGCAAGAGGTCACTGGTTCGAGCCCAGTTGTCTCCACCAGACCGGAGCAAAGGTTGCTTTGCTTCGGTTTTTGTTTTGGGCGAAAAAGCCATGCGCGCGCCCCAAGGGGTCGACAGCGGGAGGGAAAGCTGGTATAATGGGGACGCTTGGAGGGTAAGCCATTCAGCGGAAATGGTGCGCCGGATAAAAGCACGGGTTGGAACACCCGTCCTTTTATCCGGCTTTTTTGCGGTATGCCGGGGCTCTCCGGCAAGGAACGGCATCGTATACGGGGGATGGAAGGGAGTGTGTACCCCATGGATCTGCTGCAGGGCAGGATCGGAAAGCTCTATCTGCACTATCTCGCCGCCGCGTTTGGCAGCGCGCTGATTTCCGCCATCTATTCGATCGTCGATATGGCGATGGTCGGGCAGTACCACGGACCGGACGGCACCGCCGCCCTCGCGGTGGTCGCCCCCATCTGGAATATCATCTACAGTCTCGGCCTGCTGATGGGCATCGGCGGATCGGTGCTGTTTGGCACGCTGCGCGGACAGAACAGCCGCTCGGTCCGCCGCTCGAACGAGTATTTTACCCTCTCGGTCGTGGGTTCGGCCATACTGGCGGCGGCCATCTGGCTGATCGTCGGCTGCTTCGACCGGGAACTGCTGTTGTTTTTCGGCGCCGAGGACAGCACCCTGACCCTCGCGCAGGCCTATATGGAACCGGTCAAAGCGGCTGTCCCGCTCTTTCTGCTCAACCAGATGCTGGCCGCCTATCTGCGCAACGACGGTGCGCCGGCATTGGCCACCTGGGCGGTGTTGGCGGGCGGCATTTTCAACATCTTCGGCGACTATTTCTTCGTCTTCACCTGCGACATGGGCGCCTGGGGGGCCGGACTCGCCACCGCAATCGGTTCCGCCATCACCTTCCTTGCCATGCTCTCCCACTTTTTCCGCCGGAAAAATACCCTGCGATTGGTCCGTCCCACCCAGCCGCTTGCCAAGATGCGGAAGATTCTCGTCACCGGCTTTGCCACCTTCTTCATCGACGTGGCGATGGGAATCCTTACCATCCTCTTCAACCGGCAGATCATGGCCTACCTCGGCACCGACGCGCTGGCGGTCTATGGGGTCATCGTCAACATCAGCACCTTCGTCCAGTGCTGCGCCTACAGCATCGGACAGGCCTCCCAACCGATCCTCTCGGTCAACTTCGGCGCCGGCCACGGCGGCCGCATCCGTCAGACGCTGCGCTGCGCGCTGATCACCGCCGCCGCCTTCGGTCTTCTCTGGACGGCTTTGGGCCTTGCCATCCCCAACGGGTTTATCCGGCTGTTTATGACGCCCACTCCCGCCGTTCTCGCCATCGCCCCGGCCATCTTCCGCCGGTATGCGCTCTCCTTCCTGCTGCTGCCCTTCAACATCTTCTCCACCTACTATTTCCAGGCGCTGATGCGGCCGGGGATCTCCTTTGTTGTCTCGGTCGGCCGGGGGCTGGTGATCAGCGGCCTGCTCATCTGCCTGCTGCCCGCCCTGGTCCAGGTCGACGCCATCTGGTTTGCCATGCCGCTCACCGAGCTTATCATCGCCGTCTATGTGGCGGTCGAGATGGTGCGCTGCACCCCCGGCGGCAAAGCCGGATGATTTCCCCTACGCAAAAACGCAATTTCCCCACACGCAAAAGAGGACGGTTCCAAAGGGACCGTCCTCTTTTGACTTTGAAATGACTGGGAAACCGGCATCGGGGTCATACGGCGATCGGGGGCGCCGAGGGATTTTGCACTCGGTACCAGCTGTCCGCAAAAAGGATATAATCCGCGTCGATGAGCAGATAACAAAAGACCGTCTCCCCTTCATCAACCGTAAAAAGATAGGATTCGCCGCCGGCATAGACCTCGTTGGGGGCCTCCCCCTCCGCAAAGGCAAGCCGCTCCAGATCGAGCCCGGCCGCCCAATCCCGTACCGCTCGAATCTCCTCCGGCTGGAGGGCCCGCGGCGCCCCATCCGAGCCGTTCACCGAATGGATCACCGTCACGCTTTCGGTCTCGTCCGGCAGGAGGGGCAGCGACAGCCCGCAAATAACCACCCGGTCGTCGTTGGGGCGGTAGTTGACCGTCAGCATCAGCCCGCCGTCGAGCTGCCAGCTGTCCGCCTCCCGGTCGCCCCTGTCGGGAGTGCCCCAGACCTCGGCCAGCTGCTGCCGCCGGTAACCGGCCAGCTGTCTGTTCAGCTCGGCCTCCTCCATTCCGGCGACCTGCGCAAGGCTCGGCAGCCGGCCGCTATTCCTGCCGGGAGGGTATCCATACAGCCACAGCCCAACCGCCAGCGCCAGCAGAACCAGCGCCAGAAGCAGGATCCGTCCTCTCTCTTGCATCCCACGTCCCCCTCTCCGCCTGCAGGCAGCCGGTCTGCCCCAGGTTTCACTTTCCCTATAGAGAAGGATAACACAACGCGGCTCCCCTGTCCAGCCGGATGGCCATGGCCGCCCGCGGGCCGCAGCCGGGCGAAAGAATCCCGCCATTTGGGCCGTGCAATCGGCTGGACGGCCGACGCCCAGCAGCCGATCGAGCCGTTCGGCATACAAAAGCGGCCGCCCGTGGGT
>CASGDD010000182.1 GCA_949300115.1 uncultured Oscillospiraceae bacterium | reverse complement strand
GGCGACACCCCCTACACCATCATCGAGGACCGCGGCCGCTGTGTCGAGACGGCCATCGCCAACGCCCAGCCGGGCGACGTCATCATCCTCGCCGCCAAGGGGGAGGAATTCTACCAGAAGGTGCGGGGGGAATACCTCCATTACGAGTCCGACCTCGCCATCACCAAGCGGATGCTGGGGGTCGAATAGCCAGCCGCCGTCGATCGGCCGAAGGGGCCTAAACCGCACGAATGCGCCAGTAAGGGGATAGCCATGCCAATTGTCGATAAGAAAAACACATCTGAAATGCAAGAGTATGCGCAGTTTGTCCGCACCTCGCCCTATGCCACGGCGACCCAGGATCCCGCCTGGGCACAAGTCAAGCGGGGCTGGGGGGATGCGCAGATCTATCTGCGGCGGGATGGGTCGATTGCCGCCGCCCTCTCGCTGCTCATCCGGCCGGTCGGCGGCGGCTTCTGTGTCCTCTACGCCCCCCGCGGACCGGTCTGCGATTTTTACGATCTTGACACCGTCGAGGCGCTGATGCGGGAGGCGGACGCCTTTGCCAAGGCGCGCCACGCCGTCCTGCTCCGCTTCGATCCCGAGGTACGCTATGACGAAGCGCTGCTCGAGCGCTACCGGCAGCGGGGGTACCGGGTCCGTGCCCGCGAGGCCGACCCCCACGCCCTCTTCCAGCCCCGCCACAACATGGTCCTCGATCTTAAAGGCAAGACGGAGGAAAGCCTGCTGGCCGAGTTTTCCCAGAAGACCCGCTACAACATCCGGGTGGCCGCCCGCAACGGGATCACCGTCCGCTTTTCCCGCGACAGGGAGGATCTGCGCACCTTCTACCGCATCTACGAGGTCACCTGTACCCGCGATCGGATCGGCGCCCGCCCGTTCGACTACTTTGAGCGGATGCTCGACGCCTTTGGGGAGGACTGCCGCGTCTATCTGGCCGAGCATGAGGGGGAGGCCCTGTCGGGCGCCCTCGCCGTCGCCTATGGCGATAAGGTGTGGTACAGCTACGGCGCCAGCTCGAACGAGCACCGCAACCTGATGCCCAACTACGCGATGCAGCTGGAGATGATCCGCTGGGCGCTCGCGCTGGGCAAGGACCGCTACGACTTCGGCGGGGTCTATTCGCTTTCGAAGGATAACGGCCTCTTCCGTTTCAAGGAGGGCTTCTGCCGGCAGGCGGGGGTCACCGAATACATCGGCGAATTCGACCGGGTTTACAGCCGCCCGCTCTATTTCGCCTTCGAGCACGCGCTGCCGCTCTGGCGCAAGATCCGGTCGGGCGGCCGCAGCACCCCCACAGAGGGAGGGAATGCCGGTGTCTAAACAGCTTTGGAAGGGCACCACCCTGCTCGCTCCGCTGCCGGCCGTGATGGTCTCCTGCGGAACGATCGAGAATCCCAACATCATCACCATCGCCTGGACGGGGATCGTCAACACCCGCCCGCCGATGACCTATATCTCGGTGCAGCCCTCCCGCCATTCCTACGGCATCATCAAGGAGGCCGGCTGCTTTGTCATCAACCTCGTACCCGAAAAGCTCATCGCGGCGATGGATACCTGCGGGGTTCGGTCGGGGCGGGAGCTGCGCAAATTTGAGGCGATGGGGCTTACACCCGAGCCGTCCAGCCGGATCGCCGCACCGGGGATCGCCGAATGCCCGGTCTCGCTCGAATGCGCGGTGCGCCGGACGATCCCGCTCGGCTCCCACGAGATGTTCCTCGCCGAGATCGTCGCGGTCGCGGTGGAGGAGGCATTTCTCGACGGCCGGGGCAAGCTGCATCTCGAGCGGATGGGGCTGACCGCCTTTGCCCATGGCGACTACTACACCCTCGCCAAACCGAATGGGTCCTTCGGCTTTTCGGTGCGCAAAAAGCGACCCGCCGTCCGTCCGGGAGCCCGTCCCCATCCCAAGAAGAGGGAGGTTGGACGATGAATCCCACCTGGCGCAGCCATCTCGCCCGACTCTCCCTGCTCGGCGCCACACTCATCTGGGGCGTCTCCTTTGTCATCGTCAAGAACACCACCGACACCGTCCCGCCGCACATCCTGCTGGGTATCCGCTTCACCATCGGCTGCCTGCTGCTCTCGCTCATCTTTCTGCCCCGGCTGCGGCGGACACTCAGCCTCGATTACATAAAAAAGGGGGCGGTCATGGGCGCGCTGCTCTTCGGCGCCTACAGCCTGCAGACGGTTGGCATTACGATGACAACACCCGGCAAAAACGCCTTCCTCACCGCCGTCTACTGTGTGCTGGTCCCCTTTGTCTTCTGGGCGGTCTACCGGCGGCGGCCCGACCGCTACAACATTCTGGCGGCGCTGCTCTGCATTGTCGGCATCGGCTGCGTCTCGCTCGACAGCGGCCTTACCATCGGTATGGGCGATGCGCTGACCCTCGCCTGCGGCGTCTTTTACGCCGTCCATATTGTCGCGGTCGCCCGCTTCACCGCCACCCGCGATCCCATCGTGCTGACCATCGTCCAGTTTGGCTGCACCGCCCTGCTTTCCTGGGCGGTCGGACTGCTGTTTGAGGATTTCCCCACCGTCTGGCCGCAGGAGAGCCTGGTCGGCATTCTCTATCTCGGGATCGGCGCGACGGCAGCCGGGCTGCTGTTGCAGATCATCGGGCAGAAGTACACCGATCCGTCGGCCGCCGCCATCATCCTCAGCCTCGAGGCGGTGTTCGGGGTCATCTTCTCGATTCTGCTCTACCATGAGGCGGTGACCCCCCGCCTGATCCTCGGCTTCGCGCTGATCTTTCTGGCGGTGCTCACCTCCGAGACCAAGCTCGCCTTTCTGCGCCGGAAGAAAGCCGCTCCCGCGCCGAAGGAGGGCGCATCCGGTCTGTAAACGACCGGCT
>CASGDD010000181.1 GCA_949300115.1 uncultured Oscillospiraceae bacterium | reverse complement strand
GGACTATTTAGTTGTACCACCCGACCCGCGGTACCCCTCCCCGCTATTCTCCCACGCAATAAAGAAGCCGGCGCGAGGGCGCCGGCTCCAACATATCAGCCCCCGCGCAAGTGGGGGATGATATTTCATGTACGCTGGATTTCGGATGAAATCCAGTCGTACATTTCATATGCCGCAACGCGGCATATTTCATATTTGTCCAATCGGAGATTGGACAAATATTTCATTGCGATTGCGTCCATGATTTCGCCGACGATTTGCAATAGGCAAAATGGAAACCAGGCGAAATCATGCAATCTATTAGTTCGGTTTTCTGCCCGCCTGCAGGCCGAAACTGATCGAAAGGGCGCGATCGACCTGCTGCATCGAGTCGCCGGCGATGCGGCCCATCCTCTCGCGCAGACGCTTTTTATCGATGGTGCGGATCTGTTCGAGCAGCACCACCGAATTGCGGGAAAGTCCGCAGTCGGCCGCGGCCAGTTCGATATGGGTGGGCAGATTGGCCTTCTCCCGCTGGCTGGTGATGGCGGCGGCGATGACGGTGGGGCTGAATTTGTTGCCCACATCGTTCTGCACGATGAGCACCGGGCGGATGCCTCCCTGTTCACTGCCCACCACCGGGCTTAAATCGGCATAAAAGATATCTCCCCGTTTGACAGTCACCTTTTCTCACACTCCGCCGATTGTCCCGCCGGCCCGAGGAGGGGCAGCGGGGACAATCCTCATTTTCATAGTCCCGTTGTCGATAGCCTTGCCCATTTCGGGCCGGTTTAATCATCCTTTCTTCGCGGGAGAGGATGAAAAGCCCCTCCCGCGGGATCAACGCAAGGAAGGCCGGGCGGACCGGCGGGGAGCTGCCCATCCGTCCCGGCGGCGCGAAAATCGTCCGCGATCCCATCCCCCGCGCCTGTTGTATCCTATTCATCCCGCCGCCGGAGGGTGCGGGCGGATGGAAATGGAGAAATCGGACAGAATCCTTGCGCGACCGCCCCGGTTTATTGTACAATAATCGAAAGGACCTCTGCTTGGGAAGGATGGAGAAATCGGACAAAACCCGGCCGGGATCGGGCGATCCGGGCGGAAGGGAGGCAGCGGAATGTCTTCGGTATCGGAAGCGTTTGTGGGCAACCATTTCTATCCGGCGCTGGCCGCGCTCTATGAGCGGCAGACGGGCGCGCGGCTGCTGCGGTTGCTGCGGCCGCTCGAGACGGGCGGCTGGCTCTGCAAGGACCGGCATGGCCGCCCCAGCCGGATGGAGGGGGAGACGCTGCTGTTCGAGCTGTCCAAACGTCCGGCAGGGCGGCGGTATCTCTGTCTGATTCTGCAGATGAAGCTGATCGAAAAGCGGGTGCGCCGGGGGCCCTACACCCCCGAAGGCTATCCGAGCGAGCATTACCGGTTCGAACTGGATCTGCGGCCCGACCCGGATACCGGACTCAGCGAGCAGGAGCTGTTGATCGAACTGGGTGCGCTCGACCAGGCGGCGGTGCTCTACGGCTGCGGGATGCTGCTTTCCCCCGACCGGGTGAGCGAAGCGCCCGACCTGCGGGATCTGCGATTGATCCGTCCCCAGCCCCTTCCGGCGGATGGGGAGCGGCATTTTGTCTTCTTCTCCCATCCGGAGGACCGCCGTCCCCTCTGGGATGGCCGGCAGCCGGTCGACGCGGGGACCCCGCTCGAATGGATGGCCGCCGGTTCGATGCCCGAGCTCATCGGCGCAGAGGAAACGGGGGCGCTCCTGCGGGAGATCAGCCGGTTTTATGCCTGGCAGACGGCGACCTATCGGGAGCGGCAGCTGGCGTCGGGGGAACAGCTGAGTTTCTTCGGCCACGAACCCGATCCCCCTCCCATCCGGCAGGCCGCCCTGCCCGATTCGCTCATGCTCTTTGAATTTGTGGAGCGATAGCCCCCCTGATCCCGACAATCTTGATCCGGCCCGACCGCCGGTGAATCTAAAGGAGATGGCACGATGGCGCTTGTACAGATGAGTCTTTTTTCCTACCAGCTCGGCATGGATACCGATGTGACCGTGCTGCTGCCCGAACGGCGGAGCCGCCCGCATGAGCCGCTGGGCGGCCGGAAATATCCGGTGCTCTACCTGCTGCACGGCCAGTCGCGGGATGAGACCAGCTGGATTCGCGGCAGCCAGATCGAATATTATCTTCGGGAGAGCGACCTCATCGTCGTCATGCCGAACGGCTACCGCAGCTATTATACCGACGGCTACTACGGCCACCGGCATTTTACCTACCTGACCGAGGAGCTGCCGCTGGTGATCGAAAACTACTTCCCCGCCTCCGACAAGCGGGAGGACCGGTTGATCGGCGGCTTCTCGATGGGCGGTTATGGTGCGCTGCTCGCCGCCCTGCGCCATCCCGACCGCTACGCGGCGGCCATCAGCCTGTCGGGCGCGGTCGATCCCAACCTGCTGCGGGGCAAACCGGAGGTGGAAGCCCGCCGCAAGGCGACCACCGGCGGCAACAGCTCGTTCGATGCCGGTCATATCATGCTCTGCAACCTCGGGCCGGAGGAACAGTTCGCCGGCTCGGAAAACGACCTCGAGGCGCTGGCCCGGAAGGCGGTTGAGGCGGGCGGCCCGCTGCCCCACATCTACCAGTGCTGCGGCCGGCAGGACTTCCTCTACGAGGCCAACACCGCCTTCCGCGATTTCCTCCAAAAGGAAACCCCCGCCATCCCGCTGACCTACTGGGAATCGGACGGCGGCCACGACTGGACCTTCTGGAACCGCGAAATCCTCACCGCCCTGAAAGAAACCCATCTTGTGCGAGAGTAGGCGATTGTACTATATGCAGACTTTCCGGTCGAGCGGCATCCAGCTGCGCGAGTGAAGAATGAAGGGTGAAGAGTGAAGAGTTTTGGAGTGAGCGCGGGGCGCTCACATTCCAATAAGACCCTCTATATCCCGTAAGGGATACCGCAAATAGTCCTCCTCCGGGGAACCCGGAGGAGGACTATTTCCATGAAGAAAGTTCTTGCGCTGGTTCTTGCGCTGACCATGGTGCTCGGCTTTGCCGCGACCGCGTCCGCTAGCTTCAATTACGA
>CASGDD010000180.1 GCA_949300115.1 uncultured Oscillospiraceae bacterium | reverse complement strand
CGCGTCGGCACCCCGGCGGTCACCACCCGCGGCATGGTCCCGGCCGATATGGAGACGATTGCCGAAGCCATCTACCTCTGCGCCACCGATTTCGAGCAGAGCGCCGACAGGATCCGCGGCATGGTCAACGACCTCTGTGCGAAGTATCCGCTCTACGAATAACCCAAAACAGGTCTCATCGCCCCAAAAACGCAGGAATCCAAAGCCAGGATTCCTGCGTTTTTTGCGGGGAGATAGTATACAAATTGGATTTTAAGACACAAAATATACAATTTCCGTTTTAGGGCGTTGTTTTCGCCCTGCAAACCTTGCGCAGCGTCCGGTGGTAGGCGGGGTCGCCCGGGGCGGGCTGGGTGACCGGTTCGAGCTGACCCGTCTCGACCATCCGTTCAATCCGGAGGGCGATGAGGGCGTCGGAGACGCCGGGCAGCCCGCCAAGCAGCTGGCCGATCAGCCGGGCTTCGGAAAATTCCGAGGGCTGTCCGGCGAGCGCCCGCAGGATGAAGGGGTCGTAGAAGGATTCGGATACGCTCACAAGCGCCCCGTTGACGACCGCGCGCAGGGGAGCGTTCTCCCGCCGGAGCGTCCGCCACTCCGCCGCCCATGTCCGGCAGAGAGGGGAGGGGAGCGGCCGTGCAGTTTGTGCGAGCCGTCCCCAGCGGTAGGGTTCCACCTCCGCCCATCCGCGCGCCTGCAGGGCGGCGCCGTCCGGGTGGGATTCGAAATCGGGGAGGGGGACGAGGGTGATGTCGGGGGAGGGATGCCCCGCCTGTTCCAGCTGATTCAACAGCCAGCCGAGGGCGCAGCGGTTGTCGGGTGTCCGGTCGATCCAGATGCGGAGGGATTCCCCCCGTTCCACACCGGCCAGCAGCCTGGCAAGCGAGACGCGGGCGGTGGCGAGCAGAGAACAGGCTGCCTCCTCTCCGATGGCGGGATGGACCGCCATCAGTGTTTGCAGCGTTCTCTCCCGCAGTGGGCCGATGCTGTCCTCGTCGATGGCGCCGACCGAGAGCATCAGCGGAAGTGGGAGGATGTCCGCTCGGTTCCCCTCGAGCGGGACTGCATCGGCCCAGCCCCGCCGCTCCCGCTCCTCCGCCTGCTGGATTAGTGTTCGCCGCTCTGTGTCCGAGATGGGCTCGCTCGTGAGGATTTCGATGGAGCCCCCAAGGATGCTCTCCTGCCCGGCCAGCGCCAGCTGGAGGGCGCCGGCGGCGCTGTCGTCAAACAGAATCTCCAACATGTAAAAACCCCCTTCGATGTTCATGCGGGTGAGAAACCCCCAAGGATCCCAATGGAAACTGCACAGCGGCACACAACCGCCCGGCGGTGGCGGATGTGGGAAGGAAAAACCGCCGCGTTTCGAGTTTCATCGAACGATCGAACGCAAAGCCCCGTCCCGCATCCGATGCCGCATCATGGCCGGTTGTAGCCTTTCCCCTTTTCGAGCAGAGCAGCGGGATGGATCCGGCTTACGTTTCAGACGGCTTTCCTCCGCTCGGTTTACCAGGATCGCCGGCCATCGCCTTGATGCGCTCCCAGTAGGCTTTGGCGGCCTGTTCGGTCTTGTTGTCCCCATACCGGTAGTAGACGGTGTCCCGGATGGCGTCGGGCAGATATTGCTGGGCGACATAGTGGCCGGGGTAGTCGTGGGCGTATCGATAGCCCTGGGCATGTCCCAGCTTCTGGGCGCCGTCATAGTGCCCATCCCGCAGAAAATCGGGGATTTCCCCCGTGCCGCCCGCCCGGACATCGGCCATCGCC
>CASGDD010000179.1 GCA_949300115.1 uncultured Oscillospiraceae bacterium | reverse complement strand
ATGGGGCGGATGCCCGCATCGCTACAGGCCGCCGCGCCCATCCCCCAGGATGGTCTCGGTATGAAACTGTCAGAGCTTCTGCTCGGGTTCGGCCGGATCCTCCGGCAGCAGATCGGACTCCGAAGCGGGCGTGGCCTCGGGCGCCGGATCCGACGGAGCGGCGTCCTCCGCCGGCACCGCGTCGGGGGCTTCCGGACCCGGATCGCCATTTCCACCCGTGGCAGAGGGCTTCACCGGCTGCTGGGGCATAAAGGGCTTGTAGCGCTCGCGCGGGCCGTTGCGTACCAGCGTCCCCACCGAATCGAGATCAACGTCGGGCGCGGCCAGCTCACCGTGCATCATCTTGTCGAACTCCTCGGCATCCATCTTCTCATGGACAAAGAGATACTTCGCCACCTGCATCAGCTGATCCATATGCTCGGTGAGAATCGCCTCGGTCGCCTTGTAGGCGTCCTCGATCAGCCGGCGCATCTCGCTGTCGATCTCAGCGGCCACCATCTCGGAATAGTCCCGGCTGGTCGAAAGATCCCTGCCGAGGAAGATCTCCTCCTGGCCGGTGCCATAGACAATCGGGCCGAGCTTTTCGCTGAAGCCGTAGCGGGTGATCATGTTGCGGGCAAGCTTGGTGGCCCGCTGGATGTCGTTGGAGGCGCCGGTCGAGATATCGTCGAGCACCAGCTTTTCGGCCACCCGGCCGCCCAGCAGCACCACCAGCTCCTCCATCATCTCGGTCTTGACCACATAGTTGCGGTCCTCCTCGGGCAGCGAGAGGGTGTAGCCGCCCGCCATCCCGCGCGGGATGATCGAAATCTGATGCACCGGGCTCTGGGTCTTGGAATAGAAGGTGCAGATCGCATGGCCGGCCTCATGCACCGAGGTCAGCTTCTTCTCCTTTTCGGTGACCACCTTCGACCGCTTCTCGGGGCCGGCTACCACCTTGATGGTGGCCTCCTCGATCTCATCCATCGTGATCGCCTTGCGTCCCCGCTTGGCAGCCAGCAGCGCCGCCTCGTTGACCAGGTTCTCCAGATCGGCGCCGGTAAAGCCGGCCGTCGTCTTGGCAATGACGCTCAGGTCGACATCGGGGCCGAGCGGCTTCTGGCGGGTATGGACCTTGAGAATCTCCTCACGGCCTTTGATATCGGGGTAGTTGACAACCACCTGGCGGTCAAACCGGCCGGGACGCAGCAGCGCCGGATCGAGGATATCCCGCCGGTTGGTCGCCGCAATGACGATGACGCCGGTGTTGGCGCCGAAGCCGTCCATCTCGACCAGCAGCTGGTTGAGGGTCTGTTCCCGCTCATCGTGCCCGCCGCCCAGGCCGGCGCCGCGGTGGCGGCCGACCGCGTCGATCTCATCGATAAAGATGATGCTGGGTGCGTCCTTCTTGGCCTGCTCAAACAGATCCCGCACACGGGAGGCACCGACACCGACAAACATCTCGACGAAGTCGGAACCGGAGATCGAAAAGAAGGGGACACCCGCTTCACCGGCCACCGCGCGCGCAAGCAGCGTCTTACCGGTTCCCGGCGGGCCGACCAGCAGCACCCCTTTGGGGATACGGGCGCCGATCTCATTGAATTTCTTGGGATTTTTGAGGAATTCGACAATCTCCTCGAGTTCCTCCTTCTCCTCATCCGCACCGGCCACATCGGCAAAGGTGGTCCGCTTGCCCTGATCGACATGGGGTTTGATCCGCGCCTTGCCGAAGGAGGACATCTTGCCCGCCCCGCCGCTCGACGCCTGATTGACCATATAGATCCAGAAGGCGATCATGATACCGATGAGCACAATCGAGGGAATGAGGCTCGCCCACCAGGGCGTTTCGGCCGCCGGCAGGTAGTCGACCTGCATCCGGTCGTCGGGATGCGCCTCGTTGTAGGCGGTGACATACGGCTCGATATCCTCGCGGAAGATGAGGATATTGGGCACCACATAGTTGACGATGACCGGCTGTCCATTGTCATCGTCGACCATCATCTCGAGTTCTCCGGTGCCGAAATCAAGGCTGAAAGCGCTCACCCGGTTGTCCCGGAAGAGGTCGATCACCTCATAGTACCGAATCCTCGGCCCGGTGGTATCGGGGAAGAAAAAGACCGCCGCCAAAATCAGGATGACAAACAGCGAGATGAGTATGCTGATCTGTCGGGATTTACGATTGCCCAACCAGTTCCACTCCTTTGTACCGGCCGCGCCGTCCTGCAGCGGGCCGCTATGTCGTTCTGCATGGTCTTACAGGAAATGCCGCGCTAGCTGTTTTGGTAGACCTCCGGCTTCAGCGTGCCGATGAAGGGGAGATTGCGGTAGCGCTCCGCGTAATCGACCCCATAGCCGATCACAAATTCGTCCGGAATGACAAAGCCGGTGTAATCGACCTGGACTTCCGCCTGCCGGCGGTCGGGCTTGTCGAGCAGGGTGCACAGCCGGACGCTGTTCGGGTTGCGGGCCCAGAGCAGCTTGCTCAGATAGGAAAGGGTGACACCCGAATCGAGGATATCCTCAACGATCAGCAGGTCCTTGCCGGTCAGATCCTGGCCGATATCCTTGAGAATCTGTACCTGGCCGGAGGTCCTGGTGCCCGATCCATAGCTCGAGACACACATGAAATCGATCTCCGCCGGAACGGTAACCGCCCGCATCAGATCGGCCATAAAGACCACCGATCCTTTCAGCACACTGACCATCACGAGATTTTTCCCCTCGTAGTCCCGGCTGATCTGCGCGCCCAGCTCGGCAACCCGCTTCTGGATCTCCTCGGCGGTCAGCAGCACCCGCGCAACATCCTCCAGCATGTCATGCCTCATTCGTTTTCCCCCTCCTCATCGACGGTTATTAACAGCATCCGCGTCGAACGGCTGTCCGGCGCGGCACGCTCGGCGGCGCCGAAGCCCTCCAGCCAGACAATGCCGCCCTCGTCCGCCAGAATCAGCCGCCGCGCCCGTTCCTCCGCGGTAAGCCCGCCCTCCTGGAAAAGGTTTTTCAGCGTTTTGCTGCCCCCCCGTCCCACGAGTTTGACCCGGTCGCCCGGGCGGCGTGTTCTTGCCACAAAGTTATCATATAGTTTATCACAATCCAAAACAAATTTTAAGGTGTTTTTTTGAACTTTTCGCAGATTTTCCAAATTCTTGACCGGGTGCAGGTGTAAAACGCGCCGATCCGGCAGCAAAACCACACCCGGCGCCGCCGCGAGCGGGCATACCGCCCCCTCCCACACATCCATCGGACGGCCGGCGGAGCGTTCGAGCGACAGCCGGTCCTTCCGGCGGACCGCCATCCAGCCATCCGCCAGCTGGGCGCGCCGGGCCTCCCCCATCACCACCGATTCCAGCCGCGCAAGGACCCCGTGGTCACAGCGGCAGCCGGACATCCGCAGCAGATGGGCCAGAGAGCGAATCCGCAGCGCCGGATGGGCCTTCTGCAGCACATCCAGCAGACAGCCTGCCGCGTCCGCTTCCGCCGCCCGCAGCAGCGCCTCCGTCTGCCGGTCGAGATAGTCCCGGTCGCAGGCGGCCGACACCATCAGCCGGGCGGCCGTCTCCTCCAGAGCGGGATTGATCTGCCGCAGCTCGGGGATCACCCGGTGGCGGATACGGTTGCGGGGGTAGTCGTCCTGCCGGTTGGTACTGTCCTCGCAAAAGGGAATTCCCTCCGTCCGGCAGTAGTCCTCCACCTCCGTGCGGGTCACCTCAATCAGCGGACGGATGATCCGCCCCCGCACCGGCGGGATGCCGCACAGCCCGTCGATGCTGCTGCCGCGCAGCAGCGCGAGCAGCATCGTCTCGACCGCGTCGCTGCGGGTATGGGCGGTCGCAATACGCACCCTACCGACCTGTGCCGCATAGCCGTCGGCTACCCGGTCGAAAAAATCGTAGCGCATCCGCCGGCCCATCTCCTCGAAAGAAAGCCCCTGCCGGCGGGCCTCCCCGGCGACATCAACCGCCGCCAGATGGAAGGGTACCCCCGCCATCCGGCAAAAATCCTCCACCAGCCGGGCATCCCGATCGGCCTCGGCGCCGCGCAGCCGGTGGTTGAGATGGCAGACGGCCACCCGCAGCGGATAGCGCGCCGAGAGGGACAACAAAAAAGCGAGCAGCGCCATCGAATCGGCGCCGCCCGATACGCCGGCGACGACGAGATCGCCCGGCGCGAGCATGGCATAATGTGCAAGTGTGGCTGCTGCCTTATCCTTCATCCCGATAGAACTCCAGATTGGAAAAGCGTGTGAATTCTCCATTCCATCCGATCTTGACCGAGCCGGTCTCGCCGTGACGGTTTTTGGCCACGATGCATTCGGCGATATTCTGTTCCTCCGACTCGCGGTTGTAGTAGGCGTCGCGGTAGATGAACATGACGACATCGGCGTCCTGCTCGATCGAGCCCGACTCACGCAGATCGGACAGCACCGGCCGGCGGTCCTGTCTGCCCTCGGTTGCACGGGAGAGCTGGGAACAGCAGATGACCGGCACGTCGAACTCCTTGGCCAGCGTCTTGAGCCCGCGGGTGATCTCGCTGATCTCCTGGGCACGGTTGTCGGTCCGGCGGCTGCCGCTCATCAGCTGGAGGTAGTCGATCACCACCAGACCCAGGTCGGGCACCCGGCGGAGTTTGGCCTTCATCGAGGCGACGGTGACATCGGTCGCGTCATCGATGAGGATGGGGCTGCGGCTGAGCAGATCGGCCGACGAAGCCAGCCGCACCCACTCGTCCGGACTGAGCGTCCCGGTGCGCAGCGCATAGCTCGAAATCGACGCCTGTGAGCTGAGCATCCGCTGGACGAGCTGTTCGGCGCTCATCTCAAGCGAGAAGATCACCGACCGCTTGCCCGCCCGCATCGCGACATGTTCGCAGATATTGAGCGCAAAGCTGGTTTTGCCCATGCCGGGCCGGCCGGCCACCAGCAGCAGGTCGGATTTGTTGAGACCGGTCAGGATATGATCGATCCCCGTAAAGCCCGACCGGATGCCGAGATACTGTTCCTTGTCCTCGCCCGACAGCTTCTGGAGGTGGTCGTAGACCCCGACAATGACCTCCTCGATCCGGCGCAGTCCCTTGGCGTCCCGCCCCTGACGGATCTCAAAGATCTGTTGCTCGGCCATATCGAGCAGCTCGGAGGGATTGGAGACGCCTTCCTGGGCATTCTGGATGATGCCGGAAGCGACGTCGACCAGCCGGCGAAGGTAGTGCTTCTCCTGCACGATCTTCGCGTAGGCGGTGACATTGGCCACGCTCGGCACAATCTGAGCGAGCTCGGCCAGATAGACCTTGGCGTCCCCCTCGCTCTCGAAGACCCGGTCGGCAATCGCCTCGTTGAGGACGGTGACAAAGTCGATCGGCTGTCCCGACGAGAACATCCGCAGGATGATCGCATAGAGCTCCTTGTTCTGCGGCCGGTAGAAGCTGTCGACGCTGAGATAGGCCATCACGTCGCTGAGACAGGCGGGATCGATGAGAATGGCGCCCAGCACCGACTGCTCCGCTTCCAGATTAAAAAGCCGCATCTCCGGGCTGTAGAGATCGCCCTCCGCCATTCCATCCGCCTCCTTTCCCCGCCGTCCGGACGGCTATTCCTCCTCGACCACCAGATAGAGGGTCGCAGCGATTTCCGGGTAGAGCTTGACCAGCGCCGTATAGGTGCCGAAGGTTTTGATGTCCCCGTCGATCGCAATCTTGCGGCGGTCGATCTCGATGCCGAAATCGCGCAGCAGCGCCTCGGCCACCTCCTTGGAGGTGATCGAGCCGAACAGACGTCCGCCCGAGCCGCCCTTGGCCTTCAGCTTGATCGTCTTGCCCTCGAGCTTGGCGCGGGCCTCCTCAGCGGCCTTGCGCTCCATCTCCTCGTGGTGTTTCTTCGCGCTCTGCTTGCTCTTGTATTCGCTCATTGCCTGGGCGTTGGCCTCAACCGCGAGACCGCGCGGCAGCAGATAGTTGCGGGCGTAGCCGTCCGAAACCTTGACGAGATCCCCCGCCTTGCCCTGGCCTTTGACATCCTGTTTGAGTATGACCTGCATGCTATAAACCCATCCTTTCTTGCCCCCTGCCAGCAGAAGGGCGTCTCATCCCCGCTCAGCGCGACCGGTTGATCGACTCGAAATAGCGGTCGATCGCATCGATCAGCTGCTTGCGCGCCTCGGCAAGGGTGGTATTTTTCAGCTGCGCGCCCGCCATCGTCTGATGGCCGCCGCCGCCTAAGGTTTCCATAATCAGCTGGACGTTGATAGCGCCCATCGAACGGCCGGAGAGGGAGACCTCGCCGCCGGTGTCGTAGTAGACGAAGGAGGCATCCACCCCCTCGATCGACAGCAGCTCGTCGGCCGCCTGGGGCGCCACCAGCCGCATCTCGCTGCCCGAGACCCCCTCGGCGCCCGAGATGGCACAGCCGCGGTAGACTTCCGCCGCCGCGACCAGCCGGATTTTCCGCTGGTAATCGGCCATCGAGCCGGCGAACAGCTTGCGGACCGCCACCGTATCGGCGCCCAGCCGGCGCAGATAGGCGGCCGCTTCGAAGGTGCGCACCCCTGTCTTGAGTACAAAGTTCTTGGTGTCGAGCATGATACCGGCCAGCATCGCCTCCGCCTCATACCGCCCGATGCTCTGCTTGAGCGGGAAGTACTGCAGCAGCTCGGTGACCATCTCGGAAGCCGAGGAGGCGAACGGCTCGTGGTAGAAGATGACCGCGTTGTCGATGTGGCTGACCATCTTGCGGTGGTGGTCGATGACGACAATCTGACGGCAGGCCTCATAGACCTCCTTCGACTCGAGCAGATGGGGCACATGGGTGTCGACGATGATACAGAGGGTCTTGCGGGTGATGTCGGGCAGCACATGCTCTGGCTCGGAGAACCAGTCGGCATAGCCGTTTTCGATCATCCGGTTGAGCAGCGGCAGCGCCAGATTCTGCTTCTTCTGCACCGCAATCACGCCCGGTTTGCCCATCAGCCGGACACCCGCCAGAATGCCGACCGCCGAACCCAGCGAGTCGAGATCGCCCAGCCGGTGGCCCATGACGACCACCCCGTCGCTCGACTGGATCAGTTCGGCCAACGCGCTCGCCATGATGCGGGTTTTGACCTTGGTCCGCTTCTCAATGCCCTTGGAGACACCGCCGTAGAAGTCGAGATTGGTGCCGTTGCGCACTGCCGCCTGATCGCCGCCCCGGCCGAGCGCCATATCGAGCGCCTGCCGGGCCATCGATTCGGCCTCGATGAGATTCGCGCCCCCCCGGCCCACGCCGATCGAGAGGGTGGGCGGCATCTGCTCGCTGGCCGACGGCAGCCCGCGCACCCGGTCGAGCAGCTGGAACTTGTTTTCGACAATCTGGCGCATGCCGCGTTCCTCGACGATGGCGATATACCGGCTGCGGCTGACCCGGATAAGGTAGCCGTGGTACTCGTTGACGTACGCTTCGATGATTCCCTCGATCTCGGCAAACAGCTGCGCCCGCTCGCTCTCCTTGGCGTCCTGCATGAGCTCCTCGTAGTTGTCCACCACCGAGATCATCACACAGGGGCGGGACTCCTCATATTCCTTCTGGGTCCTCTTCAGCTCGGTGTCGTCGATGAAATAGAGCAGATAGAGCCCACTGCCCTCCCGCTCGCCTCCATGGCTGTATGTACCATAGACCGAGTAGAGCCGCTCGCCGTGGGCACAGTGAAAGCCGTCGGGACTGACCGTCTCCCGGACATCCAGCTGGGGCAGATGGTCGTAGATCGACTGGCCGTAGATATCCGAGCCAGCGGCCATACGGATGCGGAAGCAGTCGTTGTACCACTCGATCTCCCCCGCTTCATCCACCACGCAGATGGGCAGCGGAAAGCTCATCAGCGAGTCCCGCTTGGCCCCCTCGATCTGCCTGCCCATCCGGTTGAGGTACTTCTGGGTGCGCGCATGGGCCAGGAGCATGTTGAAAAAGACAAAGAAAAGGCTGATCCCCAGCACAATCAGTGCGTAGGGAAAGATGGTCACATCCACAAAGAAGATGATGCCTGTCAACAGCAGCGACGCTGTGAGCAGGACCAGAAACATCGGCAGAAACAGCCACAGATTCTTCCTCATGCCCGCCTCCTTGTCCGTATGGGCCTTTTCTTCCCTTCCCCGTTTAGACTTCCATCACGATGGGGAGAATCATCGGTTTGCGCTTGGTCTTCTGGAACAGATAGTCGCCGACCAGGTCGCGGATCCGTCCCTTGAGATCGTAGTCCTTGCTGTTCGCGTTCTCGTCGGGGGGCTGGAAAGCCTTTTTCAGCACCCGGCGCACCCCGGCAATCAGCTCCTCCGATTCCTTCATATAGACAAAACCGCGGGAGACAATCTCGGGGGTACCGACCAGCTTGCCGGTCTTTTTACTGACCGACGCCGCAATGACAATCAGCCCGTCCTCACCGAGATGCTTGCGGTCGCGCAGCACGACGCTGCCGACATCGCCGACCCCGATGCCGTCGACCATCACGCCGCCGGCCGGCACGGTGCCGCCGAACTTCATCGTCACCCCGTCGGTCTCGATCACCCGGCCGAGCTCCCCGATGAAGATATGATCCTCCGGGATGCCCATCCGGCGGGCGAGCCCGGCGTGCTTCTGCATATGCTTGTACTCACCGTGCATCGGGATGAAAAACTTCGGCTTGGTCAGTCCGAGCATCATCTTGAGCTCCTCCTGACAGGCGTGTCCCGAGACATGCACCTCGTACATCCGCTCGTAAATGACCTCCGCGCCCAGCCGCATCAGGTCGTTGACCAGCCGGGAGACAAACTTTTCGTTGCCCGGAATGGGGGTGGCCGAGATGATGATAAAGTCCTCCGAGGTGATGTTGACCTGCCGGTGTTCCCCCATCGACATGCGGGAGAGGGCGCTGAGCGGCTCCCCCTGGCTGCCGGTACAGACGATGATCATCTTGTGCCGGGGGTGGCGGTTGACGTTCTCGACCGGCACGATAACCCCATCGGGTACCCGCAGGTAGCCGAGCTCGATGGCCTTGGTCACAAAGGTCAGCATGCTCCGCCCGACAAAGCAGACCCGGCGCCCGGTCTGGACGGCGATATCGACAATCTGCTGGATGCGGTAGACGTTGGAGGAGAAGGACGCGATGATGATCCGGCGTCCGTCCGCATTGCGGAACAGCGAGGCGAAGGAAGCGCCGACCGTCCGTTCGGTCATGGCGATGCCCGGCCGCTCGGCATTGGTCGAGTCGGAGAGCAGCGCAAGCACCCCCTTCTCCCCCAGCGCGCCGAAGCGGGCCAGATCGATCTGCTCCCCACCCACCGGTGTAAAGTCCACCTTGAAGTCGCCCGTGTGGACAATGACCCCGACCGGCGTCTCAACCGCGAGGCCGACCGCACCGGGGATCGAGTGGTTGACGTTGATCAGTTCGACCGACATACAGCCGAAAGGCAGCACATCCCCCGGCTTGACGACAAAGAGTCTGGCACGTCCCAGCAGCCCGTGTTCCTTGAGCTTGCCCTCGATCAGTCCGATGGTCAGATCGGTGCCGTAGACGGGGACGTTGAGCTGCTTTAAGAGATAGGGCAGCCCGCCGATATGGTCCTCATGCCCATGGGTGATAACCACCCCGCGGATCTTCTCCCGGTTGCGCTCGAGATAGGTAAAATCGGGGATCACCATGTCGACCCCGAGCATCTCGGTGTCGGGGAAGGCGAGCCCGCAGTCGACGATGAGGAGATCCTCCCTGCACTCATAGACATAGAGGTTTTTGCCGATCTCCCCCAGCCCGCCGAGCGAGATAATCTTGACGATGTCCTTGCCCCTGCGTCCGCGGCCACCCATCCGGCGGCCGCTGCGCTCCGGCTTGGCTGGCGCCGCGGGCAGGAATTCCGACGCCTCCTGGCGGGCAAAATACTCCTCGACCGATTTGGCCTTGCCCATCGGCGCCTGCCGTGCAGCCGCCAGTGCCTTCTGCACCTTGCCGCCCGCAGCGGACGGAGTCCGCCGCCGCTTGGTACCGCCGTTCTTGCCCGGCTTGGGCGCGGCCGCTTCACCGCCCGCCGCAGCGGGCGCCTGGTTTTTCTTTTCCTTGCTCTGCGCGGCGTTTGCCGCCTTGGTGCGGGTGCCATGTCCCGTCCGCCGGGTACGCCCGGCCGATCCGCCCTTGGGGGCAGATTTTCCCTGTTTCTCTTCTGCTGACAAATTGGTTACCTCCAAAAACAATGCAGACGAAGCAAACCCACCCCTCCTGCCGCTTTGGAAACAGGGGGTTGGGGCGGGTATCCATTCGATGGTGTATGCGGTCCTTTCCTACAGGCACCGCGCCGAAACGGAGGGTCCGTCAAAGGGGGAATGCCGCGCCGCGGGGCGAACGCGCGCAGGCATGGGACGGTACCATCCTCAAAGAAGCCTCAGAGCCGAGGCATCAAACAGCTCGTCAAAGGGCGGCAGCTCCCCAGAAGGAGCGCCCCAAAGCAACTTTGCGGGGCTGTGAAATCCAAATATAGGTTGTCTTTCATTGTACACGTTGCACAAATATCTGTCAAGTGGATGCCCGATCCGATCGGGGTGTTTCGGCCGCATGCAGCATCGCCTCGAGCGAACCGCACAGTTCATCGGCCAGCTCGCTCGAAGCCGCCTCCGCCTCGATGCGGATGCGGTCGCCCCGGCGGGTCGGACGGAGGCGCACCAGCCCCTCCTGCCGACATACCATCAGCCCCTCCCCCTCCGGCGCCCGGTCGAGCGCCAGCTGGCCGAGCAGACGGCCCGGACTGCCCTTGCAGGGGATCATCCGAACCACCGAGGCCATACGGGGAACCGGCCGCAGCAGCTCGGCAAGGGTATGCCCCTCTCCCAAGGCACCGAGCAGCATGGCCGCCCGCATCACCCCGTCGCGTACCCAGGGGGAGGCCAACGCCGTCCCACGCGCCTGCCGGTCGCTCTCATCCGCCGGGCAGGCATGGTAGCGCAGCAGTTCACCACCCATCTCCTCCGCCAGCGATTCGAGCCGCGGGGAGGCATCGCAGGGGACCGCCAGCCGGCCGCCCGACCGCAACGCCAGCCGGGCGCAGAGCAGAAAGAGCCGTTCGTCCGAAAGCGGTCCGATCTGCGGATCGACCAGCGAAAAGCGGCGTCCGCCCTTGGAAAAAAGCAGCCGTAGCTCCCCGTCCAGCGTACAGCCGAGTGCGGAGGCCACCCGTTCAAACAGCCGGGTGATCTGCGGATCGTCCGACTGCACCGAAAGGGGCAGCGTCACCCGTCCGCCGGCCAAACGGCAGAGGGTGCGTTCATACAGCCGGGCGAGTCCGGAGAGGTCGGTACGACGGCCGAAGCGGCCAGGATCGGTCACAGCTGCCCCCTCGCTCAACCGGCGTTCGATGGCCCGCTCGAGCGGCCGGCCCGCCGGCAATCCGCCCTCCGCGCAGAGACGAACGGTGGTATCGGTGCCCACCTCGAGAAAGAGGCCGACGCCCGCGCCCGACCGGCTCATCTGGTGGCGGAAGAGGGTCAGAAACCCGCCGCCGAAATCGAGCACCTCGGCGCCGGAGGCAAGGAGTCCGGCGATCAGCGCCTCGCTGAAGGCGGCGGACGCCTCATCCGCCGCATGCCCCACCCCCACCAGCTTCCCCGGGCAGCTCATACCGACCGCGCTGCCGATCCGGGCGCAGACCTCGGGGGTCACCTCCTGCCCTGTCCGTCCACACAGGCCCTCCTCATCGAAAACCGGCCGCCAACCACCCTTCGGCCGTACCGCCGGGCAGACGATGCTGGGCCCTTCCCGCCCCGTCCGCAGCAGGATCGAGCCGGTGAGGCCCTCCCGGTCATCCAGGACACTGTGGGGCAGCAGCACGCTCTCCCACACCCTGCAGGAGGATCCGATCACCACATGGTTCTCGACCACCGCGCGGGAGAGCAAACTTCCCTCCCCGATCCGCACATTCCGGCCGATGTAGGCGGGCGGCAGGATGGTATACCGGCCGCGGGGCGGCTCGCCTGCAAAGATCACCCCCTCCGCCGAACGGGTCCCCTCGATCCGGCAGTCGACCTTGCCGTCTAGCATATCCATCTGACAGCGGTGGTAGGCCGCCGGGTCCCCGATATCGCACCAGTATCCACCCGCCTCGTAGGCATGGATGGGCATCCCCTGCGACAGCATGAGCGGGAACAGGTCGCGGGCAAAATCGAACGGCTGTCCGTCGGGTACGAGTTCAAGCAGACGGGGGCTCATCAGATAGATGCCGGTGTTGGCGAGGTCGGTGACCGCCTGCGGATAGCCGGGCTTCTCGATGAAACCGCGCACCATCCCCTGGTCATCCACATCGACGAGGCCGTATTCCCGCGGGTCCTCCACCCGCCGGGTCAACAGGGTGGCGAAGGCGCCCCGTTCCCGATGGTACCGGATGGCGGCGGTCAGATCAAAATCACACAGCGCATCCCCGCTGAGGATGAGCAGGTCCTCCTTCTCCTGCCAGGCGGCTCCCCGGACACTGCCCGCCGTGCCGAGGAACCGTTCCTCCACCACAAAATCGAGATCCACCGGTCCATAGTGGCTGCCATAATTCTGGGCAAAATATTCGGTGATCTGGTTTGCCAGATACTTGACGGTGATCACCGCCCGCTCGATGCCATGCCGACCGAGCAGATCCAACAGATGGCAGAGCACCGGCTTGCCGCAGAGGGGCGCCATCGGTTTGGGCAGCTGCCCGGTCAACGGCCGCAGCCGGGTTCCCTCGCCGCCCGCCATAATCACTGCTTTCATCGCTTGTCCGTCCTTTCCTGCCGGCCGCCGCCACAGGGCCGCGCCGGATTCGGTTTTCTACCGGCTAGTATGGCACCAAAGCGCCGGCTTCAATCGATTCTTCCGGAAGGCGTCAGATGCAGAGCAGCCCCGCCGCCATCACCATACAGCCGCACAGCACCCCGGCAAGGGAACAGAAAGGACGGTTATATTCCTCGGCGGTAGGCAGCAGTTCCTCCAGCGCGAGATAGAGCATGACCCCGGCCACAAGCGCGAAGGTCACCCCCAGCAGCCGGTCGCTCATCCAGCGGCGCAGAAAGAGCCAGCAGAGAAGCGCCCCAAACGGCTCGGACAAGCCGGCGAGCAGGGTATAGCCGAACGCGCGTCCCCGTCCGCCGCCGCCATAGCAGATCGGTACCGCGATGGCCACCCCCTCAGGGATGTTGTGCAGCGCGATGGCGGCTGCCACCGGAATGCCCAGCGACAGATCGCTGCAGCAGGCCATAAAGGTCGCCACCCCCTCGGGGATGTTGTGCAACAGCAGGGCCAGCAGTGAAAAGATCCCCACCCGCATGGCCTGCCAATCCTCCGCGCTATCCGCCGCCCCCTCCGGCAGAAGCCGGTCGAGCAGGGCAGCAATCCCCATCCCCACACCGGCCGCCGCAAGCGGGAGCCCGGACAACCCCCAGCCTCCCGCCCGCAACAGCGCGGCCGCCTCGGGCAGCAGGTCGGCCAGCGAGACGGTCGCCATCACCCCGGCCGAAAAACCCATCGCAAAGACGACCGGGCCGCTGCCCGCCCGCCGCCTCCGAACAAGCACGATGCCGCCGCCCACCGCCGTCGACAACCCGGCCAATAGCGAGATCAGCCCTGCCGTCCATGCCTCCCATCCGATTGCCATCCCGCTCCCCTCCCCCTTCATCCTATGTGCAAAGCGTCCCATCCAGCACCCGACCCTACCGGTTTGACATGACTTCGTTCGATCATCTTGTGCAATCCGGCAAAAGACGCTATAATGTGAAATGTCAGAAAACAGAAGGGAATTTCACGGATGATGAAACAGGTGGAAATCTTCACCGACGGCGCCTGCCTCGGCAACCCCGGCCCGGGCGGCTGGGGCGCCATCCTGCGCTACAAGGGGCAGGTGCGGGAGATGTCGGGCGGGGAGCGGGAGACAACCAACAACCGGATGGAGCTGACCGGCGCGATCGAGGCGCTCAGCGCGCTCAAGGAGCCCTGCGCGGTCACCCTCACTAGCGACTCGCAGTACCTCGTCTCGGCCATCCAGAAGGGTTGGGCCCGCAGCTGGCAGCGCAACGGCTGGCGGCGCAGCAACAAGGAACCGGCGCTCAACGCCGACCTGTGGGAGAAGCTGCTCGCGCTGCTCGATGTCCACACGGTCACCTTTCGGTGGGTCCGCGGCCACAACGGACATCCGGAAAATGAACGCTGCGACGAGCTGGCCACCGGCTATGCCAAACGGCTGGCCGACCGTGCCTAACCGGCCCGGGGCGGAAAATGCAGAAATATCTGCGGCGGGGTCTTGAAATGTATACGAAATAAGTATATAATAATGGCGGACGCCGGCTCCCGGTCCGACCGGACGGGCGCCGCATCCGGCTGAAAACTCTATGGGAGGGACGCAGATGAAGCGTTTTGTATATGCGGACAACGCCGCCACCACCCGTGTGTCGGAAGAGGTTGTCGCCGCGATGCTGCCCTACTTCTCCGAGCAGTACGGCAATGCCTCGAGCCCCTATCGGTTCGGGCAGGCCTCCAAGGAAGCCATCCAGAAGGCCCGTGAGCAGGTGGCTGCCGCCCTCGGCGCCGAAAAACCGCTGCCCAACCGGCTGCCCGAGGTCTTCTTCACCTCCTGCGGCACCGAATCGGACAACTGGGCACTCAAGGGCGTCATGCACGCGATGGCGAAGCGGGGCAAGCGTCACCTGATTACCACCAACTTCGAACACCACGCGATCCTGCACAGCGCACAGGCGCTGGAGAAGGAGGGCTTTTCGGTCACCTATCTGCCGGTCGATCATGAGGGCCTCATCACCCCCGAACAGGTCGCCGACGCCATCCGGGAGGACACCGCCCTCGTGTCGGTCCTCTATGCCAACAACGAAATCGGCACCCTGCTGCCCATCCCCGAGATCGGCGCGGTCTGCCACGACCGGGGGGTGCTCTTCCACACCGATGCCGTTCAGGCGGTCGGCAACGTCCCCATCGATGTCAAGGCACAGCATATCGACCTGCTCTCGCTGTCGGGCCACAAGCTCCATGCCCCCAAGGGGATTGGCGCCCTCTACATCCGCAAGGGTGTCGTCCTTCCCAGCCTGATCGACGGCGGCGCGCAGGAATTTAAGCACCGCGCCGGCACCGAAAATGTTCCCTATATCGTCGGACTGGGAACCGCCATCGAGGCGGCCTGCCGCGATATCCCCGCCCGGGCCGCCCGGCTGCAGGCGATGCGTGACCGTCTGATTGACGGCATTCTCGAAAGAATTCCGCATGCCCGGCTCAATGGCAGCCGGACCCGCCGCCTGCCGGGCAACGTCAACTTCTCCTTCGAGGGGATCGAGGGGGAGGGCATGCTGCTCTGGCTCGACCAGGAGGGCATCTGCGCCTCCTCCGGGTCGGCCTGCACCTCGGGAGATCTCGATCCCAGCCATGTGCTGCTGGCCATCGGCCTTCCCCACGGGGTCGCCCACGGCAGCCTGCGGCTCTCGCTGGGGGATGACAACACGATGGAGGACGTCGATTACATTCTCGAGAAGCTGCCGCCCATCGTCGAGCGGCTGCGGGCGATGAGCCCGGTATGGGAACGGATTCTGGCCGGCGAGCCGGTGGAATAGGCGCCGGCACGGCCACCGCATAGAAAGGAAGGAAGCCCGATTATGTACAGTGAAAAGGTTATGGACCACTTCACCAATCCCCGCAATGTGGGCGAGATCCCCAATGCCGATGGGGTGGGTGAGGTCGGCAACGCCCAGTGCGGCGATATCATGCGCATCTATCTCAAGATCGACGGCGGCGTCATCACCGACGTCAAGTTCAAGACCTTCGGCTGCGGCGCGGCCATCGCGACCAGCTCGATGGCAACCGAGCTCATCAAGGGCAAGCGGGTCGAGGAGGCGCTGCAGCTGACCAACCAGGCGGTGGTCGAGGCGCTCGACGGACTGCCCCCCATCAAGATCCACTGCTCGGTGCTGGCCGAACAGGCCATCAAGGCGGCGCTGGCCGATTACTACACCCGGCTGGGCATCGATCCCGAGCCGCTGGTGGGCAAAATCCCCAACGGGTGCGACCACTGTGTGCACTGATCGCGCCGCCATCCCCCATCATCCTGCCGGAGGAACCGTCCTTGTCGCGATGAGCGGCGGGGTCGATTCCTCCTATTGTGTTCACCTGCTGCAGCGGGCGGGATATCGGGTGGAGGGGCTGGTGATCGAATTTTCCCCCCTGCACCGGGCGGCGGTCGAGGCGGCCGCACGGGCGGCGGATTTTCTGCGCATCCCGCTGCACACCGTGCGCTGCCATGCCATGTTCGAAGAGGCGGTCATCGAGCCCTTCTGTCAGGCCTATCGGTCGGGACGCACCCCTAACCCCTGTATCCTCTGCAACCCGCGGGTCAAATTCCATATCCTGCGGGAGGAGGCGGACCGCCGGGGGATCCCGCTGATCGCCACCGGACACTATGCCGGCGTTCTTAAGCAGCATGGACGGTACCTCCTGCGGCGTTCCCGGTCGATCGCCCGCGACCAGTCCTACATGCTCTACCGGCTGACTCAGCATCAGCTGGAGGGGCTGCTGCTGCCGCTCGAGACGCTCGCCAAAGACGTCATCCGTGCCGACGCGGCCGCCCTCGGCATTCCCGGCGCCGATGCGCCCGACAGCCAGGAGATCTGCTTTCTCGAGGGGAGCTACGCCGGCTTCATCGAGGCGCGGTATGGCCCCTCCCCCGCCGGACGGTTCATCGGTCCGGATGGCCGGGTGGTGGGACAGCACCGCGGTATCCTCCACTACACCGTCGGCCAGCGCAAGCATCTGGGCATCGCGCTCGGCCGACCGGTCTTCATCCGGTCGATCGACCCGGTGACCGGCGACATCCGGCTGGCGGACGCGGGCGATGACCGCACCGGCGGCATATTCCTCGACGGCTGTGTCTACCTGCCCTTCGAGGCGCCGGACGGCCCCTTCCGGGCACAGGTCAAGATCCGATCGATGGCTGCTCCCCTCCCCGCCTCCATCCTGCCCCGGACGGATGGGCGGGCGGAAGTCCGTTTCGATCAGCCGGTGCGCGCCCCCGCACCCGGCCAGTCGGCCGTCTTCTACCAGGAAGACCGGGTCATCGGCGGCGGCTTCATCGATCGATGGGCCGAATAGCAGCAAATATCCCCGACTTGCGAGATGAACTGCAAGTCGGGGATGTTCGTTGTATCGACCCGTACCGTTTCTGTGGGCGGGGCTCAGTCGCAGAAAATCTGTGAGAGACTGCCGCTTTGGGCCATCGAGATGAAGTCGCCGTCGGCCACGACGATGTGGTCGATCAGCTGGATGCCGATCAGGCGCAGCGCTTCCACCATCTTGCGGGTGGAGGCGACATCGTCGGGAGAGGGCAATGCCAGGCCGCCCGGATGGTTGTGCGCCATCACCACAAACGCCGCCCCGCTGCGCAGCACAATTTCGGCAATCCGGCGGATGTTGATCTCGGTCGCGTGGACACTGCCTTCGGACACCCGCTTGGTCAGCAGCACCTTGCATTTGGAATCGAGACAGACGACATACACCATCTCCTGGGTCGCGCCCACAAAGCGGGTTCGGATGTAGTTGCCCGCCGCCTCGGGGGAGTCGAGAACCACACCGCGGGCCTCCTTGTCGAGCAGATAGCGCTTGTGCAGCCCGGGGATCAGCTTGATCAGCACGGCGGTCTGTCTCCCCACCCCCGGCACCTTGACCAGCTCCTCGTAGGGCGCGTCAAAAACCGCCGAAAAGCTGCCGAACGTCTCAATCAGCCGGTGGGCAATCGGATTGGTATCCATCCGGGGCAGTACCGGATAGAGCAGCAGTTCGAGCACCTTGTGATCGGGAAAGCTGTCCAGTCCAGCCGACAGAAACTCCTGCCGCACCCGCTCACGATGTCCGTCGTGCATCCCCATCCGCGCGCCCCCTTTCCCCTCGCTGCTGCGAAATCAGACCTTGAGCTTGCGGCTGCCCGGCTTGACCGGCGGCAGCTTGCCCTCCTTGCAGAGGGGACAATCGGCCGGTTCCCATGCGTCCACCTTGATGGGATAGGTCGACTCAAAGCGGATGCCGTCGCCGAAATCCATCGCGCCGCCGGTGCGGTCGACCACCGAGCCGACACCGACCACGACGCCGCCCGCCGCCCGGACCAGCTCGATCACCTCTTTGACCGAACCGCCGGTCGTCACAACATCCTCCACCACCAGCACCCGCATGCCCGGATGGACCTCAAAGCCGCGGCGGAGGGTCATCTTCCCCTCATCGTCCCGCTCGGCAAAGAAGTTCTCGCAGCCGAGGTGGCGGCTGACCTCGTAGGCCATCTGGATGGCGCCCATCGCCGGGCCGATGACCACCTCGATCCCTTCCGACTGGAAGCGCTCGGCCAGCTCCTTGCAGATCAGCTCGGCCGCCCGGGCGTTGCGGAAGAGCTTGGCACACTGGAGATAGCGGTTGGAATGTTTGCCGCTGGTCAGCAGGAAATGCCCTTCGAGCAGCACGCCCGCATCGGTTAAAATCTTGGTCACCTGATCGTATGTCAGCATGAGAACAACCCCCTTTTTTCGATGGTTCTATTATAATACCTGCCGCGCCAAGACACAAGCCCGGAAAGGGGATTGGCGGCGCATCTTTCTTCCCGTTCGGGTTTGCAATCGAGCTGGATCTGTTTTATACTAGGGGGGAGCCAATCCCATTCGGACAGCGGCCCTGTCCCATTCGAGGAGGTGGAATCCCTGCGCACCCTCATCATCGGTCCCAACGACGCCGGACAGCGGCTGGACAAGTTTCTCAAAAAGGCGCTGCCCCAGCTGCCGGTTTCGATGCTCTACAAGGCGGTCCGGCAGAAGTGGATCAAGCGCAACGGCAAGCGTTGCCAGATCGGGGACAAGCTCGAGGCGGGCGATACCCTCACCCTCTATCTCAAGGAGGAATTCTTCGCTGCCGACGATGCGCTCCCCTTTCTGGCCGCCCCACCCCGCCTGGATATCCTCTATGAGGACGACCAGCTGCTGCTGCTCAACAAGCCGCAGGGGCTGCTGGTCCACGAGGACGACAGCGGTGTCGCCGATACGCTGCTCCACCGGATGCAGCACTACCTCTACCAGCGGGGGGATTACCGGCCGGAGGCCGAGCAGTCGTTCGCGCCCGCCCTCTGCAACCGCATCGACCGCAACACCAGCGGCATTGTCATCGCGGCCAAGACGGCCGAGGCACTGCGCATCCTCTCCCAGAAGATCAAGGACCGGGAGCTCGACAAGCGCTATCTCTGCGTCGTCTGCGGCATTCCCAAGCCCGCCGAAGCGGTCCTCACCGGCTATCACCGCAAGGATGCCGCCCACAATCAGGTGGAGATCCGCGACCGGATGCCGCGGGAGGGCACCGGCTGGCGCACCATCCAGACCGGGTACCGGGTGCTGCGCCGGAGCGCTTCCGGGCGCTTCGCGCTGCTCGAGGTCGAGCTGATCACCGGGCGCACCCACCAGATCCGCGCCCATCTCGCGCATATCGG
>CASGDD010000178.1 GCA_949300115.1 uncultured Oscillospiraceae bacterium | reverse complement strand
TTGAAGGCCTGCACCAGCAGCACGCCGAGGGCGACGCTGGGGATCGAACCGACGCCGCCGACCATCGAGACGCCGCCGAGGTTTGCCGCGGTGATCGCGTCAAAGTGCAGGTTGGGGTTTGCCGCCGGCTGGCCGGAGTTCATCCGGGCGGCCAGAATGATGCCGGCCAGTGCTGCGAACATCGAGGTCATAATGTAGCACAGGGTCTTGACCCGGTTGGCGTTGATGCCGGCCAGCCGCGCCGCCTCGGCATTGCCGCCGATGGCGAAGATGCTGCGGCCGAATTTGGTCTTGGCCAGAATGTATCCGAAGATGACGAACAGGATGATGGTCATGATGACCGGGTAGGGGATGCCGTTGTCCCCGCCAAGGCGGCCCTTGCCGAATTCCATGAAGCTCTTGTCCGCCACCGAGACCGGCTTGCCGTCACACAGCAGGTAGGCAAAGCCGCGCCAGACCGACTGGCTGGCCAGCGTCGCGATGAAGGGGACGATGTTGAGCTTGGTGACCATCAGGGCGTTGAGCAGGCCCGCGAGGGCCGAGAGCGCGATCGCCGCCAGGCACAGCAGCGGCCAGGGCAGTCCGGTGGACTTGAGGGACCAGGCGACGAAGACGCCGGCGAACGCTGCCACCGAGCCGGCTGACAGATCGTTGCCGCCGGTCATAATCAAGAAGGTGATGCCGATCGCCGTCAGGCCGATGTTGGTGGACGAGACCAGCACATTGATCAGGTTGGTGTATGTAAAGTAGTTGGGGTTGAGCAGCGAGAACACCACGGTAACCCCGATCAGCGCCAGAATCAGCACCAGCTGGTTGCCGGAAAGCGGCAGTCTAATCTTTTTCTTATCCATGAACGTGTTCCTCCATCATAGCCATGGTGAGCAGTTTTTCCTCGGTCGCATCGCAGGCGGGGATCTCTCCCACAATCCGTCTGCTCCGCATCACGATGATCCGATCGGACAGGCCGATGACCTCCGGCAGTTCGGAGGAGATCAGGATAATCGCGATCCCCTGCTTTGCAAATTCGCAGATCAGGTTGTAAAACTCTGATTTTGCTCCCACGTCGATGCCCTTGGTCGGCTCATCCAGAATCAGCACCTGTGGATTGGTGAGCAGCCATCGCGCGACGATCGCCTTCTGCTGGTTGCCGCCCGACAGCTCGACAATCGGTTTTTCCAGACTCGGGGTCTTGATGTTGAACTCCTTTTTGCCATCGGCTCCCAGCTGGATCTCCTTCTTCTTGTCGATCACGCCAAACCGGTTCGCCAGCCGGTCCAGACTGCCGACCGCAATGTTGCGCCCCACGCTCATGCGGGGGATGATGCCCTCCAGCTTGCGGTCCTCCGACACCATGACGACGCCGTTTTTGATCGCGTCATGCGGCGATTTGCAGACCAGCGGCTTGCCGTTGAGCAGCACCTCGCCGCCGGTGCGGGGATCCGCCCCGGTGAGCGCCCGGACCACCTCGGTGCGGCCCGCGCCGACCAGACCCGAGAAACCGACCACCTCGCCCGCGCGCACGGTGAAGGACGC
>CASGDD010000177.1 GCA_949300115.1 uncultured Oscillospiraceae bacterium | reverse complement strand
CCGATCGACGAGCCGACAATCGCAAGTTCCCTGCCGTCCTCGAGCGAAAAGGTCATCCGGACGGTGTTCTCGTGCACCCCCTCCAGCTCGATCGGGTGGAAGCGGTACCGCAGCCCTGCCGCGTCGGCCAGCTCGAAGGATTCGGCCAGCCGCTCATCGTCCTCCCGCAGGCCCAGCGCCCCGGCCACCAGCGCCCGGTCGGTGCCGTGGCCGCGGTAGGTCTGGGCAAAGGAACCATGCAGCCCGAAATCGACCGCGTGGAAGGGCGCCGCGGCGATCAGCCGGGCGACGCGGGCCAGCCGGGCGGCGCCGGCGGTGTGGGAACTCGACGGCCCGATCATCACCGGGCCGACAACCTCAAAAATACTGACATCCATACGCATTCTCCTTTGCGGACGGGTGAATCCCCTCCCATTATACCGGACCCCACGGGCGGTGTAAATCCCGCCGGGATGACAAAATCCCGGATGATACCTGCATCACCCGGGATCCGTTCGGTCGCGATCGCAATGACGATAAAAAGGGCTATAACGAGGACCGGCTGAGACGTTCCTCACAGTAGACGCAGCGGTATTCCCCGTTCTCGCCGAGTTTGAAGATGTGGTCGATCTCCTCCTCGATCGAGGTGATGCAGCGGGGGTTCTTGCAGCGGACGATGTTGACCAGCGTCTCGGGCAGCGAAAGCTGGCGCTTGTCGATCACCCGGCCGCCCTGGATGCGGATGATGGTGATGTTGGGATCGAGGAAGCCGAGCATGTCGAGATTGAGGTTCAGCGCCTCCTCCCCCTCGATCTTGATGATGTCCTTGCGCCCATACTTGGTGCTGCGGGCGTTCTGGATCACCGCGATGGTGTGGTCGAGCTTGTCCAGCCCCAGCAGATGGTAGATGCGGAGACTGGTCCCCGGCTTGATATGGTCGAGCACCACGCCGTTTTCAATGCTGTCTACGTTGATCATACCGGCACCTCCAGCAGGGTCAGGATGAGCGCCATCCGGACATAGACGCCGTTGCGGGCCTGCTCAAAATAGGCGGCGCGGGGATCGTCGTCGACCGAAAGCGCGATTTCATTGACGCGGGGCAGCGGATGCAGCACCGCGAGCGAGTCTTTTCCGAGGGCGAGCTTGTCGGGTGTGAGGATGTAGCTGTCCTTGAGGCGGATGTAGTCCTCCTCGTTGAAGAAGCGTTCCCGTTGGACACGGGTCATGTAGAGGATATCGAGCGCCGGCATGACCGATTCGAGGCTGGTGACCTCCTCGAAGGGGATGCCGCGGGGCAGGAGGGTCTCCTTGATGATGTAGCTTGGCATCCGCAGCTCGGGCGGCGAGATGAAGATGAAGCGGACCCCCTCGTAGCGGGCGAGGCTCTTGACGAGCGAATGGACGGTGCGGCCGAACTTGAGGTCGCCGCAGAGACCGATGGTGAGCCCCTCGAAGCGCCCATGCTTGCGGCGGATGGTCATCAGATCGGTGAGCGTCTGGGTGGGATGCTGGTGGCCGCCGTCCCCCGCGTTGATGACCGGGATGAGGCTGTAGCGGGCGGCACGCAGCGGCGCGCCCTCCTTGGGATGGCGCATGGCGGCGATGTCGGCGTAGCCGGAGATGATCCGGATGGTGTCGGCGACGCTCTCCCCCTTGGCCGCCGAGGAAGAATCGGCCGACGCAAAGCCCAGCACCCTGCCCCCGAGGCGAAGCATCGCCGATTCAAAGCTTAGCCGGGTGCGTGTACTGGGCTCATAAAAGAGTGTGGCGAGGATTTTACCCTTGCATTTGTCGGCAAAGGCGGCCGGATCGGCGAGAATGCGGTCGGCCAGGTCGAGCAGCGCGGTCGTCTCTTCCACCGTGAAATCGAGCGGGTCAATCAGATGTCTCACAGGTTGCCCTCCTTCATGGACGTGCGAATGGATCGCTGGCGGTTGTCAAATTGTCAGTAGTATACCATCGGGCCGGGGGGTTGTCAAGCCGCGCTTTCGGCCATTTTCCGCCTTTTTCGCCGGCCCGATGCATCGATTTGCACCCCCGCCTGCATATCCCCCGCTCCCAGGCGGAAAAGGCGCTGCTCCACCTTCGGGGGCTGCATGAATATTCTTTTTGCGCCGCCCGGGAAAGGCGCCTTCCATCCGCTCCATCGCTTGCGTCCGGCGCGTTTTTGCGGTAGGATAGAGGGGAAGAGATCCGCAGCCCCATGGCACAGCTCCGGACGCCGGCAGACCGTTTCCCGGCGCATCCGGCCTGCCCGGGCTGCACGGCGCAACCCCTCACGCACACCCATCCGCGACCGGACAAGGAGGTTTTCCCATGCCCAACATCTGGCACGATATCGCCCCCTCCCGCATCAAACCGGAGGACTTTGTAAGCGTCATCGAGATCTCCCGCGGCTCGAAGAAGAAGTATGAGCTGGACAAGGAGACCGGCATGCTCATCCTCGACCGCATCCTCTACACCGCCACCCACTACCCGGCCAACTACGGCTTTGTCCCCCGCACCTACTGCGAGGACAACGATCCGCTCGACGTCCTGCTCGTCTGCTCCGAACCGATCGAGCCGCTGACCCTCGTCCCCTCCTACCCGATCGGGATGATCCGGATGCTCGACAACGGCTCGGCCGACGAGAAGATCATCGCCATCCCCAAAAACGACCCCAACTACAACTGCTACCGGGACATCGGCGATCTGCCCGCCCATCTGGCCGAGGAGATGCGCCACTTCCTCACCGTCTACAAGCAGCTGGAAAACCGCACCACCGTCGTCGAGGAGATCTGCGGCCGGGACGAGGCGGTCGCAACCGTCGCCCGCGCCATCGAAAGCTACATCGACCGCTTCTGCCGCTGAACCGGCTGTCCCCCGCCGCCCATCATCCGCCCATCATCCGGCTACCATCCGGCCGCCATCCGGGCGGGGCATCCAAAATCGTCCCGGATTCTTTGCCGGTTTCGTCGATTGACGGGTATCGGGGGATGTGTTTTAATAACGGTAGCGGCCTGTAAGACCGGCCGCCGCACCCTGCTGCCACGGCGCATGCCGTGGCCGTACCCATTGTCACATCCATGAAAGGAAGTGTATCGATATGGACAGAGCAGCACAGATCAAACAGTTTGTCGAGGCCAAAAAGGACAAGTGGAATCAGGTCAACGACGCCATCTGGGCCACCCCCGAGCTCTATTTCCGGGAGACCCGGTCCACCAAAACCCTCTCGGACGCGATTGAGGCGGAGGGCTTCACCGTCGAGCGAGGCATGAGCACCGGCGCCGAGACCGCCTTTGTGGCGACCTGGGGCTCCGGCAAGCCGGTCATCGGCATCATGGGCGAGATGGACGCGCTGCCCGGCCTCTCCCAGCACGCCTGCGAGAACACCATCAACCCGATCGAGCCGGGCGCACCCGGTCACGGCTGCGGCCACAACGCGCTGGGTACCGGCGCGGCGGCTGCGGCGGTCGCGGTAAAGGAATATATGGAGAAGAACGGGCTTTCGGGCACCGTCAAATTCTTCGGCTGCCCGGCCGAGGAAGCGGGCTGCGGCAAGGTCTTCATGATCCGCGCCGGCGTCTTTAAGGATGTCGACATCGCCATCACCTGGCACCCCGGCTTTGTCAACGGCGTGCTCGGTTCCGGCCTGCTCGCGATGCAGGCGGTCTATTTCCGCTTCAAGGGCAAAGCGGCCCATGCCGCCGGTTCCCCCCATCTCGGCCGCAGCGCGCTCGATGCCTGCGAGATCATGAACGTCGGCGTCAACTATCTGCGTGAGCATGTCATCCAGGAGGCCCGCATCCACTACGCCTACCAGGATGTCGGCGGCCCGGCGCCCAACGTCGTCCAGGAAACCGCCTGCACCAAATACTACATCCGCGCCCCCCATGTCCCGCAGGTTCTCGAGATTGCCGAGCGGGTGTTCGACTGCGCCCGCGGCGCCGCGCTGATGACCGGCACGACGGTCGACATTGATGTCCGTGAGGGCATCTGCGACTTCCTGCCGAACGATGTCGTCTCGAAGGTCGCCTGTGAAAGCCTCCAGGAAGTCGGCGCGCCCGCGTTCGATGAGGCGGACTACAAGCTGGCCGAGAGCTTCTTTAAGGATTTCGGCGAGGGCAACCGCCAGAGCATCCTCAGCGAGGCGAAGTACTACGCCGACGAAGAGACCGGCCGCAAGTATCTCGATACCCCGCTCATGACCGACATCTTCCCCTATGTCCGCAAGCAGCTCACCAAGCCGGGCGGCAGCGACGCGGGTGATGTCAGCTACCGGATCCCCGCCTGCTGGATCTCGACCGCCTGCTATGTCAACGGCACCCCCAGCCACTCCTGGCAGGCCACCGCGATGACCAGCTCGTCGATCACCCACAAGGGCATGATCTGCGCGGCCGAGGCGATGGCGCTGAGCGCGGTCAAGTTCCTCGAGAACCCCGCCCTGATTGAGGAAGCCAAGGCCGAGCTGCACGCCTTCACCGGCGGCAAGGAATACACCCTGATGGGCGAAAATGCCGAGCCGAAGGCCCCCGGCATGTAAGCCGTCCCCTTCCGATCGCAGAGGATACAAAACAGCGGACGCTCCTTATCTAAGGAGCGTCCGCCTTTTGCTGTCCGGCCCGCTAACGGGCGGACCCGCCGGATGTGCCCACGCGATCGTCGGCATCATCCAGTCGGTCGGTCATCTCATCGAGGGCACGCTCGGCCGAATCCTTCGCCCCTTCGATCGCACCGCCGATCCGGTCGCCGGCATCCCGGACGGCCTCCCCGGCATCCTCCACCGCGCGGGAAACATCCTCCCCCGCCCGCTCGAGCGGATTTTGTGAGCTGCTCCCACTGGAGGTGCGTTCGGTCGAATCGGTCACCGTCCGATCGATCGCAAAGGTATTGACGATCGCGTCGAATCGGGTGAGGTCGGCATCCGACAGACTCTCATCGGCATAGAAGTGGACGAGGACGCCCCGCTCACCGTCGACATTGACGAGATAGCGGATGCGGTTGATCGGGGTGTTCCCCTCCCGATAGCGGTCGATCCACCGCACAAAGCGATCGGTATCCCGGTAGGTGCCCACCGCGTAGCCGTCCCCCTGCACCATCGTCGAACGCTCGGGCAGGTCGGGGTTGTCGGTCCGGGCGGTCTTCGCCGAGATGAACCCGCCGTCGAGCAGAATCGGGATATACCCGGTGATCTCGCCGACGCGGAGGGTTTCGCTGCCGCTGTCATAGAGAATCGGCGCCGCCCCGTCGGCCGCCGGACCGATCCGCCAGCTTTCGGGCGCAAGGAAACAGAGGGTCCCCCCGTGGTCCTCCTCCGTCTCGATGAAAAGAAGCGGCACCTCGAGGCGGTGACGTTCCTCATTCGCCGTCCCAAACGGCCACGCGCCGGTGATCGTCTCGTCGATCGCCTGCGCCGTCTGGGTGCGCGAGCTGCTGCCGCTCGCCGCCTCCTCTTTCGAACAGGCGGCAAGACCCACCAGCAGCAGCGCGGTCATCCCAAGCGCCACCCACCGTCCAAAGCCGCCCATCGGTTTTGCCATGCTGTCATCCTCCCTTCTTTCCCATCAAATTGGCGCATGTCGCGCCGGGATTAGTGTTCCACCCCATCACAGAGATCCTCCGCAAAAATGTTGGAAGGGAATGTTCTCTCTTTTTACCGGTCGCCCGTACAGCGGTATATTTTATAAATTAAATCAAAATATTCATATTGACTTTTATTTTATTGATGTTATACTCAATAATATGAAAGGTCGGTGATCCGGATGGCGATTGAAGCGGTACCCAGCTGGATGGCGGGATTGGAGGAGGAAGACGCGGTGTTCATCAAGCGGTTCATCCTCGCGTCGGGGTCGCTCAAGGAGATCGCCGCCCAGTATGGGGTGAGCTATCCAACCGTGCGGCTGCGGCTCGACCGGCTGATCCAGAAGATCCGCATCGGCGAGGATGAGGAGGCCGACCCCTATATCGGGCTCATCAAGCGGCTGGCGATCGAGGATAAGATCGATGTCGACGCCGCCAAGACGCTCATCCGCCGCTACAAGCAGCTTCGAAAGGAGAATGTTTGATGGATATCATGGCCGTTCTGCTCGCCGGTATCCCCATCACCCTCGTCCTCGGCGTCGCCACCGGGCTGATGACCTGGCGGGACTGGCGGCTGGGGCTGCTGCTGCCGGCGGTGACCGCGCTGGCCGCCCCGGTGATCGGGTTCCATCTGCTTTTCTTCGATGCGATCCTCTGGCTGATCTATCTGATCGTCCTGCTCGCCGCCCGAAACCATCGCCGGCGGCGGGAGGCGATGCTGCGCGACCTTGCCCGGCCCACCCATCGCCGCAACCGGGATGAGCTCGAGCGGATGGATCTGCACGACCTCGAATGATCTTTCCCCCAAAAGACATCAAAATCCCCCGATTGCACAATCGGGGGATTTTTGCGTGTTCACATTTACAGCAGGTGGATGCCCTTTGCCTGGCAGACCTCCCGCATCTCGCGCGACCAGACCGACGCCTGTACCTCGCCGATATGCGCCTTCTGCAGCAGGATCATGCAGATGCGCGACTGGCCGATGCCGCCGCCCATCGTCAGCGGCAGCCTGCCGGCAAGCAGATCGCGGTGGAAGGGCAGCGTCCGGCGCTCGTCACAGCCGGCGAGGGTCAGCTGGCGGTCGAGCGATTCGGGGCTGACGCGGATGCCCATCGAGGAGACCTCGAAGGCGCGCCCGAGGATGGGGTACCAGACGAGGATATCGCCGTTGAGCTGCCAGTCGTCATAGTCGGGCGCACGGCCGTCATGCGGCTTGCCGCTTTTGAGTTTGCCGCCGATCTGCATGAGAAAGACGGCACCGTACTCCTTGCAGATGGCGTCCTCCCGCTCCTTGGGGGTAAGGTCGGGGTAGCGGTCCTCCACCTCCTGGGTGGTCAGGCAGGTGATCTCGTCGGACAGAAAGCTCTCGAGCTGGGGGAAGCGCTCACAGAGCACCTTCTGGGTATCCCGCAGTGCCTGCATAATCTTCCGCACCGTCGCCTTGAGATAGTCGAGATTGCGCTCCTCCGCCTTGATGACCCGTTCCCAGTCCCACTGGTCGACATAGACCGAGTGGAGGTTGTCGAGCTCCTCGTCCCGGCGGATGGCGTTCATATCGGTGTAGAGGCCGGTTTCCGGCTTAAAGCCGTACTCCCGCAGCGCCAGGCGTTTCCACTTCGCCAGCGACTGGACGATCTCGACGTCGGCGCCGATATCCTTGATGTCAAACGCCACCGGCCGCTCGACGCCGTTGAGATTGTCATTCAGCCCCGACTCCGGGCGGACAAAGAGCGGCGCAGAAACACGGGTCAGATCGAGTGCTTCGGCCAAATTTCGCTCAAAAGTATCCTTTGCAAGCTTGATGGCGATCTCGGTTTCCAGAATGTCCAGACGGGACTTGTACGCTTCCGGCAGAATGAGATGCGGTGACATATTGACCTACCTCCTTTTAAAAAATACCGGTGGGGCCGCTGAAGGGCTCCGCCAGGATGGCGAGGGCCGCAAAGAATCCTCCCCGCGCGCCCTCGAATGCAGAGAAGTATAGCACCTTTTGCAGGCTTCTGCAAGGAATTTCCCTCCCATCCGTTTATTTTCATGAAATCGCACGAGATTCGTTGCGATTCTCGGCCCATGTCAGTATAATAAGTGGATGGAATATCTAGTCCGGCCGCCTGCGCTCTGCCGTCCGGCGGCCCCAAAGGAGGATGAGGGATTATGCGGCTCTCCGCAGCATCCTTTTTTGACCGGCTCACCCACCTGCGTATCGCGCTGATCGGGGCGGGGGTGAGCCATCTCTCGCTCATCAAACTGCTATCCGAAAAGGGCGCCGACTTAACCGTCCTCGACCGGAGCACCCGGGAGAAGTTCGGTGAAGCGAAGGCGGCCGAACTGGAGGCGCTGGGCGTCAAGCTCCGCCTCGGCGACGGCTATCTCGACCATCTCACCGATTTCGATCTGCTCTTCCGCACCCCCGGCATGTACTACAACCACCCCGCCCTCACCGCCGCCCGCAAAGCGGGGGTCGCGGTGACCAGCGAGGTCGAGTGCTTTTTCGACTGCTGCCCCTGCAAGCGGGTCGCGGTGACCGGCAGCGACGGCAAAACCACCACCACCACCCTCATCGCGGAGTTCTACAAGGCGGCCGGGCGCACCGTCCATCTCGGCGGCAACATCGGCGCACCGCTGCTCGCCCGGCTGGAGGCGGTCCGGCCGGAGGATGTCGCCGTCGTCGAGCTCTCCAGCTTCCAGCTCATCTCGATGCGCCAGAGCCCCGAGGTCGCGGTGGTCACCAACGTCACCCCCAACCATCTCGATGTCCACGGGACGATGGAGGAATACATCGACGCCAAGCGCAACATCTATGCCCATCAGGGGGCGTTCGACCGCACCGTGCTGGGCTATGACAACGACATCTCCCGCTCGTTCGCCGAGGGCACCCGCGGGGAATGCCTCTTCTTCTCCCGCCGCGCGCCGCTTACGGACGGTGCCTTCCTCGACGGGGAGGGACGGCTCTGCATGGCCTACCGCGGGGAGGTCATCCCCCTCTTTTCGAAGGAGGAAATCTTCCTGCCGGGGCTGCACAATGTGGAAAACTACCTCGCCGCCATCACCGCCTGCTGGGGGGATGTCCCGCCCGAGGTCTTCCGCCAGGTGGCCAGGCAATTTAAGGGGGTCGAGCACCGGATCGAATATGTCCGCACGCTGCACGGCGCCCGCTGGTACAACGATTCGATCGGCACCTCCCCCACCCGCACGATGGCCGGGCTGCGCTCCTTCGACCGCAAGGTGATCCTGCTGGCCGGCGGCTATGACAAAAAGATCCCCTTCGAGCCGCTGGTGCCGCTGCTGCTCGAACGGGTCAAAACGCTCATCCTGATGGGGCAGACGGCCGGCAAGATCGAAGCCGCCCTGCGCGCCGATCCCAGCTACCAGGCGGACGCGCTCCCCATCCTGCACGCCGGGTCGATGCAGGAGGCGATCGAGCGGGCCCACGCCCTCGCCGGCGAGGGGGATGTCGTGCTTTTCTCCCCCGCCTGCGCGAGCTTCGACTGGTATCCCAACTTCGAGGTGCGCGGACGCGACTTTAAATCCCGCGTGATGGCGCTGCCCGAATAGCCAAAAAAACCATCCGTCATCGGATTTTCGCAAAAAGGATGTGACAAGATGGATCTCGCCAAGACACTCGCCACCCTCAGCGCGGCCGCTGGCGTCGCCGGCGGGGAGGAGGGGCTGGACGGTATCCTCCGGCCGCTGCTGCTCGATTGCTGCGACCGGGTGGAACAGGACCTGAACGGCAGCCTCACCGGCTGGCTGGACGCGCCGGCCGACCGGCCGCTTATCCTGCTCGACGCCCATCTCGATGAGATCGGGCTGATCGTCACGGCGGTCACCGAAAAGGGCTTCCTCAAATTTGCCGGCTGCGGTGGGGT
>CASGDD010000176.1 GCA_949300115.1 uncultured Oscillospiraceae bacterium | reverse complement strand
ATGTAGGAGATGCCCTCCTGCAGCAGGCTGAACCCGGGGCCGGAGGAACTGGTCATGGCGCGGAATCCACAGGCCGCCGCACCGTATACCATCGAGATACCGGAAAGTTCCGATTCGCTTTGGATGAAGGTGCCGCCAACCTCTGGCATCCGGCCGGCAAGATATTCGAGAATCTCGCTCTGCGGGGTGATGGGATAGCCTGCGAAAAAGCGGCAGCCCACGCGAATGGCAGCTTCGGCAGCAGCTTCGTTGCCCTTCATCAGCTGCTTCATGATATCCCCTCCTCCTCATGGATTTCAAAGACATAATCGGGACAGACATTGTAGCAGATGCCGCATGTAATACATCTCGTCCGATCTACCTGGACGGCAGGATAGCCCTTCTCATTGATCCGGTCGGAGAAGGAGAGGGCCTGCCGGGGACAGCTGTGTACGCAGTAACCGCAGCTTTTGCATCGCTCCTCGTAGATAACAAGCTTGCTCACGTCATTCCCTCCTAGATATCCGGTGTATCAAATACATCGGGCTCGAACAGCTCACGGGCGACCTCACGCTGCGATTTTCCCTGTCTCTTGGCCTCTTCAAAGACCCTGCGGGTGGCTCGCCGGATGATGGTTTCGGTATCGCGGACGATATCCTCGGGAACCGGACCCACGATGCCGAAAACCAGCGCCTCGTAAATACGGATCCCCCCCATGTTGGAAACAAAATCGACCGCGATATCGATGCCGCGGCGGCGCAGAATCTCGTCGGCTTCCGCCGTCGTGGGGATGTTGGCCGCCTCCACAACCAGGGATGCTTTGACCTGGTCGGCGTTGTCGGCGCGAATCACATCCTCCAGCGCTGCAGGCACCAGAATATCGCAGTCGATATCCAGCCATTCGGTATTTTTCATAACCTGATATTGGGGCTCGAACGCTTCGGGGTCCAGTTCGCCTTTGGGCTTGCGGGTTGCAACCAGCTTTTTGACGTCCAAGCCGTCCGCACAGGCGACCAGGCAGTTGGCATCGGCGATACCGACGACCTTATAGCCCATCTTGTCGAGACAATAGGCCAGGCTGGCGCCGACGCATCCAAAGCCCTGCAGCACCACGCGGGCACCGGTGGCACCGCCTTTAAATTTCCAGGCCTCATCCAACGCGAATGCGCAGCCGTAACCGGTGATCATGTCGTACATCAGGAATCCGTCATACCGCATGGCGCAGGCGTCGTCGTGATTTTTGATATACTGCTGGAACTTGGGGTCGTTTCGCATGGCTTTGGTCTGCGGCAAACCGATGCCCAGGTCGTCCAGAATTTCCAGAACATCCGCGTAATCAACCCCCAAATCACCGCCAATCGAAACGCCGGCTTTGATGTAGGGGGCCATGGCGGTCAGGTAGCGGCGCAGAACATCCTTGGCGTCGGGCGCCTTGTAGTCGTAGGCGATGCCGCCCTTACAACCGCCGGTTGTTTGGGATTCGCACGCCTTATACTTATAGCCCATGGTGGTGGCCAACCGGATGACCTCCTCCTTGGTGACGGTAGGATGCATCCGGGTGCCGCCGCCGCAATAATGGCCAACAAAGTTGTAGGCGCACAGCCAGCCTTTGGCATCGGACTCGGTATCATTCCACTCAACGACGATATAGGGCCTTTTTAGCATATGCGACACCTCCAAGAAGGATTTTTATGTATACATTATACACATATTAAAAAGCGAATTTCCATATACGAAATGAACAAAAAAATAGTATAAAGTTGAAAAATAAAATAAAAATATTGTTATATTTTTATCAAAATCGTAAAAAGAGTATGATTTTGACAAGAACAAAACCGATGAGAGGATTTATGTGTACACAGAAAAGCGCCTTTGTCCCATTGTATGACCGCGCAGAGCCCAGTATACACCCCACCCTGGTCCCATAAACCGGAGAGCCGGCCACCAGCGGGGGCATAGAAAAAGCCACCCCCATCCTTTTTGGATGGGGGTGGCGGGGTGCTGACATGCTTTAACGCCCGTTCGGATTCTTGCGGTTTTTCGGACGCGGGGGCTTGTACATCTTGTAGCGCCGGCGGCGGTTGTGGCGGACCATCAGGAAGATATAACCGATGACCAGCAGGATGATGAGGATCAGGGCGAGTTTAAACCAGATGGAGCCGAAGATGGCCTGCACCTGGGCGACGAGAGCGAGCAGCGAGCTGCGTTCGGCGCTCTCGGCGGCGATCAGATCGACCTGGCCGATCGTTTCACCCGCCAGGATGAGGTCGATCTTGCCGAGGACGGTGCCCTCGGTGACCGGCGCCTCCACCGAGGTTTCGGTGATGACATGCCGCTCGACACTGGCTGCGTCGATATCCTTGGGTACCAGATAGGAGAAGGTGGCAGCCGGCTTGACGCGAAGAAAATCCTTGTTCCAGGCGAGGGTCAGCGGCACTTCGGCCACCCAATCCTGGTTGCTGAGCAGCTCTTTGACCTCGAAGGTATCGAACGCCCAGTCAAACAGATTGATGGCGTCGACAAAGTGCATCCGCGCCTCCAGCATCTCCCCGCTGGCATCCCGGTCGGGGCAGCCGAGCAGCACCAGCAGATAGGTCAGCCCATTGCGGGTGGCGGTGGTGACGAGACAACGGCCGGCCATCTCGGTGTAGCCGGTCTTGATGCCCCGGGCGTCGGGGTAGTAGTACTGGTGGTTGGGTTCCATCAGCTTGTTGGTGGTGATCATCAGCTTGCCCGCCCGGGTTTCGTTCTCCTCAATCTGATAGCGGGTCATCGAGCAGATTTCCATAAACCCGGGGATATCCATCGCGTAACGGGAGATCAGATACATGTCGTAGGCGGTGGTGTAGTTGTTCTCTTCGGGCGTCAGCCCGTTGACGCTCGAAAAGTTGGTGTCCATCGCGCCGATCTCCCGCGCTTTGGCGTTCATCTTGCGGTAGAAATTTTCAAGATCGCCGCCGCCCAGATAGTACCCGACGGCCAGCGCGGCGTCGTTGCCCGAATGGATCATCATTGCGCAGATGAGTTCATACATCGAATGGGTCTCCCCCGCCCGAATATCGGCCAGCGAGGGATTGAGGCCGTAGAGGGAGCTGTCAAACCCCGCCTGGGCGGTGACCATCGTGTTTTCCAGATCGTCGACCTCCTCCATCGCGATGATGGTGGTCATGATCTTGGTCAGCGAAGCGGGGGAACGCTGTTCCCGTTCGTTTTTGGCATAGACGACGATATCGGTATCGAGGTTGACCATATAGGCGGCCGCAGCCGAGACTTCGGTGGTAGGGGTATAGGCCGCGGCGGCGGGCAGGGCAAAACCGAGGAGCATCGAAAGGAGAAGTGTCAGCGAAACCAGGATTTTCACCTTTCGCATCTGGACAATCCCTCCTGTACATTGTATGATAAAAAAGATTCCACCCCCTTCTACCCAACGAAAACGCGGGCGGGGTGTATTCGAAGCGCGGATGCCCCGGGGGCAGCGCCGCGGGAGATGCAATAAATATAGTATAACAGAAACCGCGGTAAAGTAAAAGTGGCGAAGCGGTGAATTTTTCTTAAACTCGGCAGGGGGAGACAGGGAAATGATCTATCTGACAGGGGATATGCACGGCGACCCGACCCGCTTGGAGGATCGGGCGGTCAAACGGCTGCGCCGGGGGGACACGCTGATCGTCTGCGGCGACTTCGGCTTCCTCTGGGATGGATCGTCCGAGGAGGAAAAGCAGCTGCGCCGGATTGCCCGCAGACGCTGTCGGATTCTCTTTGTCGAGGGCTGCCACGACAATCTCACCCTGCTCGCGCGCTATCCGCTGGTCGACTTCTGCGGCGGAAGGGCCCATCAGATCGCCGACAATCTCTACCATCTGATGCGGGGGGAGGTCTTCTCGATCGAGGGCCACACCTTCTTTGCCTTCGGCGGCGGGGAGAGCCTCGACCACGACATCCGCGAGGAGGGACGGACCTGGTGGGCGGAGGAGATGCCCACCGACGAGGAGCTCGAGCGGGGACGCCGCAACCTCGCGGCGCACGACAACCGGGTGGAGTTTATCGTCTCCCACGAGGCGCCGGCTTCGGTCGCCAATTTCATCCGGATGGATGGGGATACCATCAACCGGCTCAACACCTACTTTGATGCGGTCACCCGGGAGGTCTCCTACAACCGCTGGTATTTCGGCTGCTATCATCTCGACCGGGCGATCACGCCCACCCACATTGCCTGCTTCCGCGAGGTGCAGCCGCTGCGGTAGCCTCTAACATATCCCATGCAAAGCCCTCCCATCCGTCCGGCGGTGTGGGAGGGCGCTTTGATGCGGTCTATTGGGCGGCTTCCGGATCCGGGCGGAGCTTGCCGGTACGCAGCCCCCAGGCGATGACCTCCTGCACAAACGGCCAGAGGGCGGGAACGGCGTCCTCGACGACCGCCATCCGCTGCCAGACCTGCTCTTCGGTGACCCCGCCGCCCAGCGTCCAGGTGTGGCCGTCGGTCAGATAGGTGTGGAGCAGCGGCTGCAGCCGGTCGCAGGCAGCCGCGTAGCGGGCATCCGGCGTCTCCATCGCCTCAAATTCCTCCCACAGTGCCCGCAGCATGGGGCCCTGGTCGCCGGGCAGCAGCGCAAACAGCCGGTCGGCGGCGGCCCGCTCGCGGTCATCCTTGTCGGCATAGCCGGCGGTGTCATAGGCGAAGGTGTCGCCGGCATCGATCTCGACCAGGTCATGGACGAGCGCCATGCGCAGCACATGGTTGAGATCGACCGTCGGACCGGCGTATTCGGCGAGCACCATCGCGGTCATCGCCAGATGCCAGGAATGTTCGGCGTCGTTCTCCCGACGGGACCGATCGATGAGCAGCGTCTGCCGCAGCACCGATTTCATCTTGTCGATCTCGGCGAGAAAGTCAAGCTGTTGCTGGATACGGTCGGTCATGGGGGAACGCTCCTTTCTTACCAGTAAAGCCGCTCATAGATCCAGCCGAGCAGCAGCATGTGGGCGGGATAGAACAGGTAGAAGCCCCACTTGGCAAGCCAGCCGCCCCGTCCCCGCCGTCCGTGGTAGCGGCGGAGCAGGAGCAGCGGCAGGAACATGCCGAGGTCGATCAGCAGCGTCATGCCGCTCTGCGGATCGAGGGGGACCCATTGTCCGATGGCGAGATAGGTGGTGAGGGGGTAGAGCAGGGTGTTCAGCGTCCCGTGTTGGAAGAGGACGATGAAGGTATAGGCCACCGCCTGCTCGGTGAAGCTGTCGTGGAAGAAGTCGAAGGCGAAGATCATCGTAAAGCCGATCAGCCCCCAGTCGCCGGGAATGGAGAGCAGGCCGAGCAGCAGGATGAGAATCACCTTGAGATAGGGGTTCGCCAGCTCATGCCGCACCCGGACGGCCAGCAATCCGACCAGGATGGTGTAGATGACGTTGAAATTAAGCCAGCTGTAGGCGTCCGGCAGCAGCGAGCCGGTCTCCATGTAGAGGTAGGGCAGATAGCTGAGAGCGGCGAAGAGGGCCAGCCGCAGGGTGTACCGGTTGGCGCTGCGGGTGTGCCGGTAGCCTTCGGCCACAAAAAAGAACATGACCGGCCCGGTGATCCGCCCGACCAGATGCATCCCCACCCAGAGGGCGGTGTAGGGCGGGACAAAGAGCAGTGCGATATGGTCGCAGAGCATCGCGAGGATGGCGATCAGCTTGAGCGTGTTGGCGCTGATGCCGCCCGCCTCACCGGCAGAGGCTGTCGGGCGGAAAGGGGCAGGGTTGTCCATGTCGGTCACAAACCTCCTGGGGTCGAGATGCTTTCGGTGGGGTATGCTTCGAAAAAACGGCAAGGGGGACTGCGCGGTTCCATAAGAAAACAAAGCCGCAAAACTCTGTCTGCAAAGCGGCGTCTGCCGCGTTATCGGGCCTTGCGTTCCACTATGGAGCGCTGCGGCCCTCTGCCTTGCATCCGCCGCTTTGCAGCGGTTTTGCGATGCTTCGCAGTTTCCCTGGAAACCTTTGTTTTCTTAATGTCACGCGCGCGAACACCTTGCCGTTTGGGTGGATTATGCGTGATAGGTGGAAATTTCGATCGATTCGATGATCGTCGTCGCGCCCGAGACGCCGCCGGTACTGCTGTCCGAGCC
>CASGDD010000175.1 GCA_949300115.1 uncultured Oscillospiraceae bacterium | reverse complement strand
AGTAGCACAAGCGCCGGGAAATTGCAAGAGGGCGGCGGAGATTTTCCGGGGAAGTTTTTGCGGCGGCCGGGGGGATCAGAGATAGCCCCGCTCCCCGCGGACCGAAACCTCGCCGGCATGGACGGGGTGGCAGGCATCGCCCGTGCGGATCAGCAGGGCGCCGTCGGGGGCGATCGCTTCGGCAATGCCCTCGAGGGGCGGCTCGATACCCAGCGCCCGCACCCGGCGTCCCAGCGTGACACAGCGGGCGGCGTAGCGGGATGACAGGGCGGCGAAGCCCACCTCCTGCCAGCGGTCGTACACCCGCTCGAACCCCTCGGTCATGCAGGCGATCAGATCCTCCGCCGGGAGGGGCGGGACACCGGCCATCGCGAGCGAGATGGCGTGGGGGAGCCCCTCGAAATCGGCGGCCTGTTGGGCACGGTTGAGCCCGACGCCGCAGACATAGGCCATCCCATCCCCCGCCGGACGGCTTTCGCAGAGAATGCCGGCGAGCTTGCCGCCCGCGAGGATGAGATCATTCGGCCATTTGAGCCCGATCTCCCGGCCCGTCCGGTCGGAGAGCCCTTCGGCACAGCCCAGTCCAAAGAGGAGCGGCAGCACCCCCGGCTCGGCGAGGGGCTTTTCGGGGCGCAGCAGGAGGGAGAAGCAGACCGACGCGCCCGGCCGGTCCTCCCAGCGGCGGCCGAGCCGCCCTTTGCCCGCCGTCTGATGGCCGGCGGTGAGCAGAAAACCGTGGGGCAGGGTATCCGCCTGGCGCATGAGGGTAGTGTTGGTCGAATCGAGGGTGGGCTGCCATCGATAGATCTGTCCCAGGGTATGGGTATGCAGGGTGAGGATCATGGCTGCACCTCGACGACATGGGGGACGATGCCGGCCGCGGTGATATCGACCACCCCATAGCTGGGCGCGCCCGCGCGCGGATGGCCGAGGCTGCCGGGATTGAGGTAGTAGATGCCGCCATGGTAGGCGGTGTAGGGCTGGTGGGTGTGGCCGAAGAGCACCAGCTGGGCCCCGCGCTTTTCCGCCTCCGCCTCCAACCGGGTGTAGCCCCGTTTGACCGAAAAGAGATGGCCGTGGGTGATGAGGGTGCGCACCTCCCGGCCGGCGTCCGCGAAGGGGATCAGATAGGTGGGGGTGAGGGTACTGCCCCAGTCGCAGTTGCCGGGGACGGCGATCCATTCCTTGCGGGCGGTCCGTTCGCGGATCCCTTCGATATCCCGCAGGACATCCCCCAAAAAGAGAAAGGCATCCGCTTCGCGGAGATGCCGCTCGACCACCTGCTCCACCCGGTCGATCCGGCCGTGGCTGTCGCTGAGTACAATCAGTCGCATGATTTTGCTCCATCCTTCCGGTTTTGCGAAAATAAACAGGCAACAAAGGCCCTTTTCTGGCATAGGATATAGCGTTCGGAGGATTCCGCCCGGCATCGGCCGCCGCGGAATATCCTCCATTATACCCGGAAGGATGGCAAACCGCAACCGCTTCTCCGTGCGGAAGGGGCGGCGCGTGCCCTCCCTTCCGGCAGCATCCGGGGAGGTGACCGCCCGATGGCAGAGGATGGACTGGACCGCCGTCAGATGGAGGCGCTGCTGCGCATGGCCGGCGGACGGCTGGGGATGGAGGCGGACGCGCTTGCGGCGCAGCTCGCCCAGGGAGATGTAAGCGGCCTGGGCGCCCGGCTCGATCCCGCGAAGCGGCAGCAGTTCGAAGCGCTGCTGCAGCGCCCCGAGCTGGCCGAACAGCTGCTCCATTCCCCGGCGGCAGCGGCGCTGCTGCGGCAGCTGAGGGGAGGCTGAGAGGGCATGGAGGATTTAAACAGCCAACTCAGCGCCCTGCTCGGCCCCGATGGGATGCGCAAGCTGCAGGAGATGGCCAATCTGCTGGTGGGGCCGACCGGCACGGCTGCCCCTGCCACCCCGGTGGCCGAACCCCCCTCGATGCCCCCGCCCGCATCCACCGCGCCGGTGGGACAGAATCTGCCCGATCCCGCCCAGCTGATGTCGATGGCGGGGATGCTCAGCCGGATGATGAACGGGGGCAATGCCGGCCAGGACGGGGGCAGCGGCGGAAGTTCCGGCGGCACGGGAGGCATCGATCCGGGGGCGCT
>CASGDD010000174.1 GCA_949300115.1 uncultured Oscillospiraceae bacterium | reverse complement strand
ATCGGTGTAAAGGCTTCGGCCAGCCTCCGGCATCACATAGAGCGCGCCGGTACCTTTGGCATGGGTGGGCAGCCGGGTATAGTCGAGCCAGCTGTCGGCATCCCCCCACAGCCCATGCAGCAGGTAAACCACCTTGCGGGGCGCCATCTCCGCCGCATCGGCGCAGAGCACCGTCAGACCGGTGTCCATCCCCAGCAGCTGGGAGGTGATGTTGCCGCGCAGAATCATCCGAATCCCCTCTTTCCTGTTGGCGCCCAGCGCCATCGATAGCTGTAAAGCTTATATACTTTATACCGTGCTCTCCCCCGCCAGGCTGCGGCGGAAATAGCGCTCGATCTCCTCCCGGTTCCGGGTCTGGCCGAGCACCCACATCAGTTTGGTCACGGCCGCTTCGGTGGTCATATCGTTGCCGGGGATGACCCCCTTGGCAAGCAGCCGCTGTCCAACCTCGTAGATCGACAGATCGCTCCGCTCGTAGAGGCACTGGCTGCAGACGACAACCGGAATGCCACGGCCGGTGATCATCTCCAGCCGGTCGAGCAGATCCCGGTTGATGTAGTGCAGGCCGCCGGCGCCAAAGGCTTCGAGGACGATGCCCTTGTAGTCCATCGCGGCCAGCGCGTCGAAGATCTCCGGACGGGTGCCGGGGATGAGTTTGAGGAGAAAGACGTTGCTTTCGAGGGTATCGTCGAACTGGATGGGCCGGGTGGGATCGAGCTCGTGGGTACTCCGGCGGTAGACCCGCATGCCGTCGGCGTAGATCTCGGCCATCGGCGGTGCGTTGATGCTGTGGAAGGCGTCGAATCCCATCGTGCTGACCTTGACCGCCCGGGTGCCGCAGATGATCCGGCGATTGAAGGCCACCGTGACGCCGCAGATGCCCTCGTCGACCGCCGAAACCGCCGTATAGAGGTTCTGCAGCGCATCGGTGTGGGGGTCCTCGAGCGGCAGCTGACTGCCGGTGAAGACCACGCTTTTGGGAAGGTTTTGCAGCATAAAGCTGAGCGCCGAGGCGGTGTAGGCCATCGTATCGGTGCCGTGGGTGATGATGATGCCGTCATAGTCCGCGAGATGTTCGTAGACGGTGCGGGCAATCAGCCGCCACTCCTCCGGTTGGATGTTGGAGGAGTCGAGATCCATCAGATCCCGCTGGGCAAATTGGTAGCCGTTCCCCAGATGATCGAGATAGCGGAGGATTTCATCCGAATGGATGGCGGGCGCAAGTCCCTGATCCCCCTGGCGGGAGGCGATGGTGCCGCCCGTCGTCAGTAAAAGAATCCGTTTCATACCTTTCCCTCTCCCGTCTGTTTCCGGCTGTCCTGCAAGGAGGTGATCGACCACCAGGTGACCACCGAAATGACCACAATGGCGCCCATGAGGGCGAAGAAACCGGGGACCTCCCCCACCGCCAGAAAGACCCAGACGGGGTTGAGCAGCGGCTCGACCATGCAGATGAGCATCGCATTGAGCGGCGCGCAATAGCGGATCGCCCGGCTATAGATGACATAGGGCAATCCCAGCTGGATCACACCCAGCAGCAGAAGGTTGACAAGCGACGCACCCGACAGGACGGGCGGACTTGCAACCGCAAAGGGGATGGCGAAGAGGGTGGTGTAGAACTGTCCGAAAAAGGTGGCACTGAGGGTCTCCTGCTGGCTGTTGAGATGGTTGCTGGCAACATAGTAGGCGGCGTAGAAAACTCCGCTGAGGATGGCCAGAATGCAGCCGATGAGCCCCTCGAGCGACAGCTGGTCGAAGAAAAAGAGGGCAATGCCGCAGACCGAAATACCCACCGCAATGAGCTGCTTGAGGGTGGCTTTCTGTTGAAAGACCAGCAGGTTGATGAGAATGATGAAGACCGGTGAGAGGTACTGCAGCACAATGGCGTTGGCAGCCGTCGTCAGTTTGATGGCCCAGACATACAAAACCATCACCAGGGTCAGAAACAGACCGGCAAGCATCGTGCGGCGGTTGGCCAGGATCTGTCGGGGCCCTTTCAGATAGAGCAGCACAATCAGCGCCGCGATGAGGCTGCGGGCGCCCGAGATGACCACCGGGTGCCAGGGGATCAGCTTGACAAACAATCCGCCGGTGCTCCACATGATGCCGCAGATGAGCATGCAGAGGGAAGCCCGGCCGGGGGTCATGGGTTTTTCGGTTGTCGCAAAAGAAGCTGCCATTACAAGAAACCTCCTCATCCATCCTCGGATACGGGGCCCAAAAAAACGGGGCCGCCGGTTCTGCGCAAGGGGAAAAACGGCCGCGACGACGGCCGATAGGGCGCCTATTTTCGCCGGAAAGCTTATCAAATTTTTTCAACTTCGTGAAAAAAGCTGAAAAATCCGTTGAGTTTTTCCAACTTTTCGTGTATACTGGAAACAAGATGTTCTGTGGGAGGGTATAAGTATGATTCCCTATATCCGGCGCAACAGTATACTCGAGCTGATCAAAAGCAAGGATATCATCTATATGGAAGAGCTGGCGGAGACGCTGGGTGTCTCGCTTTCCACCGCCCGGCGGGACCTGCACGCACTGGCCAAGGACGGGGAGATTGTCCTGCTGCGCGGCGGTGCCGCCAAACTCAAGAGCGGGTCGTATGATCTGCCTGTCAACAAGAAAAAGCATATCCACACCGATGAAAAGGAGCGCATCGGCAAACGGGCGGCCGAGCTGGTGAGCGACGGGGATGTTATCTACATCGACTCGGGCACCACCGCCGCCACCATGGTTCCCTACCTCGACCGTTCGAATATCACCGTGGTGACCTCCAACATCCTGGTGGTCAACGAGCTGATCCGAATGGGGATCAGCTGCATCATTTTAGGCGGCGATATCATCCTCGAGCTGGAATCGGTGGTGGGTTCAATCACCGAAAAGATGCTTGACAATATGTATTTTGACAAGGCATTTATCGGCACCAACGGCTTCAGCGAGCGGGGCGGCGTCAGCACCTGCGACGCCCGAGAGGCCCGCAAAAAGGAGATGGCCAAGGACAACGCCCGAGAGGTCTATGTACTGGCCGATTCCTCCAAAGCCAACCGGCGTGCCTTCTACCGTGCCTTCTCGATCGACGAATGCACCTTTATCACCGACGAGGTCTGCGATATCCTCGAGGCGCGCGGCAACTATATCCTTGCGTAAATCCGGCGTTCCTTCGGACAGACCGCCCAAGCCCCGGAGGGGTTGGGCGGTATTTTTATGCCATGCATCCTGAATCGGCCCGGATGTATGGCGCGGCGGGACACCTCCGGACCGCGGCCTTCCCGACCGCTGTCATCCCCCCGGTGGGACGCTGGATCAGCCGCCGATATGGCCGGCCATCATCTCCCGGCGCAGAAAGCCGAAGGCGGAGGTGCATAACAGGATGGATACCAGAACGTCGGAAGCAAAATGGGCACCATACATGATCCGTCCGAACGCGACCAGCGTAATCCAGAAGACGGGAAAGAGATAGAGCACCCGACGGGCCACCGGATGGGTGGAACGTTCGGCGAACAGCCAGAGGATGAGGCTGGTACAGGCGTTGGCGGTATGTCCCGAGGGGAAGGAGGCGTTGCCGGTAAAGCCCTGGGGCAGATACCAGGGGGTGAAGGCGGTGCAGTCGGGCAGCATATCGTAAAACCGCACCCGGCCCCAGATCAGCTTGAGGAGATTGACCGACAGGATGGCAAAAACCGACAGCAACAGCGCAGTCATCGCGATGCCGCGCAGCCGCCGGTAAACGTTGGGGTCGCCGCTGGCGAAGAGCAGCAGCAGAAAGGCGCCGCCCAGCAGCACCACCGCGCAGGAGAGCCAGAGGGGCGGCCAGATCCCCAGCAGATGGTACCAGGTGTGGGGAAAGAGGATGCCCATGCCGACAAAGACGGGCAGCGCACCGAGGAGCTCCCGTGCCGGATGGAGCGACCAGCGGTCGCGGCCGCCGAAGAGCACGCAGCCCGAGAAGATCATCGCGATTGAGTTCGGCCATTCGCCCGCCACGTGGACCGCCCGGGCAAGCAGTGCCTGTGGCTGGTAGAGAAACCGGGAGATCGAGAGATCGTAAAAGGCAAAGACGATCAGGCCGCAGATTCCAAGCAGATACAAAAGAGGTTTGCCGATTCCGTTTGACGGACGCATGTTTCGCGCCTCCTTTCCGCCGGCCCGAGGCCGGCGATCCCCTCCAATGATTGCATTCCCATTATATCGAATCGGCCGATGGATGTCCACCCCGAATCTATCGCGGCATCCGCCGCGCTGGCCCGGCCGGGTTGCGAGAACCCGTTGGGATTGCTATAATAGAAAACTGGATGTTTGTAATTTCACCGGACGGCCGTTCGGACGGATGCCGGACGGTTCAAGGAGCGCAACGACCATGCTTGTCACACTCGAACATATCGTCAAGGAATACGGTGCCCAGCCGGTGCTGCGAGATCTCTCGCTGACCGTTGTCGAGGGGGATCGGATCGGGCTGATCGGACCCAATGGTTCGGGCAAGACCACCCTGCTGCGGCTGATGACCGGCTTGGAGGAGCCGGATGCGGGAGAAATTGCCTTTGCGGGCGGTGTTTCGATCGGCTATCTGGGGCAGCACAGCGGCCTCGACGAGAACGGTACCCTCTTCGGGGAGATGCGGTCGGTCTTTACCGGCCAGCTGGAGGTGGAGTCCCGGATGCAGGCGATCGAACGGGAGATGGAATCGGCCGGCCTTTCCCCCGAGCGGCGGGCCATGCTGGGCGAGGAATACGCCCGGCTGCACACCCGGTTCGAGGATCTCGACGGCTATCAGATGGAGGTAAAAATCCGCACCGTTTTAAACGGCATGGGCTTCGGCGACCGGGCGGAGGATACCCCCATCGCCACCCTGTCGGGCGGGGAGAAAACCCGTCTGGCGCTTGCCCGCCTGCTGCTCGAAAGCCCTTCCCTTCTGCTGCTCGACGAGCCGACCAACCATCTCGATTTCAAGACCGCCCTCTGGCTGGAGGACTACCTTGCCGATTTTAAGGGCGCCGTGCTGGCGGTCTCCCATGACCGGTATTTTCTCGACCGGATGGCCAAGGTCATCTACGAGATGGATGAGGGTACGCTTCTTCGTTTCCCGGGCAATTATACCGCCTATCTGCCCCAAAAGGAACAGTATCTGCGAAGCCAGCGAAAGGCGTATGAGCTGCAGCAGCAGGAGATTGCCGATCTGCAGGACTATATCGACCGCAACCGGGTGCGCGCTTCGACCGCCAAACGGGCGCACAGTAGGATCCTCAAGCTGGACAAGCTCGAACGGATCGAACGGCCGCACGCCGGGCAGAA
>CASGDD010000173.1 GCA_949300115.1 uncultured Oscillospiraceae bacterium | reverse complement strand
CCGCCGAGCCAGGTGGCGAGGGCCTGGGTGTGCTTGATCTCCTCCTCGGGGATGGTGAAGATATCCCGGTCGAGCAGGACGAGATCGGCGAGATAACCCTCCTTGATGCGGCCCTTGCGGTTCTCCTCGAAGGAGGTGTAGGCGCCGCCCATCGTGTAGATGTCGATGGCCGAGGCGATATCCACCCGCTCGGAGGGGACATAGCCGCCCGCCGGATAGCCGTTTAGATCCTCCCGGGTGACGGCGCAGTGGAGATTTTCGAAGGGATTGAGATCCTCCACCGGCGCGTCGGTGCCGTAGGAGATCGGCGCGCCCCGGCGATAGAGGCTGCCGAAGGGATAGGAGGTTTCGGCCAGCGCCTTGCCCACCCGATCCTCGACGATATGCAGGTCGTAGTGGAGAAAGATCGGCTGTGCCTGCACCAGGATGCCATGCCGGACAATCCGTTCGAGCATCCCCTCATCCATGATCTGGCAGTGGATGATGCCGTGCCGGTGGGCGTTGGGCTTGTCGCCCAGAATCTCCTCGTAGATATCGAGTACCCGGCAGATGGCCGCGTCCCCGATACAGTGGATGGAGACCTGCATCCCGGCCGCGTCGGCTGCCCGAACCAGTGTGCGGGCCCCCTCCGCCGAGATGCATTCGATGCCCCGGTTGCCCGGATCGTCGGCATAATCCTCCCGCAGCAGCGCGGTGCGCGCCCCCAGGGAACCGTCGGTATACAGCTTGAAGGGACCGACCTTCTGATAATCGGTGCCCTTGCCGGTGCGATAGCCGGCCGCGAGGAACGCCTGGAAGGGTTCGGCGGACATGAAGCAGCACTGGTGATAGACCCGGGCTTTGAGCTTGCCCGCCCGATCGAGCTCCTCATAGACCGACAGGACCTCCTGCCAGTTGTCGTCCTCGACATCGTTCGACTGCAGCGAGGTGATGCCGTAGTGGGCCGCGTAGGCGAGGGTGCTCTCGATGCGGGCCGCCAGGTCGGCACGGGTGGGGGCAGGGGTGGCCCGGTCGAGCAGCGCGACACCGGCTGTCTCGCGGAACAGGCCGTTGGGTGTGCCGTCCGGCCCCAGCTCAAAGCGGCCGCCCTCCGGCTGGGGCGTCTCGGCGGTGACGCCCGCCCGTTCGATCATGCGGGTATTGGCCACCACCAGATGGCCGCAGGCACGGGTCAGCCGCACCGCGTAATCCCCCTTGATCCGGTCGAGATCCTGGCGGGTCGGGATGACCGGGCCGTCGTCGAAATAGTCCTGATTCCAGCCGCGGCCGGTGATCACCGCGTCGGGCGCCGGATGATGCTCGTCGATGTAGGCGTTCACCCGCTCGACCATCTCGTCGATCGACCGCACCCCCATCAGATCGACCGAGAGCAGCTTGGCGCCGAAGTTGAGGATGTGCATGTGGCTGTCGTTGAAGCCGGGCAGGACGGTGCCGCCGCCCAGATCGACCGTCTCGGCGTCGCCCATCCGGGCGCGAATCTCCTCGTTCGAACCGACCGCCGCGATGATGCCGTCTTCGATGAGCACCGCCTCGGCGAACTTGTCCCGTTCGAGGTAGAAGTGGCCGTTTAACAACGCTTTTTTCATGGGGAGATGCCTCCTTTTCCCAGCCCACCCGCGGAAACCGCCCGATCGATTCCCCTGCGGCAGGGCGATACCAGTCTCTGATACCCTATTATAGCATAGAAGCGGAGGAAGGGCAATCGAGCGGGATGACAGGATGATGGTCGGATTTTGTAGAGCCATATCGAGAATGCCGCCCATGGCCCGCAAAATCCCGCTGTCCCCCTGAGCGGCCGATTGCCGGACAGAGGGCGCCAGGCGCGACGCCTTTCTCCCCGCGCAAAAGCGCCCCGGATTTTCCGGGGCGCTTGGGGCTTATGCGTGGGGGAGATTATGCCTCCTTGATGGTGATGCCGTTGAACTTGACCTGACGGCCGGGGTCGGGATAGAAGCCGTCGATGTAGTCCCAGACACCGTAGGTGATCACGCCGACGAACATCGGGATGACATAGACGTTGTCGTACATATACTGCTGCAGCTCGGCGTAGATCTCACCGCGCTCGGTCTCATCCATCGCCGAGAGGCCCTGGTTGGCCAGCTCGTTGAAGTGCTCATCGGTGATCTTGCCGACGATGTTGGTGCTGGTCCCGAGCAGATTGCTGATCGCGTGGTG